>JBFFMM010000098.1:0-10097 GCA_041554075.1 Draconibacterium sp. | reverse complement strand
GATGGCGACGAAATGTTTCCTTTCGTGCGCGATAATGGAGAACTTTATTTCGCTTCAAATGGACACATCGGACAGGGAGGTTTCGATATTTTTAAAGCCATTGAAGGAGAAAATGGGGTGTGGACTGTGGAAAATATGGGATCGCCAATGAACTCGTCGGCTGATGATTTTGGAATTGCGTTTGTTGAAGGAGAAAATAAAGGAATGTTTAGCTCGAACCGGAAAGGATCGCGTGGCGACGATATTTATTCCTTTGTAGTGCCTCCAAAAATTTATCAGGTTGAAGGTGAGATTTTCAACAAAGAAACCAATTCGAAGTTAGATGGAACAACCGTTCGTATTATCGGAACCGATGGAACAAACCTAAAAGTGCGGGCTCAAAACGGTAAATTCAAAATGAAATTAAAGCCGGAAACAGAATACATTTTTGCTGCGTATAAAGATGGATTTTTACGTGACAAGGCCACTGCCAATACAATTGGTCTGGATGACAGCCGCGACTTCCAATTTGAAATGTATTTAACACCCACCGATGCGCCCATAAAAGTGGATAATATTAACTACGAATTTGGTAGCTGGGAATTGCTCGAAAGTTCGAAAGCGTCTCTTGACACTTTGATACAGATTTTGGTGTTTAACCCAACAATTACGATAGAATTGATGGCGCATACCGACCATGTGGGCAGCGACCAGTTTAACTTCGATTTGTCGCAGAAACGTGCACAAAGTGTAGTCGATTATCTGATTGAAAAAGGAATTAATCCTGATCGACTGGTAGCAAAAGGGTACGGCGAAACCTGGCCTAAAACGGTAACACGTCAAATGGCCAAAGAATACGATTTTTTAAAACGTAATGATGAGCTCACCGAAGAGTTTATTATGGCTTTGCCTGAAGCGCAGCAGGAAATTGCACGCAGCCTTAACCGACGTACAGAGTTCAGAGTGCTCTCTACCGATTTTATTGAGAAGTTTGATGCAGAACCTGAGAAATAATATTAGTTCTCAGGAGTGAGATCTTTTTGTTTTCGGGTGGAATAAAAGTCATTAGATCGTTTTCTTTTGTGTCTTTTCTTTTTGCCGAACTTAGTTAGTGCTTCTAATGGAAGTTGTAACAAATTGATTGAACCGGCTTCAACCCGCATTAATCTGTTATGTTCAGTCATTATGGTATTAACAGGATCGCTTTCCGGTTTTATTTTTGTATAACTCTGCACTTTGTAATCGTTTAAAAACATAAGATTCTTTTTTGCTCGTTCGTAATCGCTCTTATTTTCAGGAGTAATCGTTACCTCCGGAATTTCAATATTATCTGACTCTAAAATTACCACAGGATCTTGCAGCAGTGTGAAAACTTTCACAGCTTTTCGGAAATAGGAGATGTGCGATAGTATGAGAGAATCGTTTTGAGAAACGGTTATTGTAAAAACACCATCAGCTTGTGTAATGTCTTTTTCGTGATTACTTGTATTAATAATATATACGTCGCTTATGGGATCTCCGTTTTTATTTACAATTTTTCCTTGTATCTGGATTTTGTCGTCTTGGGCGAATACCGTAATACAATAGCATAGAAAGAGCAGGGTCGAAATTGTTTTCATTGGCAAATGTTTTCGAAGGCAAAGGTCAGGAAAAATTGTATTAAGGTATTTGAATAAACCCTAATCAATGTTAAACTTAACCAGGTTGTTTGAGTGTGTAATTAATTTAAAATCAGAGAAGAGTGGTTTCTGACTAATTATGTAGTTTTAAAAATGCAGCAGAAGCATTTATTGCTCTATACGATTATACGGAATAGTAAAGTAAAACGAGGAGCCTTTTCCGGGTTCCGATTCAAGCCAAATTTTTCCGTTTAATATTTCAACATGACCTTTACAAATGGCAAGACCTAAACCAACGCCATCGTTCAGTTTCTGTTTCGATTCATTTACCTGTCTGAAACGCTCAAACACGTAATTTTGAACGTCGTGAGGTATTCCAATTCCGGTGTCGCTAATACAAAATTGGATTTCGCTATTAATCACAGTGTAGCTCATTTTAATTGTTCCTGCATCTGTGTATTTATTCGAATTGGTTAACAGGTTTTGAATAATTTGTCTCAGTTTCTGCTCGTCGGTTTCAATTGTACTAAAATCATCAGTAAGACCTTTTTTAATCGAAAACTGAATTTCATTTTTTAGAATAAGATTAAAATCTCCAACCATTTTATCTAAAAACTGATTTAGATTGAATGAAGAATTATACACTTTCATATTTCCGGTTTCAATAAGCGAAATGTCCAATAATTCATCAACAATGGTTAGCAGTTGATTCGAACTGGTGGTAATATTTGAAATGTATTGTGATGTCTCATTTGTGGATAGATTATCATGAGTTAATAAGTCCGAAAAACCAATAATACTATTCATTGGAGTACGGATTTCGTGAGATATATTTTGTAAAAAGACACTTTTGAGTTGATTGCTCTTTATGGCCTCTTGTTTAGCTTTTCGTAATTTTATAAGATGATTTTTTACCAGAAAAAAAAGTAGGATAGCCGTTACCGCAACATAAAACCAGCCTTTGTAGGTTTGTAATTCAGTTATCACAGCATCATTCTGAGAGAAGGATTGAACTATTTTGTCTGAGAAAATAATCCAGATTCCGCCAACCAATAAATAGATGGTTGCGATTTTGTATTCAAATTTTATGCTTCGCATTCTTATTTAATTAGTTATAACTATAAATAGTAATGCATGCAAACATGAAAAAATAAATTAGTGAGACAGTAATATAGTCATCAAAATCTATTCGTCTTTGTGCATTATCTCAATCAACTTTTTTATTTGTACAGGATTTCCCAAAACAAAAAGCTGATCATTTCGCGAAAGAATCATTTGCGGATCGGGGTTAAAAACATAGCGGGCACCACTAATTTTGATACCTATAATATTGGCTCCTGTATATTCTCGCACTTTTAAATCGGCAATAGATTTTCCAACAAAACGCTGAGCCAGGTTTTTACACGAAACTTCTTCCAGACTCACATCTTGTGTTTTTTGTAGAATAATGTATTCGATAAATTCAACCACGTCGGGCTGATGAACCAGTTTGGCCATACGTTGACCGCCAATACGTTCGGGCATAATTACGTTGGTGGCACCGGCACGCTTTAATTTCATCTGACTTTCCAATTCTGAAGCCCGGCTAATAACAGTTAAACCTGGGTTCATACTTCGTGCGGTTAGTACCACAAATACATTGTCGGCATCGTTGGGAGTTGTTGCAATAAGTGCACGTGCTTCATGAATGCGTGCTTGTTCAAGTGTTTCTTCGTGTGTCGCATCTCCTCGAATATATAGTAACTTCTCATTTTCACGCATACGGGAAATTACGTTTTCGCGTTTGTCGAGAATCACAAACGGTACTCCATTTTCTTCCAATTCCATTGCGGCTTGTTCGCCATTTCGTCCGTAGCCCACAATAATAACGTGGTCTTTTAGTTTTGCAATTCTTTTGTCCACTCTATACGTTTTTATGTAGTTAGCTAATTCTCCGTCAAATACAAATCGTGCCATGTTTGAGCCCACATAAGCCAAACTACCCAAACTTACAATAATAAGCACAATGGTAAAAATCATTCCGAGTTCGGTTGGTTCGTGTCCAACGTGTTTAAACCCAACAGTGGAAATGGTAATTACTGTCATGTAAAGGCTTTGCAGTAAACTCAGGTCTTCGATGTAATAATATCCTGCTGTTCCAAATACTAAAATTGAAACCAATAGTGCAATACCTACTTTTATGGTGTTACTCGAGACTTCCTGAAATTTGTTGTACTGTTGGCTGGTAATGCTCATTGTATTTTTATCATTTTTATTGGGCAGAAACCAGTTTTACCCCTATGTGGCAATTTAAGCATTTTTTTGGTTCGCAGTAGCAGTTTTTTAATTGAAGTAGAGCCTGCGATTCAAAAGCAGAGTGTGCCTGAATTCCAAGCTCCCGCCATTTATTTAGGATTGAATTGTTTTCTGCCGGCAATTGTTCCAAAAATTCGAGTGCGCGGTTTTTTAATTGAGGTTTGTTTTGTTTTTCGCCATACACAAACAAAAACGGAATTACAACATTAATGATTAAAAGATGAGTTGAGTTTTCTCCCAATTCTTTAACTCCCGTTTTTTTAGATGTTTTGTTAAAATTGTAATGTGTGTCCCAATATTCAGATGCTTTTACTTTTAATAAATCTTTTAGTTCGTCAATTTTTTCAAGTTCAATCATTTTTGAAAATAGTCCGTTCGAACGATGAATTAAGTGTGCCAATTGCGAAATTCGAACTGTTGGAAAGTTAACAGGCCGCAAACGCATAAATTTCCACAAGTGACTTTCAAGTGCATGCAACTTGTACTTCTTGTATAGAAAGGAATATTCATCGCGTAACCGGAGGTAATAGGTGTCACCTAAAAGTTGATTGTTTAGCAGGCCCGAATTGCCAAAAAGTAAAGCTTCCAGTTGAAATAAATTGTTTTTGTGTTTTGCCAAAATTTGGATAGGCAACGATTTTGCCAGTAATTCAAACGGAATTGCATTTACTTTAAAACCAAACATGCGTGCCAGCATTTGGTAAAAAGTTTCGTTCCAGTCGTTGTTATTTTGTTGCAATCGTATTATTATCTCTTCTGTCTTATCTTCCAGTCGCTCAATCATTAAACGGTTAAAACCCAGCTGTAAAAGAATGGGATCGATTTTATGAAACTGATTTTGACACGCAATCCATGTTTGGGCATCAAGTAGGTTTCTGTAGTTGTTTTCAAGGAAAGTGGGATAGTTCAGAACAAGTGTTGGAATTGCTTCACCATTGCTTCTGAAAATTTGTTGGTCGTTGGTTTCAACAACGTGTAAAATAACTGAGTCGTAAGCTTTATCGGTATGATGCTTGTGTTTTTGCCAATCGGAAGCTTTTTTATGAATCTCGATGTTGCCCGCCCAAATGGTGTCGTCGATTTTAATTTTGGCGTTAAAAAAATCAGGTCCCGAGTCGGTGTTCCGCTTCCCTTGATTTAAAATTTCGAGCCCATTATCTTCAGTTGTCTTCAAATTTTCAACTGCAAAAAGCCGGCTTTCCCAAATGTATTGCAAAAATTCTTCAGGCATATTTCGAGGGGTACTCATTTCTATTTTGCTTTGATTTCCTATAAAAATACAGAAAATGTTTGAAATTGGAATGATGTTTTACTTCTGAATAGTGATAACCTGACTTCAAATCAGGGGATCATAATTTACCAAAGTCAAGGTATCATTATCTAATGTTATTTACTTTCTGGAAAATATCCCACAAAACAATTCCTGCACTCACCGAAATATTAAATGAATGTTTGGTGCCAAATTGTGGAATTTCAATGCTTCCATCGCAAAGATCAACCACTGTTTGTTTTACACCCTTTACCTCGTTGCCAAAAACCAGTGCCGGTTTTTCATCGGAGGCGGGTTTATAATCAGGTAGCGAAATGCTGTTTTCTACCTGTTCGATTGCATATACTTTACAACCTTCTTTTTGTAGTTTCTCTACTACATCTTCGGTATTTTCGAAATATTCCCAATCCACCGATTTCTCGGCATCCAACGCGGTTTTTCTAATTTCGTTGTTGGGTGGAGTTGCAGTTATTCCACAGAGGTAAATCTTTTCAATCAGCAAAGCATCCGAAGTCCGGAATACAGAGCCAATATTATTACAGCTTCTAATATTATCTAAAACAACAATTACAGGTGTTTTATCGGTGTTTTTGTATTCGTCAACACTTAAACGGTTGAGCTCTTTATTTTTTAGTTTTCGCATTTTCTGTGTTATTCTTACTCTATCTTACCAATTCACAGCAGCTCTTCTAAACGGCTGGGACATACAACGTGCCCCTCCGCCACCTCGCGCCAGTTCCGAACCCGCAATGGTTACAATACATTTGGAATAATTGTTGGGCGATACTTTTCCTGAAATAACATCGTTTGCTGCCAAAACTTCGAAACCATTTTTGTGTAATTCTTCAACGGTATGAACATTGCGCTGATAACCAATAATTTTACCCGGAGCAAACGCAAGAAAATTGGCGCCACTATGCCATTGTTCGCGTTCCTGTGTCCATGGGTCGTTGTTCCCGCCACAATAAATAGGTTCTAAATCCATTCCCAGTTTTTTTAATGCCTTTGGAATATTTGGCATTTCTTCAATTTTGGTCACTCTGCCATTTTCAATTTCTAAATGAATGGTTTTAAAACGACTCATTCCAAAAATAACCGGTGGATAAACCATGCACGAATCGGTATTTAAAAAGGTAAAAACCATATCGAGATGAATAAATGACTCGGGGGTGTCAGGCAATTCCTGAACAATAATGTGATGTTTTTCTTTTTTTAGCTGTTTTATATTCTCAATAATAAAATCGATACCTTGTGTGCTGGTGCGCACTCCAGTTCCAATCACAAATATATCTTCCCGTGCCACCTGAAAATCGCCTCCTTCAATTTTCGAATTTCGATTTACCAGAATACCTGCACTGGGTTTTCCTGCATTTAAAGTTTGCGTTTCAAAAAGGGGATGATTCTGATAAATGGCATCCATAATTACCGATTCTCTTTCGCGTACCGGGTTCGCCATTTTTCCTATTAACATGTATTCGTTCATTGCCATGGCCGAATCGCGGGTAAAAAACAGGTTGTGCAACGGACGAAGCAAAAAACGTTCGTTATTGAGGTAGTTGGTTAAATTGGTTTTTTCCAAAACTACTCCTTCAATAAGCAGTTTCGACAATTCTTCCGGGGCTGCATCTAAAAGTTGATAACATGAGTCCAGGTATTCCGTCATGCAAATCTCATTTAAAAGCTCCGCTTTAACTTTTTCATCTTTCAAAATGTCGGTTAGCAAATCTTTTACCTCAACAACAGTCGATATTTTTTTTAGTACACCTGCAAACTGCGAATATTCTTTTGAAGCAATTGAAAGATTCAGAATATCGCTATACAACGCACGCTCAGCATTTTCAGGAGTCATATTTTCCACTTCCGAACCGGGAGGATGAATTAGTACACCTTCTAAATTTCCTATTTCAGAATGAACCGCTGTCTTCATATTTCGTATTAAAATTTGTAGCCTTAGCTGTTATATCGTGGCAAAGATATAAACTTTGAATGGGGGATAATTGAAAAATAGATTATTCGTTCTACTTTTATGTTTTTAAAAATGTTTCAGTGAATAGAGGATTTTTTATACTGCTTTTTCTTCTGATTTGCGTTTTTTCTGAAGCGCAAGATCGTGATACTGCCGGCATAAATATGGGTTATATCGAGAATGGAGATACCATCATTTTTAAAAATGTAAAAGAAGTTATTGTATTTCCGCAACGCGAATTTAAAAACAAACGCCAGTACCGTCGTTATTCGAGGTATGTTCAGAAAGTGAAAAAGGTGTACCCGGTTGCTGTTGAAGCACGAGAATTGTTGGAAAAATATGAACCTGAATATTATGCGCTTGAAAGTCAAAAAGAAAAGCGCAAAATGATGAAAAAACTTGAAAAGGAATTGCTTGATAAACATATGGATGAAATGAAAAAGTGGTCGATCTCTGATGGACGTATTCTTTTAAAATTGATCAACCGCGAAACCGAGCGTACTCCATACAGCCTGATCAAGGATTTTAGAGGAGGACTGAGTGCTGCATTCTGGCAAGGGATTGCCCGCCTGTTCCGAAATGATTTGAAAGACAGTTACGAACCCGACGAAGAAGACAAGGTGTTGGAAGAGATTGTAACTTTAATTGAGTTAGGATATTTGTAATGCAAACCCATATCAGAACTTTTGTAGCCATTAAAATACAGCCTGACCAGGAACTTTTGAATCGGTTGGAACATTTTAAGAAGGTATTTGCTAACGAGCGAATCAATTGGGTAGAAGAAGATAATTTTCACCTTACCTTACGTTTTGTTGGCAATACAAATCGCGACCAGTTATACGAACTCGTTTACAGCTTGGAGAAGGTTGCAAAAGAAACGAACTCTTTTCATCTGAGTATGGAAGGATGTGGTTATTTTAGAAGTAAGGATCAACCACGTGTTTTATATCTGCGAATTGTTGATTCGGACACTTTGCATGAACTTGCGGCAAATATTGAAAAGAAGGTTGCTGCAGTTGGGTTTCACAATGAGTTAAAACCATTTCGACCCCACTTAACACTTGGAAGAATAAAACATTTGGAAAATATAACGCGATTTTATTCGATATTGGATGAATGGAAGGAAGTAGATTATCAAAAAAGAGCTGTGTCTGAATTTGTTTTATACCAAAGTATTCTGCAAAACGAAGGGCCAATTTATAAAGTAATTAAAACATTCAAACTAAAAGGATAAGTAATACAACAACCACCATATTAACTGATTTAAAGAACCGAGGAGTCAATGATAGTTTAATTGCCTGAACCGATAACCTCAAAGGGTTCTCTGAAGCGATATTGAGTGTTTTCCCTGAAACAGAGATTAAAAAATGTGTCATACACCAAATTAGAAATTCATTGAAATATGTGGCTTCAAAAGACCAGAAGCCATTTATGAAAGATTTGAAAAAGGTTTATCAATCACCGACCAAAAGCCAGGCCGAAACAGAATTGCTGAACCTTAAAGAAGTTTGGGGCAAGAAATATCCCATTGTAATCCGTTCATGGAATGAAAACTGGGACGAATTGACTACTTATTTTGATTATAACACCCACATCAGAAAGCTGATATACACGACCAATCCAGTTGAAGGTTTTCACCGCCAAGTAAGGAAAGTAACCAAAACAAAAGGAGCTTTCCCGACTGATATGGCTTTGTTAAAACTGATCTATCTGGCTACCAAAAATATCTCAAAAAAATGGACACAGCCCCTCCATAATTGGGGATTGACTATTCAGCAATTTTGTATAAAGTTTGGAGACCGAATGAAAATAGAATTGTAATTATCCAACTCAAAAAAGCAAAGAAAGGTAGATTGCAGAACCCGTCAAGGGTTTATAAACGGCTTCGTTCCTCGCCGCCCTTGACTGAACCTGAAATCTACCTCAAAAAGCTTTTACGAATTGGATGTGACTGAAAAAATAATTTAATTTGAAAAATAGAAATCAATCAGACAGAGTTACACTTACATATCCTAAAAAGCAGGAGCCGGTAGCTCCTGCTTTTACTATTTTAAATTTATGTTTATTTCTATTTCTTATCAAGAATTAGTTTATTAACGATACGTTGTCCATCGACATCAATCAATACCATATAAATTCCACTTACCTGTTCTGATAAATCAAACTGAATTGGCTCTGTACTTTGGTATTTCTTTCTGAAAACTTCGGCTCCTGCAATGTTCATTACTGAAATCTCGATTTCTCCAGCTTGTATTGCTGATGTTTCTACCGTTACCAAACCTTTCGTTGGGTTCGGATACAGGTTCTGTTCAAAACTTCCTGCGGTGATATCTTCTATCGCAGTTGGATAGCCTTCAACTGCCAGTATAAAGGTATCGCTGGCCATGGCGCCCGATGTATCAGTGGCGGTTACAACAAAGGCATAACTGCCGGTATCCGCAATCATCGGTGTAGCGGTTAATATTCCAGCTTCAATTGCTGCCCACGAAAGTAAGCTGTCTGTTCCTTCCAACATGATATTAAACTCAAGCACATCATTGTCAACATCATCAAACACTACTCCCATCAATGCAGGTAATGGCAACTCAAACGAATACGAGGCATTTACTATTCCGTCAGGAAGAGGAACTACCAAATATGGTGCATCGTTTACAGGATTTACTGTTAATACAAACGATACTTCTGTTTGTCCTCCTTCGCTGTCTTCAACTACTACCGTTAAACTATCGGTGCCGCTTGCATTGGCTGCCAGTGTCAGGTTCAATTGTCCCAGCGTATATCCTGCGGTGTAAACCACTTCAATGTCGCTTAGCAATGCAGCATTTTGGTTGCTGGCCGTAACACTTACATCTTGTGCTTTACAATCGTTTCCTCCCGAAATTCCCTGCAGACTTACACTTATCAATGAATCTTCATCTCCTACTACATCGGCTATTGAATCGATGGTTGGGACTGCGTTTTCGGAAGT
>JBFFMM010000097.1:0-10129 GCA_041554075.1 Draconibacterium sp. | reverse complement strand
TCCTTGATGGAGATGGAATTCGTTTAACAGATATCAACTCGAATGTAGTAACTCTTGATGACAAAGGAATTAGGATGGAAAGCAATGGAAAAATTGAATTAACCGCAATGGGAGATGTAAAAATTGAAGGTACAAATGTTGAAATTTCGGCAAATGCACAATTTAAGGCAGAAGGTGCAGCAGCAGCTGAGCTTACTTCTTCCGGAATGACAAAAATTGAAGGTTCAATTGTAAATATAAATTGATATGCCACTAGCAGCAAGAATGACAGATATGCACACCTGCCCCATGCTAAATCCAAATGCCTCTCCGCATGTTGGCGGACCAATAATTGGTCCGGGAAAGCCAAACGTGATGATTGGAGGAATGCCGGCAGCGGTAGTTGGCGACATGGCAGTTTGTGTCGGGCCACCGGATTCCATTGTTCAGGGATCGACGACAGTAATGATTGGTGGTACACCGGCTGCACGAATGGGGGATTTAACAGCACATGGCGGAACAATTACGCTCGGGTGCCCAACCGTAAATATTGGAGGTTAATATGAATACTTACAACTCATTTTTAGGTACAGGATGGAGTTTCCCTCCCGAATTTCAGAAGGAAACAAAGGGAGTGAAAATGCTTCAGGACGAGGAGGATATAAAAAGCAGCCTCGAAATTTTGCTTTCTACGCGTTTGGGGGAACGTATTATGGTGCCCGATTACGGATGTAACCTCGACGAGCTGTTATTCAAACCTTTAAATCTTACCCTAAAAACCTATGTAATTGATTTAATAAAAACGGCGATTCTTTATCACGAACCACGAATTGAGGTCATTAAAATTAGTATTGATCAAACCAGTGAATTAAACGGTGAACTTTTAATTAATATCGATTACATCATCCGAGCAACAAACTCAAGAAAAAATATGGTATTCCCATTTTATAAGGGAGAAGGCACTGAACTTTAAATAGTTAATAAATGGCAAACTGTGGAAAAGACATATTAATCGCAAGAGAAGGAACTGAACAGCAGCAACGATTTATTGATGCGCTGAATCCGGATGCTTTTAAACTCAACGATTTTGATCTGGAGGAGTGGATGCAGTTTGCTTATAATTTTGCATCACATGTCAATTATTTTGATGAAGAAAACGATACCGTTTCATCTGACAATTGGCAAAGCTTTTTTAAATCAAAATCAGAAATTTCAGAATTTCTTTCAGAGATTGAAACAGGACATACGATTACCCCTCACTTGGCTTTATTTGTGGCATTTATAAAGCTTCTCGAACGATCAAAACAACGATTTAATCAACTAACAAAACGACATCTTGATTTTTATTATCATCAGGTGTTGAAGATAGAAAAACAGCCTGCAAGCCCTGATAAAGTCCATGTGCTTTTTGAGTTGGCTAAAAATGCGGTTTCAGAAAAAATTGCAAAAGAGACACAACTCGATGGCGGAAAAGATGCCGACGGTAAACAGTTGGTTTATAAAACCACCGACGAATTAATTGCCAACCAAACAAAAGTAGCCAGCCTAAAAAGTGTGTACAACGACCACGATAATTCAAAGATAAAAGCTGCTGCAGTTGCCAACTCATTTGATGGAAACGGCGAAGACTTTCCGGATAAAGAGGTAAAATGGTGGCCCTTCGGATATTATGAAGTAAAAGGTAAAACCGATACGCGCGAATATCCTGAACTGGCCGATGCAAAAATTGGTTTTGCTGTAGCCGGAGAAATTCTTGAGTTACTCGAAGGGGATCGGATTGTGCAGTTCAGTTTAAGTTTTGCTAGTGCACTGTTGGCAAACGTTTCTACTAAAGATTTAGAGGATAATCTTACAATTTATTGCACTGGGGAAGAAGACTGGTTGGGGCCATTCGATATTGTTAATACTTCGGAATTTGCGTCAGGCTTGGGAAGCGACAAGAAGCAGTTGAATATTGCGTTTCAGATTCCGAAAGATGAAAAATCAATTGTAAACTACAATCCAAAAGTACATGGCGAAAGTTTTGAAAGCCAGTACCCTGTTTGTCGTATTCTTATAAAAACAGAAACTGAGAGTGGACATCAACTTTATCGGAATCTGGTGGCACAAAGTCTAAAAAAAATAGAACTGAAAGTAGCGGTTCGCGAACTGAAATACCTGATTCTTAAAAATGATACAGGAATTCTGAATTCAACAAAACCATTCTATCCTTTTGGGAACTTGCCTGTCGAAAAATCAAAGTTTTATATTGATTGTCCCGAATTATTTAAAAAGAAATGGGATGAAATAAAGGTTATTCTAAAATGGAAAAATACCCCCGACGATTTTAAAGACTGGTATTTTGCCTATCGTAAATCTTTTCTAAACCAGTTAACTCCCGCGAGTTATACCAGTGGAATTAGCAACGCGTCGAACTCGAATTTAATTGTTAAAAACGACGCACATTTTACTGCAGAAATTGAAATAAACAATCGAAATGACTGGGAACCGCTGGATGTTCCTCAGGAAGTTCAATTGTTCAAACGTGGGACTGATGTTTGTTATGCTCAGTTTACTGTTCCGAATACTGCAAAAGATGAGAGTCTCGGACCAATCCGGCTGTCGTTAAACCATTCTTTTTTGCACGCTATGTTTTCGCGGCTTTATACGCTGGCACTCACCAGCGAAAGTGCAAGTGCACTGATCCCAAATGAGCCATATACACCTTTTGTGGAACAGATAAGTCTGGACTATTCGGCATCGGCAAGTTTCGAACCCGGCATCGAAAAATATAAATCAAAAGATTTTCAGCTTTACCATGAGCATCCGTTTGGACAAAGTGAGGAATGTGTTTTGTTGAAACTGAAAAACGCGTTATCGGAGGACGATGAGACTCCCGGGTTAACTATCGTTCCAAGGTATTGCAAAGGTGGCGAATTGTACATTGGCCTTGAAGGTGCTGTGCCTCAACAAACAGTATCGCTTTTAATTCAAGTTTTAGAAGGGAGTGAAAATCCGGAAGTTGAATCGTTTGTTGGAAAACAAGAGGTGGAGTGGGCCATGCTTTGTAATAACGAATGGAAGACCTTGGATTCAGCGGAAATTATTTCCAACGACACCGGGAACCTCTTAAAATCCGGTATTCTGAAGTTCACAATTCCCAAAGAAGCAAACAGCGACAATTCACTTTTACCACCCGGATACATGTGGTTAAGAGCCCTGATTCATAAAAATTACAATGCGGTTTCTAAAGTGATAGGGATTCATGCTCAGGCTGTTGAGGTAGCGTTTAGCAATAATAAGAACCACCCGCAACATTTACAAAACGGTTTGCCCGGAGAAAGCATTTCAAAAATGGTGAATCGTATTTCAAAAGTAAAAGGCCTTTCGCAACCTTACAATTCGTTTGGCGGAAACCCGGAAGAAAGTGACGAAGCGTATTACCGGAGAATTAGTGAACGGCTGCGTCATAAAAACCGAGCCATTACAATCTGGGATTACGAGCATTTGGTGCTTCAGAACTTTTCAGAAATTTACAAAGCAAAATGTTTAAGTCACACCTGCACAAAAATTGTAAATAATAAACGTCAAACAAAATACCTGGCTCCCGGAAGTGTGGTTGTGGTGGTTATTCCCGACATCGTAAATAAAAATGTATTCGATATTTATCAGCCACGGGTAAGTAAAGGCACTTTAAATAAAATTCAAAAATTTCTTGGTGAGCTGAACTCAAAGTTGTTACAAACCATTGTAATCAATCCCGAGTACGAAGAGTTGCGCGTAGATTTGAAAGTGAAATTTCATAAGGGCTACGATGAGGTGTATTACAAAACAGTTTTAAAAAACGACCTCACGCGTTTGCTTTCTCCCTGGGCTTTCGATCGCACCGCCTCCATTCAGTTTGGTTTGTCGTTGCACAAAAGTGTGATTATAAATTATGCCGAACAGCTCGCTTATGTCGATTTTATTTCCGATGTAAGGTTGTTTCAAAAGAATGCGACCACCGGCATCGAGTCGGAAGTAAATATCGCGTTTCCTTCGAGTCCTGAAACAATACTCGTTTCATCGAAAGACCATAAAGTGAAAGATGCAGAAAATGATTGTTTAAACATAGATATTGAACCGGCAGAAAAATGTCAAGCATAAACAAACATATTACAATCCCAAAGGAGGTTGCTACGCGTAACGACTTGGATTATAGTTTCCTAAAAGAAAAGGGGCAGGAATATATTGAAAAGTTGGCGGGTAATATCTGGACCGATTACAATTCGCACGACCCGGGAATTACAATGCTCGAAATGTTGTGCTATGCCATTACTGATCTTGGCGCGCGTATTTCCATGCCCATCGAAAATCTGTTAACACCGGCAGAGAGTACAAATTCCATTGAAGACCAGTTTTTTAAAGCCTTGCAAATTTTACCCACAAAACCGGTTACTGAAAATGACTACCGAAAACTTTTTATCGATGTTGAAGGTGTAAAAAACTGCTGGCTTCAGAAGTTTGAAAAAACCGTTTATGTGGATTGTAAAAACAACTTGTTATCGTATGACCCTGACGATTTTAAAACCATTAACAGTGAGTTGAAATCAGAATTTCAGCTGAATGGATTGTACAAACTTATTGTTGATTTTGATGAATTGGATGAAACTAAATTTCCAAAGAAAGCGGATAAAGACGGGGAAATAGATCGTATAACAAAACTAATTTTTGAGCTGTACCATAGAAACAGAAACCTCTGCGAAGATTTAATAGAAGTGGCGGAGGTTAAAACGCATTCGATTGAAGTATGTGCAAATATTGAAGTGGAGCCCGAGTGTGACGAAGAATTGGTGCATGCAAAGGTCTTGCGCGCTATTGATAACTATTTCTCTCCCAATTTGTGGTTTTATTCGCTTCAGCAAATGTTTGATAAAGGTTATACTTCAGATCAGATTTTTGAAGGTCCAACGCTAACAAATGGTTTTATCGATCCGGAAGAATTGGAAAATGCAAGTTTACGAACAGAAGTGCGTCTTTCGGATTTAATGCAATTGATTATGAAAATTGATGGTGTAAAAGTCATTAATGAGATGTCAATAAACAATTGCCTCGATTTGGATAATGAAACAGACGCTTGGCTTATTTGTATTGATCCCGGGAAAAAACCAAAACGTAGCGAAATGAGTGCATTTAGTTACTACAAAGGTGTTTTGCCGGTAAATGTAAACAGTAAAAAGGTAAAAGAATATCGACAGAAACTGGAAGCAGATGAACGGGAAAAACAAGCCCTGGCAAAAGTTGGAATGGAGATAAAAGTGCCAAAAGGAACTTATTTAAACACCGGCGAAACAACTACCATTCAAAACGATTTTCCTGAAACGTATGGAATTGGAGAAGTGGGCTTGCCTTCGCGGGCATCGGTTAAACGCAAAGCTTTGGCCAAACAATTAAAAGGATATCTGTTGTTTTTCGACCAGATTTTTGCCAGCTATTTTGCGCATTTGGACAAAGTGAAAGATTTACTTTCTGTCGATAATAAAATGGCAAACACCTACTTTACCCAGGCCGTAAAAGATATTCAGGATTTTGCAGAACTGGTAAACGATTATCCGGCAACTGATGATGACGAATTGACTAAAAAAATACTGGCTGATTTAGACGATACTATCGTTCGTAAAAATAAGTTACTCGATCATTTGATTGCCCGCTTTTCTGAAAAATTCAGCGAGTATTCATTTTTAATGAAAGAACTTTATGGAACTTATGCCGATCAATCCATAATTAATGCCAAAGAGGTTTTTCTTTCTGAATATGGCGAAATTGCAGATGCAGATGGAAGCATTAAAAACAAAAGCATTAGCAATTGGCGTGGAAGCGCGTTTAATTATTTCGAACAGCTGCCTGCAAATCTTTGGGATACCGAGAACGTTGCCGGGGCACAAAAACGAATTGCACGTTTAAGCGGTATCAAAGAATTTAAACGTCGAAATCTTTCTCCATCGTTTATCGAAACCTATAAATTAACTGATTCAAAAGGAAAAGAAGTGTTTCGTTGGCACATTAAAAATCACGATGGCGTAAATTTCCTTTCCGCCACAGAAGATTACAATACGCGTGCATTTGCTGAAGACGAACTTTACCAAACCATTGTAAAAATTGTAGAAACCCGTCCTGAAACAGTTGAAGCAGCATTTGCGGCTGGCGTAAGCGACGAAAGCGAGGTAGGTAACTTTGAAATTCAGGTTTCGCCAACCGGGAAATATTCGTTTGATGTGATTAACATCAATGCCGACCCCAAAAGTACCGATCGAATTATTGCCCGACAGTTTTTGTACTACGATACTCCCGAAGAATTGAAGGCGGCGATTCTTGAAATGATCCGGTTTTTTACTGTCGATTTTATTGAGGAAGGAATGTTCATTGTTGAGCATGTTTTACTTCGGCCCGACGTAACAAGCAAAAAAGGATTGCAGGAACAATTTATGCCGGTTTGTTCCGATCAATGTAACAGTTGCGAACCCGTTGATCCATACTCGTACCGCGTTACGGTGGTTTTGCCCGGATGGACGCACCGTTTCAGGAATATAGATTTCCGAAAATTTATGGAAGAACTGATACGAAAAGAATTGCCTGCACATGTACTTGCCCGGATTTGCTGGATTGGCGAACGGGATAAACTCGTTGCGGATGATAAAAATGAAATGAAACTTTTTGAAGTGGCCTATCAAAACTTTTTGCTCGATAAAACAAATTCAGTGCAAGAACAAAATGAAGACACACTGACAAAATTTATAAAGATACTGACTGACTTGAATACTATTTATCCAACCGGAAGACTTATCGATTGCGATGATGAGAAAGATCTGCTGGGAGGAAAAATTGTTTTAGGCCGCACGCATATTGGAAACCTTTAATTGAAAAGCGATGACACCGAAATTAACTAAAATAACAACCGGGTACCACACTTTTGTACCTAATCAGGTATTAACCGAAGAGCAGTTAAATGAGTTTGTAAGCTATTTAGATGATCAGAGCAGACTTGCGAAAGTGTTTTTGAATGGAGTTGGTGTAGTTTGTGGTTTTGCGGTAAAACTAAATCAGCCCAAACAACCCGGGAAAGATAGTTCGGTAGAAATAGGGCAGGGTGTTGGTATTACCACCGACGGCGATTTGTTGCAATTGAAAGAATCTGTTGCTAAAGGAAAAACTTCGCAGCTAATTGAAGAGACAGTGGTTTATACACACTATAAAAAGTTTACCGACGAAAAAGCTGAGTATGCACCGTTTAGAAAGAATGACGTACTTATTGATATGTGGGAATTATTTCCTGAAAGTGGGAACAATGCCATTAAACTAAACAACCTGAAACTGGATGATAAAGTGGTTTTACTTTATTTGGAATCGTATGGCAACGAAGGAAGTTTATGTACAAGCATCGACTGCGATAATCAGGGAATTGAACAGGTTCAGAAGTTGAGAGTAGTACTGGTTACTGAAAAAGGTGCTGAGCAGATTGTTAAAAAAGACCCGGTTTTTATGTGGCACAACATTGCTGAAACATACACACAGTTGCCTGAAATTAAATTGCCACGGCTTAATTTGTTGAACGTAAGCAGCTTGGTCTCATTGCGACACAGCTTTCTGACCATCCTGTCGCAAACGCTTCTCACTAAATTGAAAGAAGGTTACGATACAATTTTTGAATTATTTGGGCAACCTTCAATTTCTGCAAAAATCGATCAGCTTTTAAAATTTAATGTCAACACCAAAAATTCTCTTGTTGATTTTCAATACAGATATGATTTGCTTGCCGATTTGATTGATACCTACAACGAAATAAAAAAACGATTACTTCATATAAATGTAGAGTGTTGTCCGTTTATCGATTCATTTCCAAAACATTTATTGCTGGGAAAATTGCTTGAAACAGAATTGTACAAAACCTACCGACACCGAATGTACAAATCTCCTTTGTCGGCAAGCGAGCAAATGAACCGAAACAAAATAAACAGCTTAATTTTAAGAGCGAAGAACTTGTTGGCGAATTATACTTTTATTTTAACTGAAAGTGTGCAGGGAATTCGTATCACACCTTCGCAATTGAATGGGGAATTGGGAGGACGAGCCATTCCGTTTTATTATAAAATGAACGACAAATTCCTCAATACCTGGAGTTTTGAAAAAACGGATAAACTGAAACAAAGTTATAATCTGAGTTACTCTTATGAGTATTTAGCCGATTATCCCGAAGTTCGGAAACCGCTTCAATTTAGTACCGACGAATTTAACTTTTTCAGAATTGAAGGACATTTGGGACTGGATGCTTTGGAATGCCGAGATCAAATAAATTCTGAAATAAAAACCTACGGTCTTGATTTTTTATGCGGGGTAATTCATCTTGATGAGAATGAAAATTCGTTTGCAGGATTTTTGAAAAAATATCCGCAGCTGGAACACCGTGCAGGAGTTTCGAAAGGTGGAAGCTTTGTTTTGGTAGCACAACAAAATAAGGTGGTAGCCGATTTTTATTTTCCATATCGGATTTTGGAAGAATCGTCGGCCCAAAATTGTTGTTCACTTATGGAATGTACTTATCCATGGATTAGTTCGCTGAAGTATTTGAATAATTTGGCTCGAAGTACAAAAGGTACTCAAAGTCGCAACAAGGTAATGCCTAAAAACTACGTATTGCAGGTTGTAGAATACCGCATTAACGGACAAAATCTGATTAATGGAGCCACTACTATTTCCATTCCTTTGTCCAAACTATTTTTACGTCGGGTGCATGCAATTACGGAGGCATTAAACACACGGTTCGACAAAGGACTGGTTTTCGATTTTAACGAAAGCCAAAAGCGTTTTGTAATTACACGCGCAAAAGAGGATAGTTTTGTGCTTCGGGTACGCGACATAACACTGAATTATTCCAACCCAATTTATACTTTCAGCAACAAAGGAATGTTCCGAAATAATTTGGTATTCCGGTCGGATGCCATGCGATGCAGAGATTTGAAAAAATACCAACCCGCATTCTATGAGGAACTTCAAGGTAAAATTGCTCCGCTTAATAAAGACGACGATTACGGAACATTCAACGATAAATGGAAAAAATGGAACCTGCTGAAAGAACGTCTTGTGAGTCATAAAGAAATACAACGGCTTAAATTAACTCGGATGATCACTAGTTTCAGCCAACTGCCAGCCGAAATAAAGCGGCAAGTAAGCTTGTTAAAAACCGATTTCCAAAAGCTGAACGAAAAGCAGTTGCAGTTTAAATTAGATGGCGATTGGGTTACCGGTGAATGGGTGAATTCGGCTATGCTCGATTATTTTAACGCCCATAAAAAGAATACCCACGACGATTTAGTATTGTTTGTGAATTTGCGGAAATACCTGCACAGTGAAACGGGCATAACCAAGTTGTCGGTTTACATTACAAATAAAGCGTATAACGATGATTTTGATGAGGTAATTGAAAAGTACAACAGCTTGGCTGATATTTATTTTGGAACACCTTCGGGCGAAAATGCAATAACCATTTAGTGATGAGAAAGTATATAAATAAAAAAGGATATCAGTCGTTTAATTGTATACTTCGAATGATATCCCAATGGGCGAAAAACACTTTAAATCTTGTACTTACATTAACAGACTCTAAAGACCGCTATCGCTTTGCACTTTCATTGCTATGTCAAAAAACCCAGTAATTCATCTCTGAATCTTATT
The DNA here is from genome assembly GCA_041554075.1 of Draconibacterium sp. Lineage (GTDB taxonomy): Bacteria > Bacteroidota > Bacteroidia > Bacteroidales > Prolixibacteraceae > Draconibacterium. Next base: position 463 of record JBFFMM010000097.1, on the reverse strand, counting down.
CTATCAAAAATAGCCCATTCGGAGTAGAAAAACAAGTTTTAAGTAATTTAAATAGAATGTATTCTGAACAAAATCATATTATTGAAAAGGTTTTTATGGAAGTGAATACTTTGAGCGAAAGGGAAGCGCAAATTGTTAATAATAGCGTAAGTTTTTATTTAAATGATGAGTTGTTTCCTGCACTGGACGAACTTCTAAATAAATACAACAATGGAATCGAAATATTACGTTTCGATAGTCTTGAAGTTGATTGTCGGATAAAGGATTGGAATGATCTGGAGAGTGTGAAATTTGAACTTCTTAGTACTATTGAACAAAAAATGACTCAATTAGAAGTCAGTAATGAGAATCCCTCTGATGGGGAGTTAAGTTACGATAATTCAGCACAATTGATAAAAGCAGACTCAAATCGTCAAAACACCTTTCTTTTTTTTGTTGAAAATGGATATTTACCCTGGTACGG
>JBFFMM010000096.1:0-10175 GCA_041554075.1 Draconibacterium sp. | reverse complement strand
TGGAGGACCACCGTTTTGTAGTTTTAAATTGTAAATCAACCCAATTGGTTTTGTTTCTAAAGCAGCTAAAAAAACAGATAATCAATTTCTTTTTTTACTTTTGCACGCCTATTTTATAAACAATGGTTGATACTGATTTTCTGACACATACCTTAAAAAATGGCATTCGGGTTATTCATCAATATACCGATTCTCCCGTTGGTCATTTGGGAATATTGATAAATGCCGGCTCGCGCGATGAAGAGGAGGAGGAACATGGCCTGGCACATTTTATCGAACATTCGGTTTTTAAAGGAACAAAAAAGCGCAAGGCATTTTATGTTTTAAGCCGTATTGAAGGTGTGGGGGGAGAGTTAAATGCCTATACCACAAAGGAAGAAACGGTATTGTACTCCACTTTTTTAGCCGAGTATTACGATCGTTCCGCCGAACTGATAAGCGATATTCTTTTTAATAGTGTTTATCCTGAAAAGGAATTAAATCGAGAAAAGGAGGTTGTTGTTGAAGAAATAAACTCGTACAAAGATTCACCTTCGGAATTGATTTTTGATGAATTTGAAGAGTTGGTTTTTGACGGACATCCCATCGCACGAAATATTTTGGGTACAAAAAAGAACCTTCGCAAGTTTAATCGCGACGTTATTCTTCGTTTTATCGAAAACAATTACCACACCGACCAAATGGTGATCTCTTCGGTAGGAAACATCGATTTTGGAGATTTAATAAAAATGCTGGATAAACATTTTGGTCATGTTGAATCAAAAGTTCGTGGAAATTTGAGAGTGCAATTTGAAAATTATGTACCCAAACAGAAAGTTGTAATAAAAGATACCTTTCAGTCGCATTGTTTAATCGGAAATACGGCGTATAACATCACGCATCCGCAACGCATACCCATGGTTTTTCTGAACAATATTTTGGGGGGGCAGGCTTTAAATTCGCGTTTAAATCTGGCTTTACGCGAAAGAAGAGGAATGGCTTACAATGTTGAATCGAGCTACACCGCCTATTCCGACACAGGTTTGTTTAGTGTGTATTTTGGAACCGATAAAGAAAATTTGGAAAAAGCATCCGCTCTCGTTCAAAAAGAATTTGATTTGTTACGAAATAAAAAATTGGGTGGAGTTCAGTTGAGTAAAGCCAAAAAACAATTAATCGGACAAATTGCCATTTCAACGGAAAGCCACGAAGATTTAATGTTGGCAAACGGGAAAAGCTATTTAGTTTACGATAAGGTTGATCCTTTGCGGGTGATTTTTAAAAAAATTGAAGCGCTTACTGCTGAAGAAATACAGGAAGTAGCTAATTTTGTTTTGGACAAAAATCAAATGAGTAAGTTAGTCTTTAAATAAACAACGCGACGACGAGTACTTAACCGATTACAACTACAATGAATCGTTTAAAAGATTTAGATAATTATATTTTAGAGCACATCGATAATGAAGATGTTGTTTTGACCGAGCTCGATCGTGAAACCAACTTAAAAGTATTGGGAGCGAGAATGATCTCAGGGCATTTACAAGGGCAGGTTTTAAGTATGCTCTCTAAAATGATCCGCCCGAAAACTATTCTAGAGCTGGGAACTTTTACGGGTTATTCTGCTATTTGTTTGGCCAAAGGATTACAGGAGGGTGGTAAACTAATTACCATCGAAATTGATGACGAATTGGAGATGTTGGCACAAAATTATTTTCAGAAAGCCGGTGTGCAAGACAAAATAGAACAACGAATTGGTCCGGCCATTGAAATAATTCCGGATTTGAAGTATAAGTTTGATCTTGTTTTTTTAGATGCCGACAAACGCGAATATGTAAACTATTACAAGCTGCTAATCGATAAACTGGAAAGCGGAGCCTACATAATTGCAGACAACACACTCTGGAATGGAAAGGTTTTAGATACCCCAAAAGCTGATGATCAGCAAACAAAAGGTATTCTTGAATTTAATTCCTTCGTGAAGGACGATTCGCGTGTGGAAAAGGTAATACTTCCCCTGCGAGACGGGATGACTGTAATTCGCAAAAAATAATCTTCGTTTTTATGTTAACTTAATGTTCAGGTCTGCTGAGGTTTAGGTAATTACCTTACTTATTATTTCTCCCAAATATTTGTTTTCTTGAATAAGAAGCTTTAATTTCAATGGTTTAATCATTATTAGATTTCCAACTATTTAATCATGATCGTAACAAACCCATTTAAAGTTAAACCCGATGAAACCAATTAAACCACAAGAAATACTGGATGCTTTGGCAACAGAATATTTTATTGTTGATTTAAATTCGAAATCTATTCTTCAAACAAACCGTAAGGGAGTAAAATCCGGAGCCAGCTGTTACAAAACGCTTTTTAATCAGGACAAACCATGTGGAGTAAAAGACGAGAATTGTCTTTGCCAACAAATGGCGGGTAACCGAACGGAGTATGGTTTTGTTTTGGCGAGTGAAAAGAATGGGAAGATCTCGCATTTTAAGGCACAGGGGAAACTCATAAAAAAGGATATCGCTCTTTTAAGTTATAGCGATATAACGGAATATATTCAGCAGCTGGATGAATTTTCAAATAAGAAGAAAGCAGAGAGAGAGCTTGTGGAAGCCAAGGAAAAAGCGATTGAAAGCGATCGGCTAAAAACTTTATTTTTGGCAAATATGAGACATGAAATAAGAACGCCGCTAAATGGTATTTTGGGCTTTTCAAGCCTGTTAACCAACAGTGAAATTGACGATGAGCAACGGGAATATTATAGGAAAATAATTGAAAATTCAGGTCATCGTTTAATGACAGTTATCGATGATATTGTTAATATTTCAATGATTCAGTCGAATCAGCTTAAAATTGACTACAACGAATTTGATTTGGTTGATTTGTTGGAAGAAATTTTTGTTGTGTATAAAAAACAATATCATAAAAAAATTGAAACCATTGATTTCAAACTCCAACTTCCCAATACCTCAAATGTAATACCCGTTTTCTCCGATAAAGATCGCGTGTTTCAGATAATAAAAAACCTCTTGGATAACGCTTTTAAATTTACTGACGAAGGATTTATTGAGTTTGGAATAAAAAAGGTGGAGTCTACCGTCCTTTTGTATGTGAAAGATTCGGGGATTGGGGTAAATAAAGATAAACAGAAATTGATTTTTGACTCCTTTCGCCAGGGCGAGGAAGGGCAGAATCGAAAATATGGTGGCTCGGGACTTGGCCTGGCCATTGTTGCCGGTATTCTTGAAAAATTAGATGGATCGATAAAAGTCAACTCGGAAGTGGGTAAAGGAACTGAGTTTTCAGTGTATCTGCCCCGGAATGAGCATAAGTTACGCCGATACACTTTGGAAATGATAACTCCGGAGTTTTCGGATGTGGAGACGTTGGAACATTCCAAAACCATTGTTTCTTTCGAAGACGATAGTTTTAGTGCAGAATTTCTGGAATCGATGGCTGTTCTGTTGGGGTATAAGCATGTAAATTTTGTTTATCCGCAAGAAGGTATTGACTATGTGCGAAACAATCCGGTTGACTTGATTCTGATGGATTTACAACTGCCTGAAATGAACGGCTATGAAGTAACACAGATTCTTAAAGCTGAATTTCCAGATATTCCAATAATTATTCAAACCGCCTTTGTTAAGGCCGGCGATAAGGAAAAAGCATTTCATTCGGGATGCGACGATTATATTTCCAAACCCATCACAGTGGATGCTTTTCGCCAAAAAATTAACAAATGCCTCGCACTTGAATACTAATTGAGTTTACTAATTCGATACACTCATCTACCCAAAAAAAACGTGCATTCTGTCTTTATGCTTGTAAATAAAAAAGATCAATAGCACGACTATTGATCTTTTTTATTTTTCATCTTAACCCAAAATCCTTCCTTTTCTTATGGGCGAATTAGCATATAAGATTTCTTTTTACTACGATTTCTTTTTCACCGTAAATTTTGTTTTGCCACTATGTGCTGGTCTGTTTGTATTGTTTTTATTGGTGTTGTTACTTCTGCTGTTGTTTCTGCGTTTGTTGTTTTTTTTGCGCGGCGGTCTTTTGTTGTCAAAACGATCCAGGCTTTCATCCAAATTTACTTCTAATTTGCTTTCTTCCTTGATTTGTGCAGTAAAAGTGTCCACTTCAGGTTTTATGCCTCTTTTATTTTTTTGAATGATGTTTTTTACCTGTTTTAGCGAAAGGTTAAAAGTTACACCTGCACTTCCCTCCAATATATACCAGATTTCTTTTTTCAAATAATCTGTTTTAAAAGGTTTGACAGTTCCTTTGGCAATTTCAAGATTTAATAATTCGCGTGGGAATTCATTGCCGGCTTCAATATAGGTATCGAGTTCGTACAATAAACAACACTTTAATTTTCCGCAGGCACCTGCCATTTTTTGTGCCGATGGCGAAAGGCCTTGTTTTAATGCTGCATCCGACGAAATACTTGAAAAATCGGTTCTCCAACTCGAACAACACAGTTCGCGGCCACACGAGCCAATTCCTCCAACAAGTCCGGCTTCCTGTCGCGCACCAATCTGTTTCATTTCAACTTTTATGTGAAAATCACGTGCATAAACACGAATCAATTCACGAAAATCAACACGTCCTTCGGCGATATAATAAAAGATGGCTTTTTTGTTGTCGCCCCGAAATTCGACATCCCCAATTTTCATGTTAAGTCCCAATTCGGCAGCTGCCTGTCTGGCCCGAATCATGGTTTCTTTTTCCCGTGCCCTCGCTTCCTGGAGTTTTTCCAGATCCATTTCCGAAGCTTTTCGATACACCGTATTAAGAGTGTATCTTCCCGGATTTTTGACTCTGCGTTTAAACTGTTTTTCAGCCAGGTAACCGGTTAGGGTGACTTCACCAACATCGTGCCCCGGCGATGTCGCAACAACTACTTTGTCGCCTCTTTTTAGGGGCAGCCCTTCTATATTTTTAAAATACTCCTTTCGGGTACTTTTAAATTTAATTTCAACAATATCTGATTTATCGGAAGTATCAGGCAAATCATTCAGCCAGTCGTAACTATTGGCTAAGGTGTCGCTTGTTGAATTATTAAATGAACATCCATTACAACTCATAAAATCCTCTCTCACTTTCTGTAGATTGTGTTCGGTTGAGGGCGAATTTACTCACTTCTCTTTCTGCCTGTAATCACAATCTGAATAAAATAATTCAATGCAAAGATTGGAAAAAGAATTCAATATTTCTAATATGGAACCAGTCTAAATTAAAATATTGAACTTTTTATTGGTGGGTGTTTTTGCTTTTTGTTCCTTTATTGACGTTTTAAAATTAATGTAGTGAATCAAATTGATAAGACAATTAGAAAACGAGTACATATTTTTGTTGTTCTGATTTTACTCGTGTTGGCAAGCTCTGTGAAAAGTCAGGCATTTCAACTTACTAATGGGGCTGAAGTTAGTGTTATCACTTGCAGTCCGGGAAATGAAGCGTACTCGGTTTACGGACATTCTGCCATTCGTATTAAAGATACGGCCTATAAATACGATGTGGTTTTTAACTATGGTATTTTTGATTTTAGTGCACCCAATTTTCTGTATCGATTTGCTGCCGGACAAACCGATTATTTACTGGGAGCCTACAATTTCGATGAATTTGTAGAACAATACCAAAGAGAAAAACGAAGTGTATTTGAACAGACCTTAAACCTTACACCAACCGAGAAACAAAAGATATTCGATTTTTTAATCTGGAATGCCAAACCTGAAAATCGGGTGTACCGTTACAATTTCTTTTTTGATAATTGTGCCACACGAATACGAGATGTTGTTGCCAACAATATTGAAGGTGGGGTGGCTTTTAATTTAGAAGATCAAAGTCATAAAACGCTTCGACGACTTACAAAAGACTACCATGGTAAACTTTTGTGGATAAACTTTGGAATCGACTTTGTGGTGAGTTCCAAGTCTGACCGTGAAGCAACTGTTTCGGAAGAAATGTTTTTACCCGATTATTTGATGAGTCATTTAGCTGAGGCAAAAAAAATAAAAGATGGAACTTCGGTAGTAACAACGACGCAAACTATCTACAAGGCTCCCGATAACAATTTTAAATCTTCTAAAGCAACCAGCCCTTTTGTTGTGTTTCTCATTCTTACTCTTGTTGTTGGGTATTTTTCAGTAAAACAGTTCAGAGTGGGCAAAATGAAAAATGGGCTCGATTATTTTGTGTTCGCCTTTACCGGAGTAATGGGAATTGTAATGGGCTGGTTTGCACTTTATTCAGAGCATCCGGCCATGAGTCCAAATTATAATTTGCTATGGGGAGTGCCACTGAATTTTTTGTTTGTTTTTATTTGGATGATTAAAAAGTGGAGACCTTTTGTAAGGTATTATCATGTATTTATTTCGTTGTGGTTGATTCTGTTTCTGTGTTTTAGTGCGTTTATTCCACAATATTTTCATCCGGTATTTTATCTGTTTGTTGTTATGGTATTGAGCCGCTCAGTTACTCATTCTGTATTAATTTTCAGATCTCGTAAACAAACTCAATCGGGTGTTGTGTAGATTTCTTGTTGAAAAGTTTGGATGAACAATTCGCTGCGAAGTTTCCTTCCTGAATGTAAACTTTTATCTTTGCTGACCTATGGCTACAACAGCAAAAAAATACGTCGAAACACCTTTAATGAAACAGTATTATGCCATCAAGGACAAACATCCAGATGCCATTTTGCTTTTTCGTGTGGGCGACTTTTACGAAACCTTTGGAGAAGATGCCATAAAAACGGCTGAAATTGTTGGGATAACATTAACCCGCCGTGCAAATGGGGCAGCCAATTATGTCGAGTTGGCCGGATTTCCGCATCATGCACTCGATACCTACTTGCCAAAGTTAGTTAGGGCAGGCCAGCGTGTTGCCATTTGCGAGCAGCTTGAAGATCCAAAACTCACCAAAAAAATTGTAAAGCGTGGAATTACCGAGCTGGTTACGCCGGGTGTTTCCATCAATGATAATATTCTCGAGAACCGCGAAAATAACTTTTTAGCTTCGGTTCATTTCGATAAAAAAAGAGCAGGAGTGGCATTCGTTGACATTTCAACCGGCGAGTTTTTAACGGCTGAAGGGAATTACGAATACATCGATAAATTATTGAGTTCGTTTCAACCCAAAGAAGTATTATTCCAGCGGGGTAGAACAAAAGATTTTAATGCCATATTTGGCTCCAAATACTATACTTTTAACCTTGAAGATTGGGTGTATACCAGCGATGCAGCCAGCGACCGGTTAACACGTCATTTCGAAACCAGCTCGTTAAAAGGATTTGGTGTTCAGAATATGCAACTGGCTGTTATTGCTGCGGGTGCAGTGTTGCACTATCTCGATCTTACCGAGCACCTGCGTTTGAGCCATATTTCCAGTTTAAGTAGAATTGAAGAAGAGCATTATGTGTGGCTCGACCGTTTTACCATTCGTAACCTGGAACTTTTTGCACCGCTGCACGAAAGTGGAAAATCGCTCATTAATGTGATTGACAAAACCATTTCACCAATGGGCTCGCGTTTGTTAAAACGTTGGATGGCACTGCCATTAAAAGACATTAAGCCGATTAACGAACGCCTTGATGTGGTGGAGCTTTTTCTGAAAAAGCCCGAAACAAAAGAAACGTTGGAAGATCACCTGCGGCACATTGGCGATTTGGAACGTTTGATTTCGAAGGTGGCCGTGGGAAGAATAAATCCGCGGGAAGTGGCTCAGGTAAAAAATGCTTTAAATGCCATCATCCCAATAAAAATGGCTTGTGCAAATGTTGACGATAGTGCACTGAATCGTTTTGCCGAGCAGCTAAATCCCTGCGATATCATTCGCGAAAAAATTCAGCGTGAACTTGCTCCCGATCCGCCCACTGCAATAAACAAAGGAAAAGTTATTGCCGATGGTATTTCGGAGGAGTTGGACGAATTGCGAAAGATTGCCTATTCAGGAAAAGATTACCTGGCACAAATTCAGCAGCGCGAAAGTGAAAAACATGGTATTCCTTCGTTAAAAATCAGTTTTAACAATGTGTTTGGTTATTACATTGAAGTACGGAATACGCACAAAGATAAAGTACCGGCAGAATGGATTCGCAAACAGACTTTGGTAAGTGCCGAGCGTTATATTACCGAGGAATTAAAAGAATACGAATCGAAAATTTTGGGGGCCGAAGAAAAAATTCAGTCGCTGGAGAGCAAATTGTTTGGCGAGTTGGTTTTTGCGCTTTCTGAATATATCTCTGCCATCCAGTTAAATTCAAATATTCTGGCACAAATCGATTGTTTGTTGTCGTATGCCAGTTGTGCAACTGCCTATAAATATTTCCGTCCCGAGATAACTAAGGATGTTTCTATAAATATAAAAGAAGGACGTCATCCGGTTATCGAACGACAGTTGCCCATTGGCGAGTCCTACATTTCAAATGATGTTCTGTTGGATCAGGAAGATCAACAGATCATCATCATCACCGGGCCAAACATGGCGGGTAAGTCAGCGTTGTTGCGTCAAACGGCGTTAATTGTGTTGCTGGCGCAAATGGGATCGTTTGTTCCGGCCGAGATCGCTAAAATTGGATACGTCGATAAAATATTTACCCGTGTTGGGGCTTCCGATAACATATCGCTGGGCGAATCAACATTTATGGTTGAAATGAACGAAGCCGCCAGCATTCTGAATAACGTTTCCGACCGCAGCCTGATTCTTTTTGACGAACTGGGGCGCGGAACGTCAACCTACGATGGTATTTCAATTGCGTGGTCGATTGTGGAACATTTACACGAACATGCTTACGCCAAAGCAAAAACGCTGTTTGCCACACACTACCACGAGTTAAACGAAATGGAGGGAGCCTTTCCGAGAGTAAAAAATTACAATGTTTCGATTAAGGAAGTTGGAAACAAGGTCATCTTTCTCCGAAAGTTGGTTCGCGGTGGTAGTAATCACAGTTTTGGTATTCATGTTGCAGGAATGGCGGGCATGCCCAAATCGGTAATAAAACGCGCCGAACAAATATTAACTAAACTTGAAGGCGGTAAAGAAAAAGAAAATTTAGCCAAACCTTTGGAGGAAATTGGAGAAAACCGCGAAGGAATGCAGTTAAGCTTTTTTCAGTTGGATGATCCTGTTTTAAAGCAAATTAGAGATGAGATTATTGGCCTTGATGTGAACAACCTGACGCCGATTGAAGCCTTGAACAAACTGAATGAGATAAAAAAATTGACAGGAATTAAGTAAAGCAGTAAATATAATTTTGCGAGATAAAAAAATAGCAATATATTTGCAGCGCTTAAAAAGAAAAGTTCTTTTAAATATGCGAGAATAGCTCAGTTGGTAGAGCACGACCTTGCCAAGGTCGGGGTCGCGAGTTCGAGTCTCGTTTCTCGCTCTGTATAGAGTCGATATATTTTCGCTCAGTACGAACACAAGGATGCCCGGATGGTGGAATTGGTAGACACGTTGGACTTAAAATCCAATGAACATTATGTTCGTGGGGGTTCAAGTCCCCCTCTGGGTACTTTTGCGAGAATAGCTCAGTTGGTAGAGCACGACCTTGCCAAGGTCGGGGTCGCGAGTTCGAGTCTCGTTTCTCGCTCAGTACAGGAAAAGCTTCACAATTTATTGTGGAGCTTTTTTTATGCCTTGTTTCTCAATCAAATCATTTCAAACGACCTTGCCAAGGTCGGGGTCGTCCCGATGCGTCGGGATTTCTCGCTTAACGAATTTAAAGTTTGACAATCTTTATGAGGCTTTTTTTTAGCCGGACAGCCGGGCTTTCCGCTTTACCGGTTTCCGCTGCTTGCGGTTGTGTAAACGGTACGTGGGCTTCCTTCGTCAGCCTCCGCCAGTTAACAAAACCGTGGCGCAGCCTTCACCAGGGTATCGCTGCTATCCCTGCCGGAGTGGCATAATGCACCGTCGCAGTTTCAGTTGGCAGTTTTCAGAATGCGAACATTTTCCTTCCCTTCATCCTGAAACAACCGGTAATTGATTCCTTTAACGCTTAGCGCATCATCACTGTGGGAGGCGAACTTATTTAGAGAAGTTCTTAGTACAAATTTTGTGCTTTTACACCGAGGCTTTAGCCCGGTGGTTGGTTTGAATACCCCTAAAGTTGGCTTTATCCGTTAATCAGTAGTATTAAAGGCTAAAGCCATTCTTCAATCCTTTTAGCAAAATCACCCAGCTAAAGC
>JBFFMM010000095.1:0-10194 GCA_041554075.1 Draconibacterium sp. | reverse complement strand
TTGAGGTTGACCCTCCCGATGAATCGGGATGCTCTGAACCAACTGAGCTAAGCTCCCAATATTTTCATATAAACATCAACAATTGAAATAGTCGTTTGAAAACAAAAGAGGTCAACTCAACGTCAACCTCTTTTGTGGGGAGTACTGGATTCGAACCAGTGACCCCCTGGGTGTAAACCAGGTGCTCTGAACCAACTGAGCTAACCCCCCATATATGCTATTTCTGTTTCTGAACGCGCCCCCTTTTCAGTAAGGCGCTGCAAATATAATAGCTATTTTTAGTTCTGCAAAAAATTACCAAAAAAAATTAAGACAAAATCTCCGCCACCACAAATGTGCTTCCACCAATAAAAACAAAATCGCTTTTACCGGCATTCGACCTGGCATTGGCCACTCCCTCTGCAACTGAATGATAACTTTCACCTTTCAACCCGAAACTCTTCGAGCGAGTTAAAAGTTCCTTTTCATCCATGGCACGTGGAAGTTTTGCGCGTACAAAATAATAAGTTGCATTTTTAGGTAATAAGGCCAAAACACGGTCAGGAGATTTATCAGCGACGGTACCAAAAACAATATGAAGATTTTTATAGGCTGTGTTTTTAATTTGCTCAACAACTGCTTTTATTCCATCTTCATTGTGCGCGGTGTCGCAAACCACCAGAGGATTATTTCCCAACACCTGCCAACGCCCCTGCAATCCACTTTTCTCTGAGACATTGGCGAGCCCTTGAAACAAACTCTCCATCGAAATTTTTATTCCCTTGTTTTTTAAAAGCTCAACTGTTTTTAAAACCGCCGGAATGTTTTTATGCTGATAAACTCCCAACAAATCCAATTTCAACTCAGAAAAAACAGGATTTCCGTTCTTTTCAACATTCAGTTTTTGTTTTCCATCCATTCCCAGCAAAGAATACACAACCTCAAATTCCTGATCGGCAAAATAAATTTTTGTGTGTTTTTGCTTCGCCATTTTCAAGAATACCACTTCAGATTCTTTTTGAGTTGTGCCAATCACAACAGGAACATCCTTTTTAATAATCCCTGCTTTTTCGGCCGCGATTTCTTCCAGCGTCTCACCAAGCAAATTAGTATGATCCAAGCCAATATTGGTAATCACACTCACTTCGGGTACAATAATATTTGTTGAATCGAGCCGACCTCCAAGTCCAACTTCTATCACAGCAAAATCAACTTCTTGCGATGCAAAATAATCGAATGCCATGGTCACCGTTAATTCAAAAAACGAAGGTTCAATTTTCCACAAATCATTGTTAATTCGATAGTTTTCCACCCAGCTTACCACCTCAATCTCAGGAATCATATCGCCATTTATACGTATCCGTTCCCTAAAATCTTTTAAATGCGGAGAAGTATATAAACCGATTTTATACCCTGCCGATTGCAAAACCGCAGCCAGCATATGTGCCACCGAACCTTTCCCGTTTGTACCGGCAACATGTATCGTTTTAAATTTTCGATGTGGATTTCCATATAATTCATCAAGTCGGATGGTATTATCAAGGTTGTTTTTATAGGCAGCCGGACCACTTCGTTGAAACATGGGAAGTTGCTCAAACAAATATTCGAGTGTATCTGTATAATTCAATTCATTAAAATTTATTAACCGTTGCAAGTTTATTAAATTTTATTCACCTCTGAATTATTTGTCGTCAAATTATCTACATTTAAAACAAATCAATTAGGTATGCTAAGTAAAACTAAAAAGAGTAAAATTTTCGTTCTGGACACTAACGTAATTTTACACGACCACACATGCATTTACCAGTTCCAGGATAATGATGTTATCCTTCCAATTACAGTCCTCGAGGAGCTGGACAAATTTAAGCGAGGCAACGACCTGATCAACTTTCAGGCACGCGAGTTTACCCGTGTGCTCGATGATATTGTTGGTGACGATATTTTTAACGGCGGGAAATCATTGGGTGTTGGAAAAGGAAAACTTCGTATCGAGACAGGCAAACCCTTTTCTACGGAATTAAAAGCCTCGTTTCGCGAGGACATTCCCGACCACCGGATTCTTTCCATTGCCGAGTACACTGCAAATACTTATCCAAAACGAAAAACAATTTTGGTAAGTAAAGACATTAATCTTCGTATGAAAGCCAAATCATTGGGCGTTCAGGCGGAGGATTACAAAACCGACCAGGTTACCGACGAAAATGTACTGGACAAAACAGTTACAACCTTCGATAACTTTGATGATGGTTTGATAGAAGTTTTGTACAATCAAGGATCGTTTGCTGTTTCCGATGTAAAAGAGAACTTTAATCCGGAAGCCAACGAATGTTTTATTTTTCGGGGAAGTGCATCCAGTGCATTGGCTCGTTATGATGCTAAATCGGAACGTATTTACCGGGTTGAAAAGAAATCAGCTTACGGTATTAAACCACGTAATGCCGAACAAACTTTTAGTTTGAACATGTTAATGGATCCCGAGGTAAGATTGATTGCACTAACAGGAAAAGCCGGAACTGGAAAAACATTGTTGGCACTGGCTGCAGCAATCGAACAAAATCGTTCGTTTGAACAAGTGCTACTTGCCCGACCGATTGTTGCGCTCAGTAACCGCGATTTGGGGTATTTACCCGGCGATGCTTCGGAAAAAATTAATCCGTATATGCAACCTCTGTTCGACAATCTTTCGGTAATTAAACATACATTCAACCCACGCAGCAACGAATACCAGCTTATTGAAGAGATGGTAAAAGAGGAACGTTTAAACATTACTCCGCTTGCCTACATTCGCGGACGAAGTTTATCGAATGCTTTTTTTATAATTGATGAAGCTCAAAACCTGACTCCACACGAAATTAAAACCATTATTACCCGTGCCGGAGAAGGAACTAAAATGATTTTTACTGGAGACTTGTGGCAAATTGATTCTCCCTATTTGGATATGAAATCAAACGGATTGGCCTACATGACTGACCGAATGCGGAATCAGGATATTTTTGCCCATATTAATTTGGTGAAAGGAGAACGAAGTTATTTGGCCGAGTTGGCGAGTAACTTGTTGTAGCTGAAACTAAAAAAGGTACGTCATGCTGTAATTATTTCAGCATCTTCCTGCAACAGATTCTGAAACGAGTTCAGAATGACGTACACCCTATTTGTTAAGAAAAGACCTATTTGCAATAAGCAGCTTTTTTCTACCTTTGCAGCCTATTTAGAATCAGTCAAGATTAAGGCAATGAATTACAAAGGGAAGAAAGCTGCTTTTTATACACTAGGTTGTAAACTCAATTTTTCGGAAACTTCGACTATTGCAGGCTCGTTTAAAGAGGTTGGTTTTGAACGCGTTGAATTTGAAGAAAAGGCCGATGTATATGTAATTAATACTTGCTCAGTTACCAATCAGGGCGACAAAGCCAGCCGGAATATTATTCGTAAAGCAGCCAAACAAAATCCCAATGCTATGGTAATTGTGGTGGGTTGCTACTCGCAGCTAAAACCTGACGAAGTGGGCCATATTGATGGAGTTGACATGGTTTTAGGAACTCAGGAAAAATTCACTATACCGGCTTTTCTTGGCGACCTCAGTAAAAAAGAAACCACCGAAATAAAAACCACTCGTTTAGCCGATATCAAAAGCTATCACAAAGCATTTTCGTGGGGCGACCGCACGAGAAGTTTCCTTAAAATTCAGGATGGTTGCGATTATTATTGCTCGTTTTGCACCATCCCGTACGCACGAGGTAAAAGCCGAAACGACACTATTGCAAACACAACCGCTGAAGCAAAAAAAGCAGTTGATAAAGGATTTAAAGAAGTAATACTTACGGGAGTAAACATTGGTGACTTTGGAAAATCAACTGGAGAGAATTTTCTCGATTTATTAAAAGGTTTGGAACAAGTTGAAGGTCTGGAACGTTTGCGTTTGGGATCGATCGAACCCAACCTGCTAAAAGACGAGATCATTGAACTGGTTTCGAAATCAAAGGTAATCATGCCGCATTTCCATATTCCATTACAAGCCGGTTCTGACGAAATTCTATCGTTGATGAAGCGTAAATATTCAACCGCTTTATTTGCCAAACGAGTACACCGCATTCGCGAAATTGTACCCCATGCATTTATTGGTGTTGATGTAATTGCAGGAACAAATGGTGAAACAGAAAATTACTTCCAGGAATCGTACGATTTCATAAACAGCCTCGAAATTTCGCAGCTGCACGCTTTTACTTATTCAGAAAGAAGTGGAACACAAGCTTTAAAAATTCCGTGGAAAGTAGAGGTCGAAGAACGCAAAAACCGGACACAGAAATACATCAACCTTTCGGAGAAAAAACTACGGGCATTTTACGAAAAAAATTTAGGAACCGAACAAAACGTTCTTTTTGAAGCCCAACAGAAACATGATAAAATGGTGGGATTTACCGAAAACTATATAAAAGTGGAAGTGCCCTACGACGAAAAACTGGTGAACGAATTGGGAACGGTAAAATTAAAATCAATTCTGCCTAACGGAAACGTCGCAGTGGAAATGGTTTAATAAAACTCTATTCCTTAATTAACAGATTCCTCACTTCGTTCGGAATGACAATTCACATCGTTGCTCTTTTTAGTGAGGAGGAATCTTCTATTAAAAAACCTAAATTCATTCATCTGTCACCCTCAGTTTAACATTATTGTTCTACTTTTACATCAAACACATTACAAAATGGATTACAAAAAACTTTGTTTTCAGGTTCAGGAAATTGCCCGCACTGCGGGTAGTTTTATTCGTGACGAGCAGAAAAAATTAACAGCTAAAAACATTGAAATAAAAAGTGCTGCCAGTCTGGTTACATACGTTGACAAAAAAGCTGAACAACAAATTGTTTCGGCCTTAAAAAAGCTAATTCCTGATTCAGGGTTTGTGGCTGAGGAAGGCACTGCCGATTCAAACAACGAGAAATATACCTGGTTTGTAGATCCGCTTGACGGAACAACAAATTACATACACGGACTTGCTCCACACTCGGTAAGCATTGGCTTGGCGGAAGGTGACAATTTGGTTTTGGGAGTTGTTTACGAAGTGGGTGCCGACGAACTATTTTACGCATGGAAAGACAGTCCGGCTTATTGTAATGGTGAAGAAATTCATGCTGCGAAACGATCAAAATCGGAAGACACTTTGATTGCCACCGGATTTCCGTACTACGATTTCGACCGCATGGACGATTACATTGAAGCCATGAAAGTGTTGATGGTAACAACCCGTGGAATCCGAAGATTTGGTTCAGCTGCCGTTGATTTGTGTTACATAGCTGCCGGACGTTTCGATGCTTTCTGGGAACACGCACTCCACGCCTGGGATGTAGCTGCCGGAGTTTTTATCCTACAACAAGCCGGAGGAAAAACAGTGGACTTCAACGGTGGAAACAACTGGCTGTTTGGTGGTGAACTGGTTTCGGCTAGTGAAAGCTATTTTCCCGAATTTTACGGCATTATAAATAAATATTTAGGCGACAAATAATTCTTTGTAAAACCCCCTGACTTCTTTGTGGTCTGTGTAGTAAAAATTGTAAATTGCAAAAAACATTCGCCATGGCAGAAAAAGAAATTTCTCTATTAAACGAACAGCTGGCTCAACTAAACGAAAAAAAATTTGATTTAGAAGCCTGGAAAAATCATACACTTATTTTTCTGGAACGAATTTTCGGAAAAGACAATTCAAAATTAAAACTTATTCAGGAGCTGCGTTACGATTATTCGAGCTGGAGTTTACGTGATACCGCTGCTGCCGGAAAAACAAAAGACAAAGATCCGGTTAAAATGCAAGCCCGCGAGATATTGGAAGCCACAATACTGGAACTAGAAACATTGGGTTTGCCACAAGGAGAAGACGACCAACGAAAAGTTTGGGAACTGCTGCAGGATGAATTAACCGGAAAACAAGCCAAAGAAATTGAAGCATTGTTAAAATCAAACGATAAAGACAAGACAAAAAGAATTAGCAAAATCCTGGAAAATATCGACAAAGAAAACCTGGCCGGGGTACTTGCAAAACTACTTATGAACTAATACGAATGACAAAAACAGAGAAGATTGCCATTGTACTATTAAACTGGAACGGGGTTAAACTTTTTCCTGATTTTCTTCCATCGATAATTGAACATTCACAAGGCGAAAACATAGAAATAATTATTGCCGACAACGGCTCTACAGATAATTCTCTTGAATACTTAAAAACAAATTTCCCGTCGGTAACCCTCATGGATTTGAAAACCAATTATGGTTTTGCCAAAGGTTATAACGTAGCCTTGGGACAAATTGATGCCGATTATTTTGTGTTGGTAAATTCCGATGTAAAAGTTGAAAAAGGTTGGATTGAACCGTGTATTGAACAATTTGAAAAAGATAAAAAAATTGCCGCTGTTCAGCCCAAAGTATTAAGTTACAAAGAACCCGAATATTTTGAGTATGCCGGAGCAGCCGGTGGTTTTATCGATAAATATGGTTATCCGTTTTGCCGGGGCCGGATTTTAGATCAAGTTGAGAAAGATGAAAATCAATATGATATAACTGGTGAAATTTTTTGGGCAACCGGAGCTTGTATGTTTGTAAGAGCCGAAGCATTTAAAAACGCAGGCGGTTTAGACAGTGACTTTTGGGCCCACATGGAAGAAATTGATTTGTGCTGGCGTTTAAAAAATCAGGGGTTTAAAATTATGTACGAACCCAAAAGTGTAATCTACCATTTGGGTGGAGGAAGCTTGGAATATGGCAATCCGCGAAAAGTATTTCTTAATTTTCGGAATAACCTGTACATGCTATTTAAAAATCTGCCTAAAAAGAAATTTACCCGCCGACTATTATTTCGGATGATATTGGATAGTGCGGCGGCAGCCAAATTTCTAGTTGGAATGGAATTTAAAGCTTTTGGTGCCGTACTTAAAGCACATCTCGATTTTTACAAAAACATGTCTGTGCTTAGAGAAAAAAGAAAAGTACTGCAAACGAAAGCAATTGTTAATAACCATAAACAAATGTTCAACAAAAGTATAATGTGGAAATTCTTTGTAAAGAAAATCCATAAATTTGCCGACCTGAATTTTAATCCAAAATAAACCATAAAGGCCTATTCATATTATCAAGACACAAATCACACTACATCAGATTAATAATATTCTATTTGTAAGCACTGTGCCTTTGTGGTTAATTTAATTTTTAAATAAAATGCAAAAACTAAAATTCACCGAACCCATTTATACCTACCACATAGATTTTGTTGGACACGTTAACAATATTATATACGTGCAATGGCTAGAAAATGCGCGGGTAAAACTAATTGAAGCCATGGGACTATCAATTGCTGACTTATCGGTTGAAGATGAAATTTTACCCATAATAACAGAAACCATTATTCAATACAAAAAACCATTTTTCCTGAACAATAAAGTTCATGTTGAAGTTTGGGTGTCGGAACTTTTTAACGTTTCAGCCAATTTCAAATTTCGTTTTTTAAATGAAAATGGCGAAGTATGTTCTACGGCTCAACAAAAAGTTTTGTTTATTGACAAAGCCACCCAGCGCCCTTCACGAAAGATCGTAAAATTCAAAGATAATTTCCTCCAATATTATATTCCTGAATAAATCATTTAAAGATTAAATCGTCTTCTTATTTTCAGTTTGAATTTTGTCAATTAAAAAATCCCTTATACATTTGCCATCGATATTTATGCAATGGGGTGCCTAAAAATTTTAGGGCTGAGATTATACTCACAAACCTGATCCGGATAATGCCGGCGTAGGGATAGCACAAAAAAGGATTCGTCCTACTCCATTGGTTAGTTTAATAACCAATTTTCAAAAAAAGATGAAAAAATTTAATGTAGTGCTGCTTTTGCAATTATTGGCAGTAGTTGCTTTTGCGCAAATTAATTTAACAGGAATTGTTAAAGGTAACGGCGAACCATTGGTTGGCGCCAGTGTGGTAATCGACAAAACATTTTATGGTGTATCAGCATCGGGAAATGGAAGTTTCGAATTTAGAAACCTGAATGAAGGAGACTATAAACTAAAAGTTTCGTTTATTGGTTTTGAGACCAAAGAAGTACAGGTAAGTCTTAATTCGGACAAAAAAATTGAGGTGAATTTGTTGCCGGATGTTGTAATGACCGACGAGATTTTAATTTCTGCCACACGAGCAAAAGATAAAACGCCAATGGCTTACAACAACATTTCGGGCGATGTTATTGCACAGCGTAACATGGGACAGGATATTCCTTACCTTTTGCAACTTACACCTTCGTTTGTAACAACATCCGATGCGGGAGCCGGTGTGGGTTACACCAATTTTCGTATTCGCGGCACCGACCTCAACCGAATTAATGTAAGTGTAAATGGTATTCCTATAAATGATGCCGAGTCGCATGGAACCTGGTTTGTTGATCAGCCCGATATGGCGTCGTCGCTTGAGAATGTACAAATTCAACGCGGAGTTGGAACCTCAACCAACGGTGCCGCTGCTTTTGGTGCAAGTATTAACCTGCAAACCAATTCGCTAAACAAAGATGCATATGGCGAATTTAAATCCGCTGCAGGAACCTTTAGCACTTTTAAAAACACACTTTCGGCAGGAACCGGACTAATTAACGACCATTTTACAGTTGATGTTCGTCTTTCGAAAGTTACTTCCGATGGTTATATCGACCGCGCGAGTTCCGACCTGAAATCATTTTTTGTCTCGGGTGGTTATTACGCCGAAAACACAGTAATTAAACTGAATGTATTTTCAGGTTTTGAAGAAACGTACCAATCATGGTACGGTGTTCCTTCGGTTCGTTTAAATAATGATACGGAAGGGATGCAACGTTACGCCGATCACTGGTTAATGTCGCAGGAAGAAGTGGATCATATGGTAGCTTCTGACAGCCGCACTTACAATTTTTACACCTACGAAAACCAAGTTGACCACTACCAGCAAGATCATTATCAATTGCATTTTACACAAAAAATTAGTGAAGAACTGAATTTTAATACCTCGTTACACTACACTTACGGTCGAGGTTATTACGAAAACTATAAAGCAGACGAAGATTTAGCTGACTACAATTTACACAATATCGAGATTGGCGAAGAAACCATTGAAACCACCGACCTAATCAACAGGAAGTGGCTCGACAATGATTTTTATGGATTAACTTTTTCGCTCGATTATACCAAAGGTTTAAACAATCTGATACTGGGTGGGGCTTACAATGTTTACGATGGAAACCACTTTGGGAATGTTATATGGGCGCAATATTTAGGCGAAGTAGACTACAACCACGAATGGTACCGAAGTACGGGCTTAAAAAAGGATTTTAACATTTTTGCAAAATACAATCTTCAGGTAGCTGAAAAGCTGAATTTATATGCCGATCTGCAATACCGTCGTATTGATTATACAATTGAAGGAATTGATGATGATCTCCGAAATCTGGATCAAAAACACAACTTTTATTTTTTTAATCCAAAGTTGGGTCTTTTTTACCAGGCAGCCGACAACCAGGAACTTTATCTATCGTTTGCAGTGGCCAACCGCGAGCCAAACCGTACAGCTTTTGTTGATTATCCGGCAGGACAAGAAGCACCAATTCACGAAACCCTGCACGATTGGGAATTGGGGTATAACTATACCTCTTCAAAATTATCCTTGAGTGCGAGTTATTATTTCATGAATTACAAAGATCAGTTAGTACTTACCGGACAAATTAACGATGTGGGTGCGCCAATTATGGTAAATGTTGACAAGAGTTACCGTACCGGACTGGAGTTGCAGCTTGGTGTCCAAATTGCCAAAAACTTACAATGGAATGGAAACACCACATTGAGTTTAAATAAAATCAAAAATTTTACGGAATATGTTGATAACTGGGATACCTGGGGACAGGAATCATACGATTTAGGAACTACTGATTTGGCATTTTCGCCCAATGTAATTGCAAACAGTGTGTTTGTTTATTCGCCTGACGAACACTTTAGTCTGGCTTTTAGTTCATCGTATGTTGGAAAACAATTCATCGACAATACTTCAAATGAAGACCAGATCTTAGAGGCCTACTTTATCAATAACTTAAAAGCTGATTATAGTTTCAACACAAGTTTGTTCGATCAGATTACTTTACATTTTATGGCAAATAATTTATTTAACCATACCTACGAATCGAATGCCTGGGTGTATTCGTACATTTTGGGTGGCGAACG
>JBFFMM010000094.1:0-10322 GCA_041554075.1 Draconibacterium sp. | reverse complement strand
ATTAAAAGAATGTCAGAATAACGATAGATGTTGAAATTTAAACCTGAATTGCCGGATACTTTGATGGCTTCAGTGTCATAGTATTTGTACAAAAATTTAACTGCAAATTTTGCTGCAGGACTTTCGTTTTGATCGTACTTTAACGACTTCGTATCATCTTCGAAAAAATATACCCGGTCTTTAATTCGTTTGTCGGCAGGATTAAACGATTCGTAGTAAGCAACACTCGGAATTCCTGTTCCATTTTCGTCGCCAAACATCGAAATCTGACTGGCCAGAGGTAGGGTTGTCGAAATAATATCGTTGTTACGTAAACCTGCAATATATTGAATCTGGAAAATAGCTTCACCTTTATTATCCATTGCAGGATTTCGAATGTCTTCGAAATTACCCAATTCGTATTTTCCGTATAATGCATCGAGTTGCGTTTTTGCTTTTTGTAAAAGAGCAGTTGAACTTTGCGATCCCACAGGATATCCTGTCATATTCCAAAGACCATCTTTACACCATGCTTTCGTAGTATCGGTAGCAGCTTCCTGGTAAGGATATCCAGACATGGTTAAATATACATCTGATAAAATGGCTCTTGCAGTATGTTTTGTTACTCTACCATCTGATGATTGCTGATCGGCCAAAGAACTTTCGTTTACTGCAAATTCCAAATCAGGTACAATTATCTCGTCGTAGATTTTAACCAAACTAGAGCGTTCTCTTGGTGCATCGGCCAAATCGGTTACAATTTCGGTATTGTAAACTACATCGCCATAGTGGCGAACCAAACAGAAATAGTAAAATGCACGTAAAGTTCTTACTTCTCCAAGCAAACCAGACAACTGATCTTCGTTTAATTCAGTTACGCCGGGAAGCATTTTAAGGGCAAGGTTACAATCTCTAACGCCTTTGTACCACATGTTCCATGGGTGTACAAAATATTCGCTGTCGCCACTTTCGCTGTTTTGTTCGAATTTCCAAAGTTCGGCACCCTGGTACTGCGAGTAAGCTTTTCCTGTAGCATATTCCAATGCATTAGCACGGTTACCACCCCACCAAACCGAACCACCGGTCCATTCGGGAAGTGCCCTGTAAGCACCAGTAGCAAGAGCTTCACCACCTGAAATACTGGTAATTTGTGATTCATCAGTAAGAGAACCTGTAGGAGTCTCTTCCAAAAATTTATCGCACGAAGCAAGCATAAAAGCAAGCCCGATTAGTATTATAAAAATATGTTTCATCTTTTTCATTTTATCAGTTTTAGAAAATGACATTTATACCGAATGTATAAGTAGTAGGACGAGGGTACATAAAGAAGTCCATACCCGGAGTAATACCATCCATGTTGCCCGAGTCACTACCTTCCGGATCATAGCCTGTATATTTGGTTAACAGGAAGAAATTCTTCGCTGTACCATACACTCTTAGTTTACTTAATCCAATCTTGTTTAACAAAGATTTAGAAAATGTGTATCCTAGAGTCGTACCTTCACCTCTGATGAATGAACAATCTTCAATCCAGTGTGTATCGGGATAAGTTTGGTAGTAAGCTCCACCATTTCCCGGACGAACCTGGCCAATATCTGTGTCCTGATGATCGGGACGCCAAGCATTTAAGATTGTATTTTTACCATTTGCCATCGCCTGACGGTCTTCTGAAGAGTGATTTGTTCTGTTCTCTTTTTTCGCACCGTATGAAAATCTGATATCGATATTAAAATCGAAATTTTTATAGGTTACATTGTTGTTGATGTTCATGTCGAAAATAGGGAATGCACTACCCACAATTTTACCATCGTCCTGAAAACTGATAATACCATCCTGGTTCACATCTTCATATTTTACGTCACCCGGAACAAATCCGTAACGTGCTGCCAAAGAAGCTTCGTTAGTTCCATAAGTTCCCAAACGATTTAATCCGAAGAAAGAAGCAACCGATTCGCCTTCGCTTAAAACAGTGTTTGCTCCACCTACCCAATAGTTACGATAAATATTAGCTCCTGTTGGTCCTAATTTTTTAATTTCGTTGTGGTTAGCAGCAAAGGTTATATCAGAGTACCAGTTCAGGTCTTTGCTTTTTATGTTGTGCGTATTGATTGTAAACTCAACACCTTTGTTCTCAACTTCACCGTAGTTCAGACGTACCTCACCGGTTGTTGTTGATAAAGGAAGAGGAACATTTAAAAGCATATCACTGGTTAATTTATAATATACTTCGAACGATCCGTTGATACGACTGTTAAACAAGCCAACATCCAAACCTGCGTTGTATTGCGTAGTTGTTTCCCATTTTAAATCGGGGTTACCAAACGAATCTGGGAATAGACCGGGATAAACGGCATCGCCAAGTGCAACGTTGGTTGATCCAACAAATGTTTGAGTTACGTAGCTACCAATTTCCTGGTTACCTGTTTTACCTACACTCAAACGAAGTTTTAAGTTCGATAGAGCACTAACATCTTGCATAAAATCTTCTTCGAGAATTCTCCATGCAATCGATCCTGAAGGAAAGAAACCGTATTTAGAGTTCTGACCAAATTTCGAAGAACCATCGTAACGTCCGGTGGCTGTTAACAGGTATTTGTTTTTGTAGCTGTAGGTTGCACGTGCGAAATAAGAGTTCAGAGCAGTTTTTTCATCCTCGCTTCTTGTACGTGGACGGGCATCGGTACCAACTTCGAGGTTGTGCCATCCGTAAAAATCGTCGAAGAAATAACGGTTTTGTGCATCTACTCTTTCCCTGGTAAATTCAGACCACGACAAACCTACCATTCCGGTAACCGAATGATCTCCAAATGTTTTGTTGTAGTTAAAGTAGTTTTCGTTTTGCCAGTAGAACCTGTTTTCTGCTTCAACATAAGCGGTACCTCTGGTGTCGATTAATCGACCTATATATCGGTTGTATTTTCTACTGCTTGCATCAAAAGCTAAGTTGGTTTTAAACGAAAGGTCTTTTGTAATATCAAAATTGAAGGTTACATCACCTGTAATCTGGGTTCTGTCGGTATATTGCTCCGTTTCTTTTGTAATATGAACCGGGTTGTGCGGAGTTTCACCAGCAGGGAAATCAGCATTTGATGACCATTTACCTGCAAAGTTGCCATAAATGCTCTCGTCATTCGGATACTGAACTGGAAGAATTGAATAAGCTTCAACAGCTGCACGTGCAATACCACCACTAAAAAACGATTCATCGTTAACAAATTCCTTGTTTTTATTGGCGCCCAGGTTTGCACTCACTGACAACCATTCTTTCACTTTCATGTCGCCATTAATTTTAAATGAGTAACGGTTAATTTTTGAATCTAATAACAAACCGTTTTCAAGTCCATAACCCATAAAAAGTCCAAATTTCGCTTTATCGTTACCTCCACGAATATTTAACTGATGGTTGGTTGAGGTAGATGGACGGAATACTTCTGATTCCCAGTTTGTATCAAAACGTGGGCGGTAAGTTTGGCCATCGTCACCGATTAAAGGAATAGAATAACTTCCTTGTTCAAAAAGGTGAGGCATTTGTGCGTAACTGTGTCCGGCAGCCGAAGGATCGATTGCATAATCGAACTGAGCAGGCCAGTTTGGCGAAGAAGCATATTTTTTTACGTTCATCCAAGCTTGGGTTGTTACATACATCATTTGCTCTGCATCCAGAACATAAAATTTGCGGTTCATGGTTGAACGGGTTACATAGCCATTGTACTCAACAGTTGGCTCGCCCGAAATACCACGTTTGGTAGTAATGATAATAACACCATTTGATCCGCGTGCTCCATAAATTGCAGTTGCTGATGCATCTTTTAATACATCCATGGTTTCAATTTCGTTTGGATTAAGCATGCGCAATGCATTACCTACTCCAACCACACCATCTACTACAAATAAAGGATCGTTGCTTGAGTTAATCGAGTTAGTACCACGAACACGAATCATTGGTTCGCTACCTGGTGCGCCCGAACGTTCAATTACTTTCACACCTGCTACTTTACCACCAATTGCCTGGGCAACGTTAAAGGCTGGTCTGTCGAGTAAACGTTCTTCGGTAACCTGAGTTACTGCGCCAGTTACGTCTCTTTTTTTCATTGTACCGTAACCAACTACTACCACTTCTTCCAAACCAATGGCATCGGTTTGCATGGTAACGTTAATTTGTGTTTGAGCGCCAACGCTTATTTCCTGTGTTAGCATTCCAACAAAAGAAAAAATTAATGTGGCGTCAGAACCATCAACAGCGATGGAGTATTCTCCATCAATGTTTGTTACTGTACCGGTTGTAGTTCCTTTTACACGAACTGTTACACCCGGAATAAGCTCACCATCCTGGTCGGTAATTACACCCGACACCATTTGTTGATCCATATTAGTTGCTGATTCCGTAACAACACTTTCGATGTTTTTATTGGAAATGTGTTTTGAATCAACTGCTGAAACCTGCATGAAACCTACTAGTAGAAGTAGGATTGTTAATCTCATGGTAAGTGTTATTTTTTTTCCCTTTCTACAGAATAGAAATGAGGATATACCATTTTTTTTCATAAATTTGATTGTTTTGATTAATAGCATTATAGGTGATTTGTCACCTAGTATTCGAAACAAAATGGGCTGGTTGGTGTGTCCGCACCTTCCTGCCTTTTTTTTATTTATTTGGGATTTAATTCATTTGCACCTCCTTTTTCGCTTTTATTTGTTTGTTATTTCTATTTTTTGATCTATTATTTTATAATCAATTGGTAATGTTTTTTTAAGTATTTCCAGTATTTCAATAATTGTTTCATCTTTAAATGTTCCATCAAAGTGAAGATCAAGAATTGCGTTGCTTTTCACCTCAATATCAACTCCGTATTTGCGCTCCAATAATACAACCAGTTCTTTTAAACTCATATTTACAAAAATGAGTTTGTTGTCTTTCCAGGCAGTAACCCACCTGGTATTAATTTTTTTTATGGCGATGTTTTTAGTCTCTTTGTCAAAAGTCAACTGTTCGCCAGGGACCATATAAATCGAATTTGCCAGTTTGAATTCTTCTGTCGATTTAATGATGACACTCCCTTCTTCGAGGGTTGTGGTAACTTGTTTCTCCGATTTGTACGCTTTTACATTAAACTGTGTGCCGGTAACATTAACATCGTAAAAAGGAGTATGTACAACAAAAGGTCTCTTTTTGTTTTTATGCACATCAAACCAGGCTTCACCATCGAGAAACACTTCGCGATTCCCATTTTCTCCGTTAATGCTGTATTTTACCGAGGAGCCTGCGTTTAATACAATTAAAGTACTATCGGGGAGTACTACTTCTGAAATGGAACCTTTTGGGGCAAAGGCTGCATAATATTCAGGATTTTTATTGCTTCTAAGTGTTGAAATATAAAGTCCCATAAAAAGACCGATTATAACCGCCGCAGCAATTCTTCCAAAAGTTGATATGAATTTTTTGTGTGTAAGTATTTTGGATTTTTTCTTTTCAATTTTTGACCAAAGTTTGTCGAAAAGTTTCTTGAAGGGGTTTGTTGAGGTTTCCGGAATTTCGATATTATGCAATTCCTGAAGCAAAAGATCTTTGAGTTCGTATTCATTTTCATTGTGGTGAAAAAGCGCATACATCTGCCTCTTCTCCATATCGTTTGCGTTCTCCGATTTTCCTTTTTTCAGAATATGTTCGATCCTGTTATTTTGCATTCTTCTTTCTGTTCAGTAATAAATAGTCTTCAATGAATTCTAGCTTAAATTTTTTTGTTAAAAAACCGCTCTTTACAAAAGATCAATGAGCGGTTTAATTAACTTAACTAAATCTATCTATGCAAAAATCTATCTAAACTGAATTCTACATGAGATACGGACATAGTTTTATTTTTACTCACTTGAGCAATAAAAAAAGCAAATAAATTAGGGAAAAGATTAACTGTAAAACAGAAAGAAAAAAAGTAAAGCAATTGCTGATTGGTTACGTAAATGTTCTTTCAGAAAAAGCAATGCCCTATATAATTGATTTTCAACCGTTCGTTTTGACAGATTTAATTCTTGCGCAATTTCATCGTTTGATAGTCCTTTGTTTTTGCTCAACTTAAAAATCTTTTTTCGTTGTTCGGGCATTTGTGCAACCAAACTATTGATTCTGGTTTGCATTTCTTCAAAAATTATAGTGTCCCAGGTATTGTTCGAATCAGTAGAATAGTTTGCTTTCGAGAATTCCTGAAATGCATTTTCAATATTTTTCCGACGAATAAAATCGTAGATTGTGTTGATAGCGATTTTAAAAATAAAGGCTTTTATATTTAGTGTGGCATCTAATATGTCACGTTTTTCCCAAACCTTTAAAAAAACATCCTGAACAAGCTCCTCTGAATCTGCAGTGCTTTTTAAGTAGGAAAGGGCAAAATGGTAAATTTTTGGTGCGTACCTTTCGAACAATGCCTGGTAGGCTTCTTTTTCGCCGGATTTTACCCGGCGGGTGAGGTCGGCATCGTCTATTTTGTTAATATGCGTCAATTTCGGTTGAGTTTAGAAGGTGCTAAAATAATAAAATTTGAAAATGTTACTATTTTTTCCAATTCTGCAATAGTAAGTATATTTTATGTATAAATGCTGATTCATTTCTTTAGCAGTTAAGAGCTAAATTTTAAACCAAAATAATTTTAAGTATTTTCCCAGGTTATTGGCTCCGGATGAATGGTTGAAATATAGCCAAATTCAATCTTTATGACTGCTTCAATTTTTGTGCAGATTTCATGGGCTTCATTTAAAGTCATGGCAGGCGGAAGTTTAATGTGGCAACTCATTTCAGTGTGTTGTCCATAATCGTGAATATGAATGTGGTGCAAATGTATGGGTTGAATACATGCTTTTTGTGCCGTTTCGCGAATAGAAAGAAGTAAGTCTTCGGATGGACTTTCGCCAAGTAAGGACGTAAATTCTTTGGAAATTATCTCCCAACTTGCCCAGCCAATCATTAAGGCAACAATAACACTTAACACGGCATCGGTCCACCAAAATGAACCCCCAACCGCAATACCAATCAGAATTACAATAGAAGAAAGTGCATCGGTACGGTGATGCCAGCCATCGGCCTTTAACATAGATGATCCGGTTTTTTTCGCCGCCCAAAACGCATATTGTGTCATTCCTTCATTGGCAAGAATTGAAATAATGGTTGCAATCCATGCAAATGTATTATAGCTGGTTCGTTCATGTTTTCCGAATTTTTCAATTGCACCAATCAAAAAATCAAACGCAACTATCGCAAGCAATACACCAATAATTACAGACGCGATGTGTTCGGCACGTCCATGCCCAAAAGGATGATCTTTGTCTGCTGGTTTTCGCGATATTTTACCTCCTATTAATACAATGGCAGAGGTAATAATATCCGAAAGCGAATGCCATGCATCAGCAATAAGAGCTAGCGAACCGGTTGCCATTCCTGCCCAATATTTTAGCCCCGACAACAGCAGATTACCAACAATAGATAACCATCCTGCGCGAAGAATATATTTATTTTTATCTGACATTTAGTTTAAAAGTAGCAAAACGGTTCAAAAAACAAAAAGTTTATTTATTCAAAAATAATTTATCATGCAGGGATCTGTCGTTTCTTCCTTCTTGTTGGTGGCAGCTTAGGTTTTCGATACATTGTTCATCCTGTTTATTTCAGTAAATGAAAATATGTTTTACATATTAATTTCAAATTGGGACAGTTAAATGTTTGGTATGTCGGTACTTGTGCATAACTTATGCCTACCTTTTAAACAAAAAAAATAAAATTGATGTTATGAAAACCAAACGTTTGCTAATGCTAGCCTTAATTGTGTTTATGTCTCTTTATCATGCTAAAGCACAAACAACAGCCTCAATCGAAATACAATGCCCCCCTAGTATTGAAGAAGAGTGTGGAAGCTATTCAGAGTTGCCACTGATTGAAACTTACGAAGATTTTATCAATTTCGGTGGTGCAGTAACTTCGGAATGTCGAATAATCGAGGAAAGTTTTACTTTAGTTTTTAAAGACAGTATTTTCCTGGAAGAATTCGGGAGGATGGAGTATTTCCAGGACTTCTCGATTGAAGATAGTTGTGGAAATATTGGATATTGTTCTTTCTTTTATTCAAAGCCTGTTGAATTTATTATACCGGAAGATATTTATGCCAGCAATTATTGTGGCACTACTGATAACATATTCGAATTAAGCGGCTTGCCGTTAAGCCTGGGACCTTCACCAATTTCTACTGAAGAATTTATTCAGGCAGGTGGTTATGTAAATGAGTTTTGTGACCAGTTGTTTTATGCTGAAACCCTAATAGAGTATTCTGACCAATTTCTTCAAGATGAAAATTTAACATGTCAGTCACAGCTTATTCGAACCTTTACTTTTTTTAATCCTTTCAACAATTACCTAAAAACAATGGAGCAATACATCGGAATCTTCGATCATGAAGATCCCGTTTTGGTACAGGCACCAAAAGATACAACTGTATATGGCTATTACAATGCTGCAGTGATTTTCGAAACTTATCAGCAATTTGTTGATGCAGGAGGTATTGTAACTGATAACTGTAATATTGATGAATCCGCGTTTGAGATTATTGGTTCGGATACACATGGGTATTGTCCGTTTATTATCACAAAATATTACGGCGTTTATGACGAATGCGGAAACAGAGTTTCGGTAAAACACACAACTTATGCTTACGACACTATTCCCCCGGAAATTAGATGTCCATCCGACATAACTGTTTCTTGCATGAGCGATGTGCCTCAGCCTTATTTCGATTTAAATGAATTTCAAGCAGCAGGGGGCTGGTTATTTGATATCAGCGGGATTCAATCCTTTCGTTTTGTCAGCGAATCCATAGAAGGTAATAATCCAAAAATAGTAACATATACCTATGAAGTGACAGATAATTGTGGAAATAGAGCAACATGCGAACAAAATATTAGTATTACCGATGCAACTCCTCCGGAAGCAAGTTATCCGGTTACCCAGGTTGATTGTATTGATGAAGTACCTCCTGTATTTGTTGAACTGTACGATTTTTTATCGGCAGGAGGTACAGTCTCTGACAATTGTGAAATAGATACAACCTATTTTCAATTGATAAATGAAATTACAGTAGGTAGTTGTCCAAAAGAAATTACGCGTACCTACGAGGTTGCCGATTTTAGTGGAAATACCTCAACTTTTAATCATACCATAAATGTAATTGATACTATCCCCCCTGCTTTTGTCGGGATTCCTTCGGTGACCGTAACATGCAGTGGAGATGTTCCACCAGCCTTTAACTCGTTAACTGATTTTGTTGACGCCGGAGGTAATGTCGCTGATAATTGTAATCCGGATGAAATTTTATTTGAACTGGCAAATACGACTGTTCAGGGTACTTGTCAGAAAATAATTCAACGCGAATACCGGCTTTACGATGTTTGTGGAAACTACTCATCTTTCTTCCATACCATACATGTAATTGATACTGTTCCTCCTGTTTTTACCGGGATTCCTGATTTATATTTTGAGTGTATTGATGATGTTCCACCTCCTTACGATTACTATAGTTTTATTGCAGCCGGTGGAGATATATTTGACAACTGTGCGGTTAATCATAAAATAAACCTGTTTGTTAGCGAAAGTTGGGAAGGTACATGCCCGGCCATTTTAAAGCGTATTTATGAGGAAGAAGACAGTTGTGGTAATGTGGGAACCTGGGTGCATACAATTACGGTTAACGATACTGTACCTCCTACCATTTCGGCACCAGCCTTAATAGCGGATATAGAATTTGGAAGTGAATTGCCCGAATTTGAGCAGCTCGTGTTTGACGATAATTGCGGAGTTACACAGTTAACGACTACAATTTTACCCTACACGCCGGACGAAAGCGGCTATGAGGTAAGCTATGTGTGGACAGCTATTGATGAGTGTGGAAATTCCACAGCTGTGTCTACTAGTTTTAACGTTCTGCCTCAGGCAATAGAATATTGCGAACCTAATCTTTCGGCTGCTTCCGAATGGATAGCCGGAGTAGCCATTAACGATCAATCGAATACTACCACCACAGGGGGAGGTTATGAGGACTTTTCGGCAAATACCACATTTAATCTTTTTGCAGCAGACAGCCATGCCATTACTTTAACTCCAGGGTTTGGAGGCAAAGCAAACTTCGAGTACTGGGCGGTTTGGATTGATTATAACGGGGACGGTGAGTTTGCAGATAACGAAAAAGTATTTTCTGCCAATAAAAAACGATCGCTCGTTACCGGTTTGACAAACATTCCCGATGTTGAAAACATGGAAACAAGAATGCGTGTGGCAATGAGTCCGGATGGAGCACCGGTTTCGTGCCCCT
>JBFFMM010000093.1:0-11209 GCA_041554075.1 Draconibacterium sp. | reverse complement strand
TTTCTCGGTAAGTTCTGATCGGAATTTTTACCGGCCATTTTTGAACCATGTTTACCTCGTGCTCCGTTCCATTTGTATCAACCAGAACAGCAATCGTATCGTAAATTTTGTAGTCTGCTGCTGGATTTATTTCTTTTATCATAAAACTGCCGGAGAAGGTAAAAGGAACCATTATTTTGTGCGGAATCCAGTTCTCGATAACTTCTCCTAACCACGATCCGGCTTCCACTTCATCACCAATTTTTGCCAGCGGTTTAAAACTCCAGAATTTATCTACTTCGAGTGGGTGGGTGTAGTCTCCTTTTTGCAGGAAAATACCTTCCATTTTATCCAGATCGTGTTGCAATCCATCGAAGTTTTTTGAAAGTATTCCGGGGCCAAGTGTGGCTTCAAGCATGTGCCCGGTAAATTCCACTTGTGTACCGGTTTTTAATCCACGCGTACTTTCAAATACTTGTATGTAAGCATTCTTAGAACCAATGCGGATTACCTCGGCCATCAATTTTACCCCTGCATGATTGATGTAACAGATTTCGTTTTGCGAAACCGGACCATCTGCCTCAACAATAACAAGGTTGGCAATAATTCCTGCAACTTTTCCTGTCGTAGCCATTTTATCCTGTTTTTTTTACTAAACTGAATTCAGCGGAGAATTCGTAGCTCGTTTGTAAATCGTTTATTAGTCGATCTAATAATTGTTTTCCTGTTTTAGTATCCAGTTTCATCCAACGTTCAGAAATTTGTAGTTTTAGCACAAAACTTATAATCTTTTCGATGGTGAAATAGTGGAAAAAAGTATACTCATCGAGGTAGTCCCACCTGATTTTGTCCATTGCTTTTTCCTTGTCGACCGGCTGAGCATCCGATTCTGCAATTCTGAAAATCTGATCGCAAAAAGGCAGTTCGTCTTCATAAAACTCAAACTTTAGTCGTTTGCTGAGTAGCTGTGAATAGACCGTATCGTTTTGTTCAACTTTTAAAAGTTGTTCATCTAATTCGTAATCATAACGGATGCAATTAAACGCCGTTAATATATTTCTAATGTTCAGCTCGAATAGGAACCAATTTCTGAGAAACTCATTTTTACATGTTAAAACGAATCCGAAATAGAGACTGTAAAGGATATTTTCGACCTTAAATGTCAGTTCTTTTGAATCCCTTTCTTTCATCCAGTTTACAAACTGAATCATGTATCCGGGAAGAATTATCTCTTCTTCGGAGGGGGTGAGTTGTGACTCAAATAAAGTTTTTGAAATAGTTCCAAGTGAGTGGAATTCATTGTTTTGCTGAAAGAGTAAGTTGATCAGATTTTTATTATCGAAGGGTAAAAATAGATATTCAACCAGCTTATAATCGGAAGGACTAAGTTGGTGCAGTTCTTCCCGAAAATTCAGGCTAGTTATAGCCAGTTTGTTTTCGTTGAAAAACAAATCGGGTAACCCGGCAATCAAACAATAATATTCTTTTTTTAGCATGACCGAATTTTAAACGGGTACGAATCCTTTAAAGCCCGGTGTGTCTAAAGCTTCAGTAAATTGGTTTTATCACTGCTCTGTATTGGTGTAACATACTATCTTATTCTTTTTTAACTGATTCAAAAAGTAGTCTTTTTGTTCTGTCTTTGAAGTATCCTTTAAAATAATTTTCGAAATCTTTATCGGTAAAACTTAAAATGTAGCTTCCATCTTTTGGCCCGATTTTAAAGCCTGTTTTCAGTTTCTCATCAAAGCGTACTTCAATACTTTTGTTAAGCGTTTCATTTATTTTCGAATCGAAAAATGCAGAAAACTCTTTTTCTTCTTTTTCTGGTAAAAGCAATTTTAAATTTGGATCTTCCGAACTTTCAGGATTCCAGTTATTTAGAATAATCAGAATCATTTTTTTTACAAAATCAACATCATTTAGTGTCCTTTCTATGGGCCCGTCAACTTGCGATAAGGTTATTGTTTTGGTGATTTTCTGTTTTAAACTACTCGTAAATTGCCGGGCTGCCAATTGCATTTCTGTCTCGGTTTTACGTTTTATTTCATCAGCCTGTTTTTGTGCTTTTGCGATAATTTCATCCTGCATTGTTTGTGCTGAATGTATTATTTCTTCAGCCTTTTTTCTGGCTTCAGCGATAATCTGATCGGCATCCTGTTTGGCTTTTATAACTCCTTCGTTATAAATTTTTTGCGTTATTTCCTGAATTTTGTCCGTCATCGTTTATCAGTTATTAGCATTTTATATTGAATCAGGTTCGAAATTCTGGCTTATTCCTCCAACAGTAAATACAGGCATTTTGCACCCATGAACAATTTCGGATACAAATTTTCCAATTTTTTTGCCTGTGAAATGTGATTCATTGTGTGTTCTGATAATTACCATTTCCGGTTTTTCCTGTTCGATATATTTCAGAACAGCGATATGACGCTTTTGTCCATGCACTTTCAGAATTTTAATCTTACACTCAACGCCTCTTAATTCGAGCATTTCTTTCAGGTTTTCTGCCTTCTTAAAGGCCAGACTTTTAGTCTCTTTTATATCTACATTAAGAGCAGACACGATAATGATTATGGCGCCGAGCTTTTTTGCAAAAAATGTGGCCCAGTACAATCTTTTTTTGGTTTGCTGAGAAATATCTATTGGAATAACGATTTTATTTATTTTAGTTAAGGGGTAATCTTTATGTATGGTAAGAACGGGACAGTATGATTTGCTTACATATCTGTCGACCTCGGTTTTTGTCAAACCTTCTGAATTTTGTCTTTCACTTTTGTCGAGCAAAACAAATTCGTGACCGCCACGTTCCGATTCTGTAATTAAGGTATTTACGACTTTGCCCCAACTAATTCGCAAAATTATGTTATTTGGTATATCGGATTGGAGATGATTTTTTACAAATTCAGTAAATTTATTCAACGCTTCCTGGTGCCGGATTTTGTTCTTTTTAGAGTTGAGATTTAGAGAGAAAAATGTGCCGGTTTTAATAATGTCCATTAAAAAAATCCGCATTCCAAGTTTTTTTTGATAGAACAAAGCTTGCTTAAGAATTAGTTCTCCGTTGCGATTTTGAGGAATGTGTGCCAAAATACTGTTCGACCTGTACTTCATAGCTATTAAATTCTAAAAAGTTTAATCACTTACGAAAAAGTCAGTATTGGCATTAGTTGTTTTTGTCTTTATACAATATACGAAAAATTAAGATTTTGTTTCGTGAATTTCGCGTAAAACATTTTAAATAATGATGTTAAGTGATGAATTGGATATTTTACTTTTATGAACGTATGTGCTTACAATTGATTCTCTATCAATCTTGTGTGGATTTTAAAAGCCTCCGAAGGGTTTTGTGCAAACAGCTGATTGATATCAGGTTGAGTTAAGCCATTCTCGAGAAGCGCAGGAATGAGGATTTCTTCAATTTCAGTAAATCCTCGGAATTCACCGCCATCAGGTTCTCCGGGTTTGTACCAGCCAGCATCATGCGAGACTAAAAGTTTGTTAAGGAGACCTTCTTTTTTCATTCTCAAAATAAAGTTTACATATCGCTCAAGTCGTTTTGGATTAAAATTATCAAAACCAATCCATGCTCCCATTTGGGCGGCTTCAATTATTTTAAGCTCGTCTTTTTCGTTGTGTGCATGGGTCCAAATAAAGGCAGAAGGGAGTACTCCAAATTCGTTCAGAATTTCGAGTTGTTGAAACGCCGGAATTGCCGGGCCTGTGTGCGACATAATTGTTAAACCAGTTGCTTTGTGTGTAATGCAGGCCGCCTCAACTACTTTTTTGTTTATCTCTTCTAAAGGAGCACGTTCAACAGCAATTTTTATAAACCCAGGATAAACACCACTCCCTTCAATTCCGTTTTTTGCTTGTTTTATCCATCGCTCTGCCAATTGTTGAGGCGTTTCAGTAAAACCATGTTTCGGAATAAATTTGGCATTTACAGCGCTGTAATACCCAACGTTTGTTATGATTTGAATACCTGATTTTTCAGAAAGCAGCTTTAATAATTCCGGGTCGCGACCTAAATACTCCGGAGTACATTCTACCAAAGTCTTATATCCCAGTTTTTTAATATCCAGAAGATAAGGAAGAACTTTCTCAATTACTTCAGCTTTTTTCCATCGATGATATCCCGTACTGTCGGCACCAATAAAATCGACCAACAAATGTTCGTGATGAAGTGTTTTTCCAATTTCGATGGCAGGAATCTCGCCTGTTACCGTTATTATTCGCGACTCTTTTGTATTGCATGAAAGAAGAATAAAGAGTATTTGGGTTGAAAAAAATAGATTTAGCTTTTTCATTGGAGAAATTTTCTTCCCAAATTACAAAAAACTATTTTATTCTTGAAGAGCGCTTAAAACAAAACCGCGTTTTTAGTTTTACGAAAAATACAATGGAATAAATTATTTCTTTTTTGTTTTTTTTGCCACCAAAATCGCACCCGAAAAAACAAGTACAGCTCCAAGCACAGTAATCAACGAAAAGCGCTCGTGTTGAACCCAATCAACATTCAGCCAGGTAAGAATTCCCATGACAATAAACGTAATCATCGGATTAATAATAATGATAATACTTACTTTATTGGCTTCGGTATATTTTAGTGCTTTGGCTAAACAGGTGTAGGCAATTACTGTATTGGTACCTAAAAATGCAAGTAGTAACCACCAGTTAAAATTTAATAGGAAAAGAGGTTCGAGATGAATAAAAGGAGACAGAATGATTACCGGTAAGCCAAACAAGAATAAATTAAGACTGTTGGCCGAATGGTTAACGACCAGTTTTTTCTGTAAAATGGCATAAATCGACCAGGCAATTGCTCCTGATACTGTTAACAGAATTCCCATTTGGTAGCTTCCTTTGCTTTCAAAAAAAGCATCAAGCTGGTCGCTATAAAAAAACGAAAATCCTACAATTGCAACAGCAAATCCAATAATTTGCCTGCTTTTGACTTTCTCCTTAAAAAGAACAAAACCTGCAGTTGCCAAAAGTAAAGGGCCGGTTTGAATAAAAAGCTGTGCATTGCTTGGCGTCGTATGATGAATACCCATCATATAACCGGTATAATTCCACGAAAGAGCCAAAGCGGCAAGTACAAGTAAAAGGGGTGGTTTTATAAGGATTTTAAATGTAGCCGGGTTATTAAACAACTCCCAAATTGCCAGTAACACAAAAGCAAACAAAAAGCGAAACCAAACCACGGTTACCGGGTCAATTTCGCGAACAGCAACTTTAAGAGCTATTGCCAGAAACCCCCAAAAGAATGCGGTAACTGAGGCATAAATAATTCCTTTAGTGTGGTTTTCCATTGCACTACTTTAACTAGAAACAAACATCCCGGATAAAATCCGGGATGAGAGAACTTATATTTTCATTTCAAATTTATCGCAACTCTGCTTCAAATTCACGCGCAAATGCAGCAATAAATTTTTGCATGGTTTTATCGATTTGTTTATCCTTTAGCGTTTTGTTGTCGTCGCGAAGGATAAAACTAACGGCATACGATTTTTTACCTGTCGGAACTCCTTTTCCTTCATAAACATCAAACAAGTCAACGTCGCGAAGCAACTGGCGCTCTATTTTAAAGGCAACATCTTTAATCTGGCTGAATGTAACCGACTTGTCGATTAGCAATGCTAAATCGCGACGAACTGCCGGAAATTTTGCAAGTTCTTCGAAAGTAACTTTGTGTTTTTTCAACTCAACTAAAATTCGTCCCCAATCTAAGTCAGCATAATAAACCGGGTTTTCAATTCCGAATTTTTTCAGGCACTGGCTGGCAACAATTCCCAACTCAAGAATTACTTTGTTGTTGAGCGAATAGCTTAACCCTTCGGAATACAATTCATTTTCAGTTTCCGAAATTTGCATTGTTGCAGTTGAAAAACCTAATCGTTTTAGAATATTTTCAGCATACGTTTTTAAGCCGTAAAACGATGTTGCCTGTTCTTTTGCAGTCCAGCTTTCAGCTTCTTTATTCCCGGTAATAAATAACCCGAGATGTTCTTCTTCCCAATAATTATTGGCGGGTTTATCTTTTAGGGCTGTTCCTTTGTAGAAGTAGGTATTTCCAAATTCGTAAAACTTCAGGTTTTTATTCTGACGATTGGCATTGTAGGCAATACTTTCCAATGCCCCAAAAAGCAAAGTCTGACGCATTCCGTTTAAATCGGCACTAAGCGGATTTAGCATTTTTACGGTTTGTTCCTCTTTGTAATCTTTTAATCCTTCATAGTAACTGGCTTTGGTAAGCGAGTTCGACCAGATCTCGTTAAATCCCTGTGCCGTCAACATTTCAGCTGCCAAATTCCGAACTTTATCTTTATTTGGTTTCTCGGCAGTTTGTAACGACGAGTTTACCAGTGTTGGTATTTCAATATTATTGTAACCGTAAATTCTTAGGATTTCCTCAATAACATCGGCTTCGCGTTTTACATCTACCCGATAAGGAGGAACCAAAAGCGACAAACCCGTTTCTGATTCGTTTTCGATTTTTATTTCAAGCGATGTCAGAATGGTTTTAATCATTTCAGCACCCAAATCTTTACCGATCAGACGTTTGACATTTGCATATGTAATATCAACTTTAAAATCTTCAATTGGATCCGGATAAATATCTACAATTTCAGAAGAGATCGTTCCTCCAGCAATTTCTTTAATAAGCAGGGCAGCACGTTTTAGTGCATAAATTACACCGTTTGGATCCACACCACGTTCAAAACGGAACGATGCATCGGTATTCAATCCGTGACGACGTGCCGTTTTCCGAATAAAAACCGGGTCGAAACAGGCACTTTCAAGGAAAATTGAAGTAGTTGAATCTTTTACTCCCGATTTAATTCCACCAAAAACTCCACCAATACACATGGCTTCTTCGGTGTTGCAAATCATTAAATCAGCCGCATCCAGTTCACGTTCAACTTCGTCTAAAGTTGTAAATTTTGTTTTGGCGGGCAAGGTTTTTACCACCACTTTGTTGCCAGTAATTTCAGCTGCATCAAAAGCATGCAATGGTTGTGCTGTTTCAAAAAGTACGTAATTGGTTATGTCAACCACATTATTAATTGGCATGAGGCCAATCATTTTCAAACGGTTTTGCAACCACTCGGGCGATTCTTTTATTTCAACTCCTGAAATAGTAACGCCTGAGTATCTAGGACACGCTTCCGGCGTTGCCACTTCAACCGGAATTTCTAAATCGTGATTATCAACTTTAAAAGCCTCAACCGAAGGTTTTGTATATTCTATATCCTGCGTTTTTTTCAGAAATGCAGCCAAATCGCGGGCGGCACCAATGTGCGATGCGCCATCGATACGGTTGGGAGTAAGATCAATTTCAATTACCCAGTCCGATTCAACATTGAAAAAATCTTTTGCCGGAGTACCTACTTTGGCATGTTCATCCAAAACCATAATGCCGTCGTGGCCTGTTCCCAAACCAATTTCATCTTCGGCACAAATCATTCCCATGGATACTTCACCTCTAATTTTCGATTTTTTAATCTGAAACTCATTGTCGCCATCGTACAAAGTTGTTCCAACAGTAGCCACTACTACTTTTTGTCCGGCAGCAACATTGGGTGCACCACACACAATGGGTAACAATTCGTCGCCGCCAACATTTACAGTTGTCTTGCTCAGGTGATCCGAATTTGGATGTGCTTCGCACGTTACAACCTCGCCAATTATCAATCCTTGTAATCCGCCTTTAATGGTTTCAACCTCTTCTAAACCGCCAACTTCCAAACCGGTTTGTGTAAGTATGTCGCAAATCTCTTCAGGCGACTGTTCCAGTTTAATGTAATCTTTTAACCAGGAGTATGATATCTTCATCTTTGAATGATTTTCTGTCGTTTTTGAATCCGACAAAAGTAAGTAATTTTATCAAAATTTGTTGATGAAAGCCGAATAACAATCAATCATAAGACTAATGTTTAGAATTTAAAAATATTTGTTTCAGACTGTTCAATTCTTTAACTTTTAAATACCTCTGAATATAGCCAACAATAATTTTTACTTTTTTGAAAGCAAATTCTGATTCCAATATGTTGGTTTGTAAAGTAAAGTTGGATTTCTTAACTTGAGTTACCGTTCACTTTAGTGAACGGAGAATAATAGGAAATAAAACAGGCTTTAGCCACATAATTCAGAACAAATGTCTTTCACCCGAATTCTAATTCACTGCGTTTGGACTACCAAAAATCGCCAGAAGACTATTCATTCATCCTTACGAAAGGAATTGATTAAGCATTTTATTGAATATGCGAAATCAAAAGACATTTATCTTTTAGAAGTAAATGCGTGGGAGAATCATTGCCATGGTTTGGTTAGTTTGGGAAGAAATCAAAATATTGCAGATGTTATGCGAATGATAAAAGGGGAAAGTGCCCACTGGCTAAATAGAAATTTTAATTTGTCATTCAAATTTGTATGGCAGGATGACTATTATGCTGTTTCTGTTAGCGAGTCGCATTTGAATGCAGTCAGTCGTTATATTCGAGATCAGGAGGAACACCATAAAGTATTTGGCTGGGAGGAAGAGTTGGAACGATTTCTAGGGAAGTACCAACAGGGATGAGTAATTTATAATATGCGACTAAAGTCTTTCAGCTACAATTCTGTTACCGTTGGCTGAAGCCAACGGTAATTATGAAATGTTAATAATAAATCATGACGCTGATTATATTGATTCCCACTCATTTTCTACTTCAGAAATCATTTTAATCGACGTTCTACATATTCTAAGTTCTTAAAGTGAATTCTGTCATAACACAAAGTCTGATAATTGTTTATCTTGCGCAGCAAAATTTAAAAATCACAAAAATCTTAAAAATGAAAAAACTGCTATTTTTTGTTTTTGTTGCTGGATTGGGATTAAGTTCGTTCCAATCCCAGAAAAAAGAAAGTAATTCTGATATGGAAAATCCGTTTTTTGTAGAGTGGAATACTCCCTTTGGTGTTCCGCCTTTCGATGAAATTAAAGTAGAGCATTATGTGCCTGCAGTGAAAGAAGGAATTAAACAACAGGAAGCTGAGATTGAAGCTATTGTTGCAAATCCGGAAGCTCCAACTTTTGAAAATACCATTTTAGCTTTTGATAAATCGGGAGCTTTGTTGACAAAAGTAAATGGTGTTTTTGGTCCATTAAGTAGTGCAGTAACCAACGACGATATGCAGGCTGTAGCCCGTGAGTTGTCGCCTTTACGAACTGCGCATTATAACAACATTTCGATGAATGCCGGTTTATTTGAAAGAATTAAAGCGGTTTACGACAAACGAAATGACTTGGGTTTCGATCAGGAACAAATGCGTGTTGTTGAGAAATTTTATTCCGACTTTGAACGTGGTGGAGCCAATCTTTCGGACGAAGATCAGGAAAAATTGAAAGCCATAAATATTGAACTTTCGGGATTGTATCTTGAGTTTGGTGAGAATTTATTGGCTGAAACCAACAAAAATTACAAGTTGGTAATCGACAATAAAGAGGATTTGTCCGGATTACCGGAAGATGTTATAGCCGGTGCAGTAGTAGCAGCTGAAAAAGCGGGTGAACCCGGTAAATGGGTTTTTACAATGGCTAAACCAAGTTGGATTCCTTTTCTGACTTTTTCTGAGAAACGCGATTTACGCGAGCAATTGTACCGTGGTTATTTTATGCGTGGCGATAACAACAATGAAAATGATAACAAAGAGATCATTAAAAAAATTGTTCCGTTGCGCGACCAAAAAGCAAAATTGCTTGGATTTAAAAACTTTGCAGCTTATAAAGCCGATGTAAACATGGCAAAAACGCCTGAGGCAATTACCGATTTTCTTATGGAGTTGTGGAAGCCATCTTTGGAAATGGCAAAGCAGGATGTAAAAGATATGCAGAAAATTATCGACAGCGAAGGTGGTGATTTTAAATTAGCATCGTGGGACTGGTGGTATTATTCTGAAAAATTACGCAAAGCTAAATTCGATTTGGATGAGGCGGAAGTAAAACCTTATTTTAGTTTGGATAATGCGAAAAAGGGAATTTTTTATGTGGCAAAAAATCTATATGGTTTAGAATTTGTCAAACGCGACGATCTTCCAACATATCACGAAGAGGCAGAAGCTTTTGAAGTGAAAGAAGCAGATGGTTCGCTACTTGGCATTTTGTACATGGATTTCCATCCGAGAGATGGTAAACGAGTTGGTGCATGGTCTACCCAATTTCGCAGTGCTACTTATATTGATGGAAAACGTGTCCCAACCATTGGTTCTATTGTAATGAATTTTACCCGTCCAACAGGGGATTCTCCGGCTTTATTAAGTTTTGATGAGGTTTCAACTTTATTCCACGAATTTGGACATGCCTTGCACGGTTTGTTTGCCGATGGTCCTTACGACAGAACTGCTGGTAGTGTGCCACGCGATTTTGTTGAACTTCCATCGCAAATTATGGAAAACTGGGCTGCTGATCCTCAGGTGATTAAAGTATATGCCAAACATTACGAAAAAGGTGAGGCTATTCCTGATGTATTGTTGGATAAACTTATTAAGGCAGGAACTTTCAACCAGGGATTTATTACAGGAGAGTACGTTGCCGCTTCGTTGTTAGATATGGATTATCATACTACAGAAAATGTAAATATTACTGATGTAAATAAGTTTGAAAAAACGGCAATGGATGAGATTGGATTAATTCCTGAGTTTCTTCCTCGTTATCGTAGTACCTATTTCTCGCATATTTTCTCGGGCGACGGATATTCAGCAGGTTATTACGTATACATTTGGGCTGCTGTTTTAGATAGTGATGCCTTTGATGCATTCAAACAATCAGGTGATATTTTTAATAAAAAATACGCGGCAAAATTCCGCACGTTATTGGAAAAATGTGGCTCTGATGAAGGAATGGTGATTTACGAAAACTTCCGTGGACAAGCGCCATCGAAAGAACCATTATTGAAAAAACGTGGTTTGTTGTAGAAAAAATATGAGACCTTTATACGAAGTACTGAGATTCTAAAAAGTATAGAAAAAGGTTGCTTCGGCAGCCTTTTTTTATGAT
This sequence comes from Draconibacterium sp., assembly GCA_041554075.1. Taxonomy (GTDB): domain Bacteria; phylum Bacteroidota; class Bacteroidia; order Bacteroidales; family Prolixibacteraceae; genus Draconibacterium. The sequence continues at coordinate 189 of JBFFMM010000093.1, read as the reverse complement.
TTATTAAGTTTAGATTTCTCCTCCTTTTAGGAGGAGTACCTGAGGAACGAAGGGGAGGTGGTTTCTTCAAAATAATTTTATTCACCACCTCGTCTTTTTGTTCGTACCTCTCAAAAATCCACTCCTCCTGCCTGGAGGAGAAATAATTTGATTCTGATTTTCGTGGCATAAAAAAATCCGGGAAAACCC
>JBFFMM010000092.1:0-11223 GCA_041554075.1 Draconibacterium sp. | reverse complement strand
ATCGATGCCTTGTCGTCTAATTCTATTGATTTGTTTAAATCTTGAAGTGCTTTATTGTAGTCGCCGGTTAAGCTATAAAAAATACCTCGGTTCAGGTAGTTGTGTGCATTTCCCTGAATACTTATTTTTTCGTTGAAGAAAAGAATAAAGTTTTCGAAAACCGACTGGTAGGTAGTCACCGGTTTGTTTGAAATCGACAACAATGGGTTGTAGTTGTTTTTTGCATTTAAATCATCGATTACAATGTTGTAGTACTGAAACCTGTCGTAGTCAACGCCATTTTTCTCAAATGCGGCAATCAGGAAAAGAGGTTGCAAATCAATTACAATGTTTTTATTCTGAATTCTGCCATCGTCAACTTCTTCCTCCTCTTCTGAAGGCAGATCACGGGAGTCTTCCACCACCAGGTTCATTTTTCTTCTACGGTTTCGTCTTTCTTCTTCTGCTTTTTCTTTGTCTGCTTCGTCGTCTTTTTGGGCCAAAGCCTGATTGTTTTGTTGCTGCTGTTTATTTTGTGCACTTGCATTTTGGTTTGCCTGTGTTCCTTGTGAATTGCTGCCCGAATTTTGTTGTTGCGAACTCCCTTGATTCTTCTGCTGCTGTTGCTGCTGTGCCATTTGTTCAGCATTTAAACGTCGGCTGCTTAAGTCAAATTGAGGATTAAGTTGAGCAGCAATTTGATAATCATTTTCGTAACCGGGGCGCTGTAATATTTCGCGTGCCATGGCTCGGTTAAAATAAGCACTGGCCATTTCCGGATCAAGACGAAGGGCCATATCGTAATCCATAATGGCGCTGTTGTAATCTTCTAATTTGTGTTTTACAATTCCGCGGTTGTTAAATGCCAATGCATTTTGCGGATCGAATTTAATACACTGATCGTAATCGCGTAAAGCCGATGCATAATCTTCCATTTCGAAGCGAGCTAGTCCGCGGTTGAGGTAAGCAGCTGCGTAATGTGGCCGAATAATAATTACCTCATTCAAATCTTTAATGGCACCTTTGGTATCGCCACTCACAATTTTGGCATTACTTCTTCGCATTAATGCATCCGTCGATTTTGGATTTATTTCCAATGCTTTATTAAAGTCTTCAATGGCGCCTTCCATATTTTTCTGGGCAAGTTTGGCAACCCCACGGTTGTTGTATATATTCTCATCGTCTTGGTCGAACTCCAGTGCCCGGTTGTAATTGGCTATTGCCTCGTTATACTTTCTCAGATTGTGATAGGCCATTCCCCTGTTATTATAAGCTTGAGGATAGTAGGGTTTAATATCAATCGCTTTGTCGTAGTCCATAATGGCACCGCGATAATCTTCCAGCGAATGTTTGGCAATTCCACGGTATAGATAAGCCTCGGCCAGATAAGGTTTAAATTCAATAACAATGTTGAAGTATTCAACGGCACCGGTGTAGTTTCCAATTGAAATACGTGTGCGCCCAACTCTAATAAAATGATTTATATTTAATTGAGCTTCTGCAACGAAAGAAAGCGACAACAGCAGTACAAAAAATAAAGTAAGTTTCTTCATCCTGATTTTATTCTGAAAAACAAAAATAACATTTTACCAGCTTGACTGTAGTTCTGCTTAATTTTATTTAACTTTTACCGAAAATTTATATAAAATGTGTAAACGCTGCGATTGGGGAACAAAAAATAATTTGATGATAAAATACCACGATGAAGAGTGGGGAGTTCCTTTGCACGACGATCAAAAATTGTTTGAGTTTTTTGTTCTCGAAGGATTTCAGGCCGGATTAAGTTGGCAAATTGTATTAAATAAACGCGAAAATTTCAGACGTGCTTTCGATAATTTTAATCCGGAGATTGTAGCAAACTATGATCAAAAGAAGCTGGATGAACTGGTGCAGGACAAATCAATCATCAGAAATAAGATGAAACTGGCGGCTTGTGTAAATAATGCACAGCGTTTTCTCGAAATTCAAAAGGAGTATGGTAGTTTCGATTCTTACATCTGGGGGTTTGTTGAGAATAAATCGATTGTTAATTCATTTAAATCGTTACAAGAATTGCCTGCTAAAACCGAGCTTTCTGATAAAATTTCGATGGACCTAAAAAATCGCGGGTTTAAGTTTGTAGGCAGCACTGTTGTTTATGCGCATATGCAAGCCACCGGAATGGTAAACGACCATTTGGTTGATTGTTTCAGGTACAAAGAAGTTCAGCAAGGTATTGAACAATAAGTAGTTCTCTAATCAACTTGTCGCTAATATTTATTAATTCTAGCTTTTTGTATTAGGAATTAATTTATTAATTTTGGGCTCAGTTCAAATTTGTGGGGTAATATTAAAATTTTTAGAATGAAACTGCGCTTACTTTTAACTGCATTAATTGCAGTATTTACTTATAGTGTTTTTGCCGAAAACGATAAAAAGGAAGAAACAAAAGGATATGTTTTTGAAGACGAAATTAAATTGCCGGCAACACCGGTAAAAAATCAATATCGTTCAGGAACATGCTGGTCCTTTTCGGGACTTTCGTTTTTAGAGTCGGAAATGTTGCGTTTGGGCAAGCCGGAAGTGGATTTGTCGGAAATGTTTGTAGTATGGCATGCCTATTCGGATAAAGCAGAAAAGCATGTACGCGTACACGGAAATTTGAATTTTTCAGCAGGTGGTGCGTTTCATGATGTTACCAATGCAATACGTGAATACGGAATTGTTCCCGAGTCGGTTTACGATGGATTAAATTATGGAGAAGAAAAGCATGTTCATGGAGAAATGGATCGCGTTTTAAAACAACATGTTGATGCGGTTGTGGAGAATAAAAATCGTAAGTTAACTACAGCTTGGCACGAATCGATTGATGGAACGTTGAATTCGTATTTGGGTGATCTTCCTCAAAAATTTGAATACGAAGGAGAACAATATACACCTCAAAGTTTTGCAAGCGATTTTATTGGTCTGAATATGGATGACTATGTTGAAATTAGTTCTTATACACATCATCCGTTTTATTCGAAATTTATTTTAGAAGTTCCTGATAACTGGTCGTGGGATGAAGTTTATAACGTTCCTGTTGATGAATTATCGCAGATTATTGAATACGCTCTAAAAAATGATTTTACAGTTGCATGGGCAGCCGATGTTAGTGAAAAGGGTTTTGCCACCAGCAACAAAGGAGTAGCCGTTTTGCCTGCAGCACCGGGTGAAGATATGAGTGATGCAGAAATTGCAAAGTGGGAAGCACTGCCACAAAAAGAAAAAGAGAAGGAATTGTATAAATTGGATCAGCCTGTGCCGGAGTTGGTGGTAACGCAGGAAATGCGCCAAACCGCTTTCGATAATTACCAAACTACCGACGATCATGGAATGCATATTGTTGGTACGGCTAAAGATCAGGAAGGTGATTTATTTTACAAGGTGAAAAACTCATGGGGAGACTACAATAAATACAATGGGTATTTTTATGCTTCAAAAGCATATGTAAATTATAAAACCATGTGTATTATGGTACACAAAGATGCCATTCCGCAAAATATTAGAGAAAAACTTGAACTATAGTTCAACGACCCTTCAGCACTTCTGAAGGGTTTTTTTATCTTTGGAAGATTCAAAATCTGAGAATGAGAAAACTTCTTTTCTTCATTGTTATTTTGCTGACGACATTGACAAGTGAGGGTCAAGATGATTGGTCGTGGAATGAACAGCATGGTTGGGAGTCGGGCGATCCAGGGTGGCGAAATTGGATGATCATTTCTCCCGGATTTTTTGGGCCAAATGCATTGCCTGTACCCGAAGTGAAGAGAGGATTTCTGAGCAAAGAAAAAGAGGTAGAAATTACTGCTTCCAATCATTTTCATTCGGGCGATCCCACACAAGATATTTCAGGACGTGCATATGTACCATTTGCCAACGGAAAAATAGCAGTTGAAATATATGGTGTAATTTTAGAACACTATTCGTACACTACAGAAATAAGGAATGAGCGTATTTCGCGAGATGCAGATTGTAAAGGAACAGCCTTTGGTGACTTAAATTTTACCACTCTTGTTCAACTAATAAAAGATCGAGAATTTCCGAATACCTTATTTCGTTTTGGAGCCAAAACAGCTTCTGGAAGCAACCTGGAGGGTGCTCGCTTTGCCGATACTCCTGCCTATTTTTTCGATATGAGTTTCTCAAAAACTTTTGGAACCAATGAGTCCCTTCTTTTTCGCCCTTATACCATGCTGGGATTTTACAGCTGGCAAACCAACGATGAACTGAATTTGCAAAACGATGCTTTACTTTATGGTCTGGGAATTGATTCTGAGAAAAATAACTGGCGCATTGTTTCTTCGTGGTCGGGTTATTATGGTTACAAAGATAACGGAGATCGCCCCATGCAGCTTAATTTTGAGTTAAGAAAAGATTATCGTAAAAAGGCATTTAGAATACAATATCAGCATGGTTTGCACGACTGGATGTACAGAACAGTTCGTTTCTCATTTATCTGGAAATTTAATCCGGTTAAATAAAAATTGTTTTGAAGTTGATTTGTGTAAATTTGTAGCCGAAAACAGAAACTGTAAAATAAAGTATGAGGAATTTAGTGTCGCTGATATTTTAAGCTGAAATTTATTCCTGAGAAAAACATTCAATTTTTAAAAAATGAAAAAGCTATCGTTGGTAATTTGTGTTTGGAACGAAGAAGAGAATATACAACCCCTTTCGGAACAAATAAAGGAAGCGTTAAAAAATTACAATTATGAAGCTATTTTTGTTGACGATGGTTCGACAGATAATACACGTTCGGAGATAAAAAAAATTAACGATGACCGTTTTCTTTTGGTTGAGTTAAAACGTAATTATGGGCAAAGTTCAGCCTTACAAGCGGGAATTGATCAGGCAGAAGGTGAATTTATTGCTTTAATTGATGGTGACTTGCAAAACGATCCGGCAGATGTACCAATGATGTTGAAAATGATTGAGGAAGAAGAGTGGGATATGGTTGCCGGTGTAAGAGCCAACCGAAAGGACGGAATGTTTTTGCGTAAAGTACCTTCGAAAATTGCCAACTTTCTTATCCGAAGAACAACAGGAATCTACATGAAAGACTTAGGTTGTACTTTAAAAATATTCACCAACGAAACCATAAAAAATATTCATATTTACGGCGAGTTGCACCGCTACATTCCTGCATTAATTGCATTGGAAGGTGCAACCAAATTAACTCAGGTAGATGTAAATCACCGTTCCCGTCAGTTTGGAACTTCTAAATATGGAATAGGTCGCACTACCCGGGTATTAAGCGACCTTGTGCTGATGTTGTTTTTTAAAAAATACCTGCAACGACCTATGCATTTTTTCGGAAACATAGGGATTTTTACGCTGGCTATTGGTGTACTTATTAATTTTTACCTACTGGTATTAAAAATATTAGGTAACGATATTTGGGGAAAACCAATGTTATTGTTAGGGATTCTTTTGGTTTTGGGTGGTATTCAGTTTATAACAACCGGGATAATTGCTGAGCTGCAAATGCGCACATATTACGAATCGCAACAGAAAAAACCATACCGGGTGAAACGTGTTATACCAGCTAAAGAAGACTAAAGGTGTTGCGATTACGATGGTAGTTTCTTCGATGAAAGATCATCTCTTGATGCTGTGAATAAGCATATCACAGTGAAAGTGAATGTGATTAAACCAATCGGATATATTTTGGTCTAAGCAGCACAATAAGGGTTTGTTTGTTTTGAATTGTCTTCTTTAAAAGAAACTTAAAATATCATCATGAAAATCAACTTACAAAAATTTTTCGTAATTGGCCTTGTACTCGTTTGTGGATTGCAGTTAAATGCACAGGACCAAATGATTCGGGGGGTAGTAACTACTTTTGACAGTATTGCTATTGTTGGTGCCGATATTCAGGTAAAAAGCACCAAAGAGATTGTAAAAACCGATACCCTTGGGCGATTTACTGTAAATGTAAACCCAGGAGATCGTTTAAAAGTAGAGGCAAAAGGATTTATTTCAGAAAAAGTAAAGCTGGAAGACAATACTAAACTTGTGGCGGTTAACTTAAAATTAAAGCCGGGGCAGAAATCGATAGAATATGCAATAGGCTATGGTTATGTAAAAGATGCCGATAAATTAAATGCGGTAGCCCAATTAAACAACAAAGACATGGATTTTTCGCAGTATTCCGATATTTACGACTTGATTCGTGGAAGATTTGCCGGCGTGCAGGTAAATTCAAATGGCGAAATTATTATCAGAGGTGTAAATTCAATAAACTTAAGCAGTGCCGCACTCATTGTTGTTGATGGAATAACAGTTGATCAGAGCATGCTATCTTCTTTATCCCCATCAAATTTGAAGAGTATTAATGTAATAAAAGACGGAAGTTCTGCTATTTACGGTGCTCGCGGTGCAAACGGTGTGGTGCTTATCGAAACCAAAAAAGGTGGTGATGATTAATCTGTAATCAAACAATATACCGTATAAAAAATCAGTAAGCAGATGCGTTCCATCTGCTTTTTTTATATCTTCACAACTCAACCTAAAACTACTTAAATGAGTAAAATATTTTATCTTTTATTCGCTTTTTTTATTCTTATTCAATCATGTACCCGTAAACAAGAAATTCAGGAAAGAGATTTGAAACTTTGGTACGATAAACCTGCAGAAAAATGGACAGAAGCTCTTCCACTTGGCAACGGACGAATAGGAGCCATGGTGTTTGGAGGTGTTACAACTGAACGCATTCAATTGAATGAGGAATCAGTTTGGACAGGAGGACCTGTGGAACGTGCAAACCCTGAAGCAAAAGCGTATCTTGATGAAGTACGACAACTTTTGTTTGAGGGAAAATATGCAGAAGGAGATAAACTGGCTCAGGAAAAAATAATGGGTACCCGAATCGAACAAGGATATCATACTTACCAAACTTTGGGCGATTTATTTATTGAGTTTAAGGGAATTGAGAAGACCGTAAATTACACACGGAATTTAAATTTAAGAAATGCCATTACCACTACAGAGTTTGAAGTAGATGGTATTAAATACAAGCGTGAGGTATTGGCTTCGGCACCTGATCAAATGATTGTTATGAAACTTTCAGCATCAGAAAAGGGAATGCTGAATTTTAAAATCTGGTTGGAGCGACCCGGAGAAGCTGAGAAGATATCGGTTGGCGAAAACCAATTGATTATGACCGGTTTTGCTGAGTTTGAAGGGAAAGGTACACATTTCGCTTCTGTTGTTTCTGTTCTTCCTACTGGTGGAGAGGTGGTTTCAAATGATTCATCGCTTTTGGTGAGAAATGCGGATGAAGTTGAAATTAGGATTGCAGGAAGAACCGATTTTTGGGGGAAGGATGAAGTTGAGTCGGCTTCAAACGATTTGCTAAGTTCGATTTCAAAATCATTCGCAGAAATCAAAAAAAACCATATTGCTGAATATCAGAAGCTATTTAATAGAGTAGAATTAAGTTTAAATGATCGGGACACTTTAAATATTCCGACGGATGAAAGGTTGTTGCGTGTTAAGCAAGGTAATGTGGACTCACATCTCACCGAGTTATATTTCCAATACGGACGTTATTTGTTAATCAGTTCTTCGCGTCCAGGAAACCTACCTGCCAATCTTCAGGGCTTGTGGGAAGGATCGTTAAGACCACCTTGGAATGCCGATTATCATATTAATATAAATATTCAAATGAATTACTGGCCGGCGTTAATAACCAATTTAGCCGAGTGTCAGGAACCTTACTTTACATTTATTGATGGGTTAAGAACACGGGGCGCTATTACGGCAAAGGAAGTGTATGGATGTAGAGGTGTTGTTGCACATCATACAACTGATATTTGGCAATTTACCGATCCAATTGGAAATACCGGCTACGGAATGTGGCCTCTTGGTTTTGCCTGGTGCTCCGATCATTTTTGGGAACATTATGAATATACAGGCGATCAGGAGTTTTTAAAGACAAAAGCTTACCCGGTATTAAAAGATGCTGCGCTGTTTTTTGTTGACTTTTTAGTTGAAAACCCAAAGAACGGTCTTTTGGTATCAGGGCCAAGTATGTCGCCCGAGAATAAGTTTATCGATAATGGGCAGCGGGCAGCAGTTTGTATGGGACCGGCCATGGATCATGAAATTATTCGCGAATTGTTCACGAATTGTATTAAGGCTGCCAACATTTTGGAAATAGATGAAGAGTTTGCAGATTTATTAAAAGAGAAATTGGAAAAATTAACACCTTCTCAGATTGGTTCTGATGGCCGGATCTTGGAATGGTCTGAGGAGTTGCCGGAGGCTGAACCGGGGCACCGGCACATGTCGCATTTGTATGCCCTTTATCCGGGCGAAGAGTTTGCTAATCCGGACGATTCGAAATGGATGGTGGCAGCACGTAAGTCAATTGAAGGACGACTTGCCAATGGCGGTGGGCACACAGGGTGGAGTCGGGCCTGGATAATCAATTTCTACGCACGCTTAAAAGATGGTGCAAAAGCCCATGAAAATTTGCAGGCACTTTATGCAAAATCAACTCATCCCAATTTATTCGATAACCACCCACCATTTCAAATTGATGGAAATTTTGGAGCGACAGCAGGGATTGCCGAAATGTTATTGCAAAGTCATAATGGTGTTCTCCAGATTTTACCGGCATTGCCTTTAGAATGGGATCATGGAAGCATCAAAGGTTTGCGTGCCAGAGGAGGATTTATTGTGGATATTGCCTGGGCAAATGGAAAATTGCAGAAACTTAAGATTAAGTCTTTGCTTGGCAATCAGTGTAAAGTAATTTATGCGGGCCAGGTTTCGGAATATGAGATTGCAAAAGGAGCTACTTTAGAGGTGATGTAGTTTGATTTGATAAGGATTAAAATAAAAAGGAAGAGCCAACTGTGCTCGTTGATGAGGGTTTTATTACGCCATAATTTAAAATATTTGTAATGAGCAGACCAGTTACCATCGTAACGTTTACCAGTAATTTCGATATGAAATACATTCTTTTTAAAGAAATGCTGGACGAGGCCGGCATTGAATACATGTTGGTAAACGAAATTACAAGTGCCGTAGATGGAATCTTCCAGGGGAGTCCCTCGAACATAGGAATTGAAATTCGTGTGATGGAAGAAAATGTGGAAGAGGCGCTGGAAATTTTCAACTCCATAAAGTAAACCGATCCCTCAAAATAAATTCTTGTTGTATTAAAATTAAGTGAAGTTGAATTCCGAAGTTTATGCGATACTATTTATAATCTATCCATCTGCCATTAAAAACCGGGCCTCGCTTTGTAATATTGATGGAAGTGTAATCTTTCTTCTTTCAATACTTAGCAGCCAATTTTTTATTTCATGCGTTTTTAAGGTGTAAAGAACTTCGCGAAATTGGTCAATCTGACTTGTGGTGTATTCTTTTTCGTCTTTGTTTTTGAAAACGTCCAGTTCTTCATCATCGTAATACTCAATAATGCTTTCGTCCATTTTTATTTGGTCAAATTCACAAACTTCATGTGCCCCGCAACAGTCAGATGCCGGCGCCGAAATTTGTTCTGTTACGTTGTTTGATCTTTTCCTGTTGCGATTTACTTTTACCAAAAAAAACAGACCAACAATCGTAAATAAACCAATAGTAATCCCCACAATTAATTCCATGCCGCAAAAATATAAAAATGATAGCATAACGCTTTTTTCAGCACTATTGTTTTAACTGTTTTTAATGAATGATTTAATTTTAAATTTCATTAAAAAGGTTGGAGGCGATATAAGGCATTCATTTACAACGTTTAACTGAAAATTCACAGATTCATTCCAGAAGAATTCAGAAAAGGGAATCATCAACTAATTGATCACATATTTTACTCCGTGCTCTCCCAGATATTTTAAGATGTAGGCCAGGTTTCCTTCACCTTCACCCACTTTTTCGGGTGCATTTACCCCTTCAGTTTTAAACCCACCATCGAGTATTAAGTTGGCAACGGCTGTACAAGTATATCCTGTTGTTCTGGCCATCGAAATAATGTTGTTTTCACGGTCGAAACGATCAAGTAGATTGTATGTGAAATTTTTGGCTTCGCCATTTTCAATTCCATCCACAATAATTCGCATAACGGTAAAATCCTCTTCTCCCTTTTTTAGTTTCCATTTTGGAAATAACAATTTTGCGGTTACATCAATGGGGCGGATTTTTGTTCCGTTTACCTCAATTTCGTCATACGAGAAAAAGCCCGATTCGCGAAGTACTTTTAAATATTCGATGCAGCCTGGATAACGTAGTGTTTTTTCGATCATATCCGGAATTTTTTTCATGGTTTGCATTAGCGAACGCAAGCCATCCGAATTCCACGATTCCAAAGTTCCGATGCCATCAAAATGAATCAGTTCAGGATCGGAGAGCGCTTCCTTTGTAATCATTTCGTTGTTTTGAATATAGCGCGCCGGTCGAATGTATTCTTCAATTACATCAATGGGCGAAAAAACGGCTTTGTATTCGTAGGGCCACTCTCTGATAACCGGCAATCCCCCCACTAAACATTCATACTTTTTTACCTGCATTTGTTTGTTGTGGTGTCCCAAAATAATGTTTCCCATTCCGGGGGCTACTCCACAATCGGCTACTACAGTTACCTTGTGTTTTTTTGCCAGACCATCCAGTTCCAGAAAATCTTCGGGCATAAACGAAATATCAACCATGTTTTTACCGGCTTCAATTACAGCTTTCATGGTTTGGTAGCCCATAAAACCGGGTACAGCACCAATAACCATATCAAAACCGGCTACGATCGACTTCAGCTTTTCAATGTCAGATAAATCAGCTTGAATGGTTTGTATTGATGGATGGTTCTCAAATTTTTTGAGAGACTCCAGATTTTGGTCAACACTGGTTACCAAATGGTTTTTAGACAGATCTTTTGCAATTGCGCTGCCAACAAGTCCGGCTCCGAGTACAACAATGTGTTTTTGCATAATTTGCAGTTTTTGGTTTGAAGCTAAAAAAAAGAACTCGAAATTACTACGAACCTCAGTCGATTCAAAATATTATTCTGAGAAATCCTGAATTGTGCAAGATTTGTATTAAAAATGATGAAAGAATAGCAGGCTATTTTGAGACATTTTTGGTGCAAAGATTGTGCAATTCGGAATTTTCCGAAGGATTTCACCAATTTTTGCATAAATCACTCCAAAATTTCTTGTATTATCCCGATAGTACTTCTAAATTTTGAATCAATTTCTGCTAAAAATTGGCTGAAACTGAGACAAAATT
>JBFFMM010000091.1:0-11315 GCA_041554075.1 Draconibacterium sp. | reverse complement strand
TTTTCTCTATCTGCTAAACCAAAAAGCCCGGCTGCTCGGCCAGGCTTTAAATGAAAGGGTACTTTCATTTTGTGCAATCAATAATATTCTGGTTTTGAAACCATTTAATTATCAAACTTCTTTAACAAATCAAAATCGAATTTGTTAAACAGACGGGTCATTTTATTTATGGCTCGTCTGTTTAATTATTGACCAATTTCCTTTTTCAACAAATTAACCTGATTTTGAAGTTTCTGAATTGAAGCATCTTTTTCGTCCATTTCCTTTTGCAAGGATTTAGCTCCAGCTTTTGATTTGTCCAATTGCTTCTGCAGGTCAAGTAGTTTTGTCTCTCCGGATTTAATTTTACCCTCAAAAACTTTGGCCTGCTCATTCAATTGGCGTATATCGTAATTCTTCTGATCGATTACAGAACTTTTTTCACTCACCTCATTTTCCAGTTTACTTAGTTCTGCTTGCAACGATTTTATATTTTGGTCCTTGCTGTTTAATGCATTCGATAACCTTTGTTTTTCAAAATCAAGGTTAAAACTGGTTTCCTGCAACGACTCTGTTTTTTTGTTCAGGTTTTGCGACAAAGTGTGCATTTCCTGTTTAAGTTCCGAAATGTATTGGTCTTTTATGGCGTTGCTTTCCATAAGTTCATTTTTCATTTCTTCGTAATCGGCTATCAAGGCTTTAATCCGTTCAGCCTTGGCATTGTTTTCTGCATCCAACTTTCGCGAAAGTTCTTCTGCTTTTAAACGTCCGGCTTCCATTTCAAGGTATTTCTTTTTCGAAACGCACGACGAAAGAGAAACAAGTACAATACTAAATAGGATGATAAAATATTTTCGGTTCATACTCATTCATTTTTTTATGATTAAAAACAAAGATAAACAATAATAATTCTGTTATACAACGTTATTAAATTATGATTGGTATGAAATAGTACCGGTTAATTGATTATGGTAGTAATTTAAATGGGAAACTACTCAAACTTCTTTTTGACATTTGAGGCAAGCGGCGTTGTTTCGCTTAATTTGTTTACTTTTGATGTTGTTGCAATGGAACAGTTTTTTTCAGTAATTACTCCAATACAACTTTAAATATAGTATAGAAAAATGAAGACAATTACACTTTTTTTAATCGCCCTGGGAATTTCGATTTTAAGCTATGCACAAGATGGTGGGAAGGTCGTTCACTCCCTGAAAGGGAAAGTAGTTGAGGCATCGAGTAATCGTCCGGTGTCGTACACCAATATAGGTTTAGAAGGAACTTTTTATGGAACTGCCAGCGACAGTGCAGGCAATTTTGAATTAAAAATACCTGCTGAGTTGGTCGACAAGGCTATTTATTTCTCTGCAGTAGGGTTTAAAAACAAACAGTTTCCGGTGAATACACTTTTTAGTAAATCGTTTAATGTGATCAAACTTCAATCGCAATCGTACGGCGTTGACGAAGTGGATATTGCTGCACAAAATATGGTATTGATTCGGATTTTGCGAATGGCATCGGAGGACATAAAATACAATTATGGCGCTGGTCCGTTTAATTTGCATTGTAGCTACACAAATGAACGCACAGTTAACGATAAGGTGCAAACTCCACAAATTGCCTCGGTATTAGTGTACGACGCAAACGGATATGCCACTGTTTCAAAAAAAGATGCTTTTGTATCTCGTAACTATTCGGTTACCAAAGAAAAAAGTGACGACGATTATGGTTTTGCTACCGGACAAATGAATATCGACGATTTATTGGATCTGGACTGGGTTCGTTCTGGATCATCCATTCTGAATCCTGCTTTGCTTGAGGATTTTAAACTGACTTTGGAGAGTCAGCCTACTATCAATGGGAAAGAGTACTGGGTAATTGCTTTTAGTCAGAATAAACCCACTTTTGAAGGTTCGGGCGATTATTATGCGAATACATTCTCAGGAAAAATTACCATTAATAAAGTTGATTATTCGGTATTAAAAATCGAAGGGAAAGTAGAGGCATCCAAAAACAACCGACAAGGAAAAGGACTCGCCATTGGAAGTTCGAATAAAAACCATTTTACCGATGTTTCTTATTCATTTGTAGTTGAGTATAAAAATTTGTTATTGAACAGTGTGTCGTTAAATAAAAACTATACTTATCAGGGTAAAAGTATTAAAGAGCAGTCGGTTTTAAAGGTTGACCGGGCACATACCAATAGTTTAACCACTTTAGATACCCGCGATTATTTTCCGGGAGAATAGAATTATTAGTTACTGTATTTCATCAAAACTAGTAAAAGAGTAACGTTTTAATTCCTCTTCTAACATTGGATTACTATACGTAATGTTGTGCCCTTTTTCAAAGTCGAAAAGTGTACGTTCGCGCAGTTGGTAATACGCCACCCAGTAACTCCTGATCGATCGGATATAGTCTCGTTTGGCAGCTTCGCGTTCCTGAAGCGAGATATTTAAATCGGTAATGCTTAATTCACCATTTTGGAATTTTTTTAAGGCAATTTGATACCCGTTACCAGCAACACGGTCGGCTTCGGTAGCCGTTTTTAACTGATCTTTTAAAAGACTAAACTGCTCGACCTGTACAATTATACTGCGTTCAAAATCTTCGATTTCTTTGTTTACATCAAAAATGGTTAGATCGCGTTGCGACTCGGCCAGTTTTACTGTTGAAGCCGAATTTCCCCAATCCAGAATTGGAATACTTACCGATATTCTAAGCATCCGATCTCTTTCCGGTTCTTCATAAATTCCGGTAAAACTTTCAGCACTGTTCGATAATCCAAAACTACCTCTTAAGGTTGCATTTAGGCCGGTATTGCTTTTTGCCTCTGCTAATTCGCGATCAGCATTTATAAGTCGCCTTTGGTAGTAAGTGGTCTCTTTGCGGTTTTCTTTTGCCTTTTCCAAAGCCACATCTGCATCTATATCAAATAATGAAATGTTGAGTGGTATAATTAATTCAATATCGCGTGTCTGGTCTAATCCAATATAAGATTTCAAATCAAAATCGGCATTTTTTAAATCCATCCGAGCCTGATTTAGTGCTTTTTGTGCATTCAGTATCGAAAGTTCAATTCTAGCGTAATCGTTGTCGGATATTTGCCCCAGTTCTTTTTTAGTGGCTGATATTTTTAGATTATCCCGACTGTTTTTAAGGTTACTTTCAGCCAGATTATAATTGGTTTGAACCATTAAATAATTAAAAAAACGGTAGGTTGTATTTAGCGCAATTTCTTCAATCTCTTCAACAAAACGTTTTTGAGCTTCGTCAAAAATCATAGGTTCGGTTTTACGGTACCATTTCATCCAGTTATAAGCAAATAGCGGCTGTTGGAACCCAATTGAGAAAGGTCTTCCCGAATAATTTGTCTCTTCATTTTTTAGATTTCTGATGCCGACAGCTGAGGTACTTGCCCAAAGATTAGTTCCCAATTGAGGGATATATTGGTTTAATGCAAGAGTGGAAGAGGCAGATAGATTTGAAACTTGTTTAAATTCGATACTTCCATCGGGTTGAGTTATGGGGCTGGTTGTGTGCGAGTAGTTGGGAATATCGCCTGATAATCGAAGTTGCGGACGAAAGCGTGTTTTGAAATTTCGGTAGCGCCAAAAATAATTTACATTGCGGTTTTGCGTATACCGAATGGCTGATGATTGTGATATGGCCAGATCGATTACATCGTCGAGTGTTAAAACGTAATTATCTAAATGACTTTCCTGTGCGTGTGCTTGCCAACTTGTAAAAAGAAACACCCCAATAATATAAACAATTCTTTTCATCGCTTCCTAGTTCTCAATTTCAATCCGATCTAATCCCCTGATGTTTATTTCATCAGCAATGATTTGGTCACCTTCATTCAGGCCCGAAACAATTTCGCAATAATCATTGCCAATTGTTCCCAGAATAATGTCGGTTTTTATTGCTTCGTTGCCTTTTATAACAAAAACTTGTTGCCGCTTGCCGTTTTCAAACGCAGGAATTTTTTTTATTCGAAGTACATTTTCTTTGTTACTGTTTATGATGTGTACTTCAACACTTTGATTTGAAATGAGTTTTGGGTGACTTTTTTCTTGCAGATGTACATTAAACTGTACTTTCTGGTTTTCAACCATCGGAGTAATGTTTCCAACCCGCCCCGGTAAATCTTCGTGGTCGATTTTAACAAATACCTGGTTCCCGGTTTTCAATTGTTTGGCAAATTTCTCGTCAATTGATCCGATTACCTTAAACGAAGTCAAGTCAGACATTCGCACCAGTGTTCTGTCTGCGTCTACTCTTGCTCCTTCGTTTTCAGCTACTGCTAAAATAATTCCTGCTGAAGGTGCTTTTATATCAAGTTTCATCAGTAATTCTTTTTTACTGATGAGTGTTTTTTCCTGTGCTTGTATTTGAAGCATTAATCCTTTTTCATCGGCAGCCAATTGTTTTAGTCGAATTGAATTTTTTTCGATAAGGGTTTCCAAATCCTTTTCTGCCAACAAAATCTCCTGTTTGGTTTTTTCGATTCTGGCTGGCGAAATACCACCAACTTCAAGGAGCTGTTTTTGATCGGCCAGTGTTGATTTCAGCGAAGTTATCCTCAACTTTTTTACCTCTTCGTTGTAGCTCAGATCTAAACGTGTACTTTGCGCATTCAGCTGTGTTTTTTCCAACGAATTTCGTTTCATATCCAACTGGCTGGATATGACTTCTATCTCATCAATCACATTTTCTTTATCCAGCTGAAGGATTAATTCTCCTTTATTAACCCAACTTCCGGGTTCCTTGAGTACCTTTTTTAGTATACTCCGGGCCGGACTGAGAATTAATACTTCACTTTCCGATTCGACCACACCTGATGCTTTTATGGAAGAAACAACTGCACCATATTCGATTGTTTCTGTCTGGAATGATCCTTTTTTTAAGCTTTTTGGAACATTGTATGATGAATAGAGATAAATGGCAGCAACGGACACCGCAACAATTGCAATAAAAATGATAATAAATAGACGGTTTTTGTTTCCCATTGGAACAATTGATTTAGGTTATTTACTAATTGTGGTAAAGCTACTAAAAAATGTGCAATTGGTATAAAGGTTTATTGTTCGGAAATTTGCAAAAAAAAGAGGTGATCCATTATTAAACAGGCACCTCTTTGTGATCTCTTTTGTATCAATGTTTATCTTATTTTATCAGAGTACAACTTTTTTATTTTGTTTAAGTATTCTAAATCCATTTTGTCTGAACGAATTCTTACCACCTCGTACAATTTCCCATCTTTGTAAAACGAGGCACTGGCAGCGTCAAATTCATGACCTTCCCAATTGTATCTTACATCCATCGCCACCTTCATAAATGCTTCCGCGCTTAAATATTTAGGAATTTCGATGTATGCAAATGTTGGATCTTCGCTATTTAAATAAACGCCTTCTGCCAATTCTTCCAAAATAAGGAATTTAACAATTTTAACCTCGGCTTCCAGTTTCCCTTTTAGCTTTTTGTTCATCAGAAATTTAATACCTTGTTTGGCATAAGCTTCCTGTATTTTTTCAATCATGTCGACTGCCGGCAAGTGACGAACCCGGATTGCATTAAGGAAGGTTGAGCCAATGGATATATAGGCTTTCCCCGCATCAAAATTCCAGTCGTATTCTTTTTCAATACACTGCGTTGCCCGCAAAATATTTTCCAGTGGATATTGTTTGTCCAAAATCATATATATATACATCGAGCCGGGATCGGTTGGTAGCTCGTGATAATACCCCGGAAACGGATTTAACGAATCGAAAACCAGACTGCCCGAAAGAATGTTCTCATCGAGGGCTAAAACAGTATCTTTTTTTGTGAGGTTTACAAATACCTCAATTTTTTTATTTCCCATGTTTGATATCTTTGACTTTTAAATTTTCTAATAATAACGTATGCCGAACCAAGTAGTTCAATTAAAGCAAATCGGAAACATTACTTTTTCTAAAAATAGACGTTCCAAAAATATAAAGATAAGTGTAAAACCCGATAAATCGGTATTGGTTTCTTATCCTTTTTATGTTTCTTCAAAAGAAGTTTTTGCTTTTGTAGTTAAAAATGAGCTTTGGATTAGGACGCAGCAAGAAAAAATGGAGTTGCGAAAATCAAAAATAGAACCCAATTCGGAAGTAAAAACAAAACAGCATAACGTTACATTTCGTTTGGGAGATAAAAATCGCATTGTAAAAAAAGGAGCCGAAGTTACCATTGTTGTTACTAATTTTGATGAAGATGAATGTCAGGCTTTTATTGAGCATTATCTTACCGAAGTGTACCGGATAGAAGCTAAAACATTGTTGCCTGTGCGTTTGGCAGAACTTGCAGAACTCTACGATTTTAAATATAATCGGGTTACCATACGAAACAACCGGAGAAATTGGGGCAGCTGTTCTTCTCAAAATAACATTAGTCTGAATTTACAAATGATAAAATTGCCTGATGAACTGATTGATTATATTCTGCTACACGAATTGGTTCATACCGAAATAAAAAATCATAGCGCAAACTTTTGGAATCGTTTGAATGAAATTACCAACAACAGAGCGCGCGAACTGGCCGGGAAAGTCCGACAATATTCAACATATACTTTGTGATTTAAACTATATGGGATTGAACTTTTGGTGTAATGGGCTAAATTTTAGAGAAATCGGATGTTTAATAAAACTTCAATTTTGTACTCTTATTCTCTGTTTTTGATTAAGCTGTTCTTATTCCTTATACATTTGTATGCTATAATATTCAGTTGAAAAGCTTGAAAAACGTATACATATTCTTTTTACTCCTTTGTTTGCTCGCCATTTGGCAGCAACAGCTTATACAATCCGCTTCTGAGGAGAACTTCCTAGAAACTGATTCTTTTTCCGCTCATGAAAGCTGGCTAAACTTCGATTTCGTAGATTATGAATTAGGGGCTTCAGTTTTGGAGGAGATAAGCGAAGACCAGGATTTTAATTCCGGATGGATGAAAAGCTGGCGAGGGGCTACATTGTTTCAATTTAACAATTTTGTTTCGTGCGGATATGATAATCGGGAACTCACTTCTTTACTGTTGTTGCAACGTTATACGAATCTTCCTCCTCCCTGTAATTCCATTAAACTGTTCGTTTAAAATGCTTGCACTTTCTACCGGAAGTGACATGCACTTTTTGTATTTTTAATATGTTTCTTATCAGCTTGTTGTCGATCTAATTGCACTCAATTTGAGTTTGTATGAAAACTTCAAAAATAAGCCTGCCTTTAATATTGCACTTTGTATCAATCGTTGTAACATTCGAAAGCCTTTTTATGCTTTTGGCTGTTTTTGTTTCGTTTTACTACCACGAAACAATTGCCTTGCACTTGCTATTTACTTTTATTGGCACACTACTTTTTGGAGTGGTTCTGAATATAATTACACGAAAGCAACGCTACATTGAACCGTCGAAACGCGAAAGTTTTACTATTGTTAGTCTGGGATGGATAATTATGGGACTTGTTGGCACATTGCCGTACTTAACAACACAGAGTATTCCGCAATTTACAAATGCTTTTTTCGAATCGATATCAGGATTTACTACAACCGGATCATCGATTCTTGCCGATATTGAGGCGCTTCCAAAAAGTATTTTGTTTTGGCGTGCCGAAACGCATTGGATAGGAGGAATGGGAATTATTGTCTTGGTAATTGCTATCATGCCATTTTTGAAAATTAATGGTATTTATTTGTTTTACTCTGAAATTTCAAGTGTGACCAACGAAAAGGTTTCAACACGAATAAGAAACATTGCGCGTAATTTATGGCTGATTTACGTGGGGCTAACATTTATCGAAATGCTGCTGCTTTGGATAGGAGGAATGCCTTTTTTCGATAGTGTTTGTCATTCTTTTGCCACGGTGGCTACCGGTGGATTTTCAACTCAAAACGATAGTATTGCTGGTTATTCGCCATTTATTCAGTATGTAATTGCATTTTTTATGCTATTATCCGGAATTAATTTTACCGTACATTTCAGACTGCTAAAGGGAGAATTCAGTTCGGCAACAAAAAATGAGGAACTTCGTCTTTACTTAAAAATTATTCTGGTTGTTGGAGGAGTTATTACGCTTCTTTTATTTTTTCAGCATCGGGAATTGGGATTGGAGTCGGCTTTCCGACATTCATTCTTTCAGGTAATTTCTATACTAACGGCTACCGGTTTTGCAACAACCGATTATTTGCTTTGGCCCATTCAGGCAATACTATTAATTGGTATATTAATGCTCATTGGTGCATCGTCGGGATCCACTGGCGGCGGAGTTAAAGTTATCCGACATTTAATTGCCTTTAAACAAATTAACCAAGCTGTAAAAGAAATTATTTACCCCAACACCATTAAGGTAATTCGCTACAACGGCAATCATGTAAAAGAAGAATTTGCACAACACATTCTAACTTTTATCTTCTTTTATTATTTGCTTGTAGTCACTGGTACTTTTGTTATGATGTATTGGACAGAGGATTTGGCCACATCGTTTGGAGCGGTGGCAACAAGTATGGCAGGTATTGGTCCCGGATTTGGAACGGTTGGACCGGTTAGCAATTTTTTACATTTACCCGATGGTGCTAAATACTTCTTGACTTTGTTAATGGTTGTTGGGCGTCTGGAAATTTATTCATTACTTGTAATTTTTACCCCTGCTTTTTGGCAAGATTAATCTAAAATTTCAAACACAGGACTTGTCCTTGTCAAAAACGGAGTTAAGATAATTTCTCGTACTTTCGCATTACAATTTTTGATTATGATGGATTGGAATAAATTACTCTCAACAAAACGCCTTGGAAGCTTGAATCAAAAAATAACAGCATCGCACGAAGATCGCACTCAGTTTCAGCGTGACTATGATCGACTTATTTTTTCGTCGCCTTTCAGAAGAATGCAAAATAAAACGCAGGTATTTCCTTTGCCCGAGCATATTTTTGTTCATAACCGACTTACACACAGTTTGGAAGTAGCAAGTGTAGGACGCTCGATGGGGAATATATTAAGCGAAAAATTAGTAGAAATATACCCTGATAATCCTCTAATTCCAGAAATTGGAACCATTGTGTCAACCGCTTGTTTAGCGCACGATTTAGGAAATCCTCCCTTTGGACATTCGGGCGAAGCCGCCATTTCCAACTTTTTTGTAAAAGGAGAGGGGCAGAAGTTTGAAAAGGAATTAACAGAAGCACAATGGAAGGATTTTACATTTTTTGATGGGAATGCAAATGCATTCAGAACCTTAACACACCAGTTTAATGGCAAACGTGCGGGAGGTTTTGCACTTACTTATTCAACTTTGGCAAGTATTGTAAAATACCCTTTTGAATCGGTGGAGGCTAGCAAACCAAAATTTGGTTTTTTTCAGTCGGATAAAGAAAACTATTATACCATTGCCAACGAACTGGGAATTCCTGAAAACACAGAGCGTGGATATGCACGTCACCCTTTGGTGTATTTGGTCGAGGCTGCCGATGATATTTGCTACCAGATTATGGATTTAGAAGATGCTTTTAAACTGGCGATTTTAAGTTATGATCAGATCAAAGAGTTGTTTCTGAATTTTTATGATCCGGTTACCGAAAGCAATAAACTGAAAGGACTTGAAAATACCCTTAAAAATGTAACCGATAAAAACGAACAGGTTAGTTATTTACGCGCCATTGTAATTGGTACTTTAATTTATACCTGCACGGGAATATTCGAAGCCAATCAGGAGGCCATTTTAAATGGCACATTCAAAGGAAGTTTAATTGATCAGTTGCCAAAACAACAGGCTGCTGCAATGAAAAAGGTGCAACAAATTTCAATTCACGAAGTATACGGGCATCGATCGGTAGTAGAAATTGAAATTGCCGGTTATAAAATTATTGGCACCTTGCTCGAAGAATTTGTGGAGGCCATTATGACGCAGGAAGAAACGTACAGTAAGAAAATTCTCTCACTACTTCCTGAACAATACAAAACCGAAGAAGACACGGCCTATCATCGAATTCAATCGGTGGTAGATTTTGTTGCCGGAATGACAGATGTTTTTGCCCTCGATTTATATCGAAAAATTAAAGGAATAAGTTTGCCGGGAGTGGTTTAGCCGGACGCAGTTAACTGTTACATTTTACGATAAGAACTATCATTTTATACTATAAGATACGGTGTGTCCTGTCTCTAAAAAATCGTTATAAAATTCTCATAAAAAAAAGCGACCTTTGCACAAATTATTTTTCATTATGCGCAAATCAAATAGCAGTGGCAGAAGTGGTGCCCGACAAGACAAAAAAACGGGTGGCCCCTCAAAAAGAACAAGCACAACAGCCTCGGGAAAACGGGAGGGAAAATCACGTGTAATTGATAAAGAGAGTTCAAAAAAGGAATTTTCGCCACGGAAAACATATAAAAAGCCTTTTGTGAAAAAGAAGGCGAAATCAGCAACAGAACAACAACCAAAATTAAAAACTGTTTCGGCCGAAGGAATGCGTTTAAATCGCTTTGTTGCCAATGCCGGAGTTTGCTCGCGACGCGAAGCCGATACTTATATTGAAGCTGGAATGGTAACCATTAACGGAAAGCAAGTTACCGAAATGGGCATCCGTGTTCTGCCCGGCGACGAAGTACGTTTTGACGGTCGTAAATTGGATGCTGAGAAAAAAGTGTACTTACTTTTGAATAAACCCAAAGATTACGTAACAACCACCGACGACCCGCACGCCGATAAAATTGTGATGGATTTGATAAAAGATGCCTGTACCGAACGTGTGTATCCGGTTGGGCGTTTAGATAGAAATACAACAGGTTTATTGCTTTTTACCAACGATGGCGACCTTTCGAAGAAGCTAACTCATCCAAGTCATAACAAGAAAAAAGTGTATCAGGTAACATTGGATCAGCCCGTTACGAAAGCGCATCTTGAAATGATTGCCGACGGTATTGAATTGGAAGACGGACGGATTGCAGCGGATGCCGTTAGTTACACGAAACAAGACGATAAAACGGAAGTGGGTATCGAAATCCATTCCGGCAAAAACCGCATTGTACGCCGTATTTTCGAACATTTCGGATATAAAGTTAGAAAGCTCGACCGTGTACTTTTTGCAGGTTTAACCAAAAAAAATCTGCCGCGTGGCAAATATCGTTTCCTAACCGATAAAGAAATACAGTTTTTGAAAATGATGTAACTCAATAAATCACCATATAACAAGTTTGAAACATTAACGAAAAAAGTCAAAACACCAGTTTTGAAAATTTGAATTGATAATGGGGCTTATTTGTTATTTGTCAATTATGATTTGTAATTTTTGGCATGTTCCATTACTAATTATTTGATTTTGGAAA
>JBFFMM010000090.1:0-11343 GCA_041554075.1 Draconibacterium sp. | reverse complement strand
CGGATTAATCGATTCAGAATCAACTCGCTTGTTCATAAAGAATGATGCAAATGTGTAACAAAAAGGAAATGCTGATTTTTATGTAGTTTTGTGCCTTCAAGATTTCAATTGTATGGAGCAAACAATATACAGCTGGGGGCACGAACGACGCTACAACGATTTTTCAACTTATTTTAAAAACCTGTTTTCGGAGCGAGTGCAAAAGGTGTCGGTTGATGCAGGGTTTACTTGTCCAAATCGTGATGGAACAAAGGGAGTTGGTGGCTGTACCTATTGTAATAACCTCACCTTTAAACCTACCTATTGTAATCTGGCAAGCAGTGTAAGCAGCCAGGTAGAAACAGGCATTGAGTTTTTTGCAAGGAAGTACAAATCGATGCGATTTCTGGCCTATTTTCAGGCTTACACCAATACCTATGCTCCGCTTGGCGATTTAAAGGCACTTTACGAAGAAGCCCTGCTGCATCCTAAGATTGATGGCCTTGTTATTTCAACCCGTCCCGATGCAGTAAATGCAGAATTGTTGGATTACCTGGCTGAACTTAGCAAAAAAGTGTATGTGATGGTGGAGTTTGGCTTAGAATCGCATATCGACCGTACCTTAAAAAGTATCAACCGCGGGCATACTTTTGCAGAGTCGGTTTGGGCGCTCGAAGAAACTGCCAAACGCGGAATCAATAACTGTGTACATATGATACTTGGTTTGCCGGGCGAAAGCCGCGATGATTTGCTGGAACAGGCACGGGTTATTTCGCAATTGCCGGTTAAAAATCTGAAATTGCACCAACTACAAATTCACAAACAAACTCTTTTAGAGAAGCAGTTTGAAGAACATCCAGAGCAATTTAAACTTTACACCGCCGAAGAATACATCGATCTGGTAGTGGATTACCTGGAATTGTTAAATCCTGAAATTATTGTGGAACGTTTTATAAGCCAGGCACCCATTGAAATGTTGGTTGCCCCCAAGTGGGGATTAAAAAACTTTGAGTTTGTTGCTAAAGTAGAAAAACGTTTAAAAGAACGGGATACCTGGCAGGGGAGGTTGTTTTAAGATTAGTTGTATCTAAAAAAAACTCCAGGCTTAAAACCCGGAGTCAATCGCTTTTATCTATTTTATCATTTTTGCTGTTCGGTCGTCGATAACTACCAAACGGTATTTTTGACCATTCATAACTACGCGGTGGGTATCAATGTGCAGGTGTTTTGTTTTTACTTTGTTATTGATCATAAAATCACGAATGAGCACCATTTCTGAAAGATTTGATCCGGAAAGTAAATCCCGCAGCTGACAGCGATTACAAAAACCATTGTTTTGTGGTGATAGTTTTTCCCGCTGAGTACAGCCCATTACTTCGCAGAATTCATGATTGATTATGTCACCTTTGTCGCTTTTGGTTAAATTCTGAAACGATTTATTGTAATATTTTACTTTAAAATCGTGATCGGTTAAAAAAATGGCTTGTGGATGGTGTTCTATCAATTGATTAACCAAGTCGTTCGCTTCCTCTACTCTTGCAAAATCTAATCTCATAGCGCTAAATTTTTAAAAGATTTGTATCATGCCTTTAATGAGTTTGAAATACTTGATCATCTTGGGCTTAATGAAATTATGAAATATTGTGCAATTATTCAATCAAACATGTTTTTAAATCTAAAAAAAGTTTGAACAGTTTTACTGGTCTATTGAGCCAAATACTTTTTTCAATAAACTGCTAGCCCTTGCCGCGGGGTCTTTTCGTATTTGTTTTTCTTCGTCAGCAATTTTTATGAATAAACCGTCAAGCGCTTTTGCGGTAAGGTAATCTTCCAGTTGCGTATCAACGGGTTTAAAGCCTGCTGTTTTTCCAATAATTGAATTCGCCAGTTGATTCCATTTTCCAACAAGTGAATCCCAGCTTTCTTTTGTTGAAATACCTCCGGCAATGTCTTTATCTACCGAAGCCTTAATTTTTGGGCGATACAATTCAAAGAGCTGATCGTAGGTAGTACGGTGTAAATATTCCGTAGCAGCGTTGTCTGCTCCTTTTAAAATTCCTATTCCATCGCTAATGGTCATGCTGGTAATGCTATTCACAAAAATGGGTTTGGCCTCTGAAACGGCATCTTCAGCAGCCCGGTTAATGTGCAATAAAACATCATCCAATAACTCTTGCCCCCCGGGAATTCTACCTGCATTTTCAACAATAATATTGGCTTCGGGAGGAAGCAGAATTTTTACCAACTCATCTTTGTAATACCCATCGGTAGCTCCCAGAATATTTGCCGAATTATTTGTGCCGGTTACAAGTGCCTCTTTCAGTCCGGCAATAATTTCATTTTTACTGAGTGGTGCATCTGTGTCGAGGTACTGTTGCGAAAGATGCATTACTTCAGCACAACCAGTCAGTAGTATCACCAATAGAGTTGATAGGAATAGATTTTTGATTTTCATCTCATTAAAATTGTTAGTTATTAAATGTATTTATCTCATCATTATTGCTTGTTTAATTGCATTCGATAGAATTCGCAGGCTCATTTCGATGTAACTCCCATGATTTGATAATGCTTGTTGTGAAGTATTTCTACATGGTCGTTTCATAATGTTAAATGTTAATTGTCGGTTTTCTTTTTAAATAGTTTGTCCACTAAATCATCGCGTCCCTTTGATTTTAAATCGCGGATAATCTGGTTGCGGTATTCTTTTTTGTACCAGAAGAAAAATTGCCGTTGTTCTTCTTTGTCATTTTTATTTCGTGCGGTATAAATTTCTTCCATGGTGTAGGGATGGAAGCCTGAATAATAAACCACTGTTGCCAGTGTCATGGGTGTCGGCGTAAAATCCTGCACCTGTTCCAACCTAAAATTCATGTTTTTGGTTTGAATGGCAAGGTTGGCCATGTCTTCTGATTTACTTCCGGGGTGGCTTGAAATAAAATAAGGAATTAATTGTTGATTCAGATTTTCCTCCTTGTTTATTTTTATGAATTCGCGGTTTAGTTCTTCAAACAATTTAAACGAAGGTTTGCGCATAAATTTTAAAACCTCGTCCGACGAGTGCTCGGGCGCAACTTTTAAACGCCCCGAAACGTGGTGTTTGATTACATCACGTAAATACTGACGATTGGTTTCGTTCACTTCTTCGTTGTCGGTTTTTTCCAAAATCATATCGTAACGAATACCGCTGCCAATAAATGCCTTTTTTATTTTTGGATTATTCCGGACTTTCTCGTACAGTTCGCGCATGGCTTTGTGGTCGGTGTCAAGATTCTTACAAACCGAAGGGAAAATACACGAAGGACGTTTGCATTTTCTGCAAATTTCTTCGTGGATGCCTTTCATTTTGTACATGTTTGCCGACGGACCGCCAAGATCGGAGATGTAGCCTTTAAAATCGGGCATTTCAGTTACTTTCTCTACCTCTTTTAAAACCGATTTTTCGGAACGACTTGCAATAAATTTTCCCTGGTGAGCCGAAATGGTACAAAAAGTACAGCCGCCAAAACAACCACGATGAATGTTTATGGAATGTCGGATCATTTCGTAAGCCGGAATGGTTCCTTTGTTATCGTATCGGGGGTGAGGAAGTCGGGTATAAGGTAAATCGTAAACCTTATCAATTTCCTTTTCTTTAAAGGTTGGCCAGGGTGGATTTACCACAATCTTTTTATCGCCCATTCGCTGCACCAGTTTTTTAGCCTCCATCTTATTCGATTCCTCTTCGATGTGCATAAAATTACGGGCAAACTCTTTTTTGTTTTCCAAACAAGTGTCGTGCGAAGCCAGTTCCAGCTCGTCCCAATTTTTTTTGGTGGCGTAGCTTTCGTCGCCATCAACCATAAAAACCGTTTGTGGAATAGTTGTTAGTTTTTCAACCGGAATTCCACGTTTTACCAGCCGGGCAAAATCAACAATCGATTTTTCTCCCATGCCGTAAAACAACAAATCCGCCTGACTGTCGGCTAAAATCGAGGGCATTAATTTGTCCGACCAGTAATCGTAATGTGTTAAGCGGCGTAACGAGGCTTCAATTCCTCCAATAACCAGTGGCACATCAGGATACAATTCTTTTAAAATTTTTGAATAGGTAATGGTGGCATAATCCGGGCGATACCCAAAACGACCATCCGGCGTATAGGCATCGTTTGTACGTTTGCGTTTCCCGGCGGTGTAATGGTTTACCATCGAATCCATATTCCCGGCCGAAACTGCAAAAAAGAGTCTGGGTTTTCCCAATTTTTTAAAATCGCGTAAATCATCTGTCCAATTGGGTTGGGGAACAATGGCCACGCGCAAGCCTTCGTTTTCGAGCACTCTTCCGATTACCGCCGCGCCAAACGATGGGTGGTCGATGTAGGCGTCACCAGTAAAAAGGATGACGTCAACTTCTTCCCAGCCATGTTCTTTTACTTCTTTTTTTGAAGTAGGGAGCCATTGGGTAATATCTGTTTTTTCCGACATAAACACTATTTTGAACCAGTATAACAATTAAAGTTCAAATATGATTAAAAAGATTGGTCAATTTGTGTCTTTTGGTTGATTCAAATGGATCAAACTTCGGTTAAATTGATTTGAATGTAGTTTTGTGTCCGCGGGCAATGCACCATACATTCCAAACAGGTGGTGCATTTTTTATAATTCAGTAAGTTATCTCTGGTTGTCTTTTTGTTCCAATTTTTTCCGCTAAGTGCATTTGTGGGGCAAGTTTCTATACAGATTGTACATTTTCCACATTTTGAATCGGCAGGAGTATGCCTTATTGTTTTTACCGGAGCATTGGTTAATACAGTACACATGCTTATGGCGCTGCCAAATTGTGGATTTAACAAAAGATTGTGTTTGCCAATCCAACCCATTCCTGCCAAACGGGCAATGGTTTTGTGGGGCAGGGGAGTACTATTAACCTTCTATGTTGTAAAAGCCTGTTTTTTCAATATTTGCCTCCGATTGTGAATAGGCATTAAATCCTGTGTCGAGCAGATATTTGGCCAGTTTGTCGGCAATCCGATCGGTTTTAAGCTCTGTTAAATGAAATTCATCGTTTTGAATTTGCCGGGTTTGTTTCATCTTTTCGACGTAGGCCTTTGTTTTGCTAACTTTTTGAAGGTATGCTGGCGACAAAACAATGCCAAATAAAATGGCATTAGGGAGTCCTTTGTTTTGTCCTTTGGATAAAAACGAGATATCGACAAAATGAATAAAATCGGCACCTTGTTTTGTTAATTGGTATTTTATGTCGTTTTCTAAATCCACTTTTTTGTTGCGGGCGTTAATTTTCTAATTTAATTAGTTTTAGTACTGTTTTCCAGTTTCGGGTTGTGGCTGTTACTTTTATCTTATTTTCAAAAAAGGTATTGGTTAATTTCGATTGGTGGTATTTCCCTTCGCAAAAAACGAACACATTTCTAGTGTCAATCACAAATTGGTCGGCTCCTGTATTTGCTGATTCTGCCTTTTTGATGTTTTCCGGAGTTGCTATTTCTCCTAAAAAGGTCAGATGTAATTGGTTTATGTCAGCATCCGGTTTTTTATAGAAAGGATTCCTATTTAAAGCTTGTTCCAGTTCTTTTATGGTTCGTACAATTACGGGCACGTCAAAACCATATTGGGTTGAAATAGCCTCTTGTATTTTAGATGAGATTTCCTTTTCACTTAAATCCTCAGTTGCGTTAAATAATACATTTCCACTTTGAATGTAGGTTGTACAGTCGGTAAATCCCAATTTTTCAACCAATAACTTTAAGTCTGTCATCAGAATTTTCCTTTTCCCGCCAACGTTTATTCCTCTTAAAATTGCAACTTTCTTCTCCATTCGAATTGAATTCCTTTTTTACCGTTTGAAACTAAGTAAAAGTTTTGGAATTTTTAATTTATAATTCTCCGGAAGTTACAAAATCTGTTATTAGATCTTTGTTTTTAAGTAAGTTCCAGGTAGATAAATGGGCCGCAAGATTGGCTTGTTCCGAACGTAAATCGATTATGCCAGGAAAGTTTTCCATAAATGTGGCCAGGTGCGGAAAGGTTTTCCCAAATTCGTTTTTCCCCAATCTGATCTGAATATCAACCGGAAGTTCATTTATCCAGTCGCGAACAACATCGTTGTAAACCCAAATAATTTCAACATCGTAGCCACCTTTTATTCCGTGTTTGGTTTGTTCGGTAACTTTATAAGTGTCTTTTACAATTGCCGGTTGCCCATCTGCTTTTAGTTGCAGCAATTTTTTTACAAGAGCTTTGTACTTTCTTTCCTGTTTCGCAAATACAATATTATCGTCAAAATCTTTGTCGCCATACTGATTGGGAAGTTTGTGAAATAAGGCAGGTATCGACGAGCTAATTTCAATTTCGCCGTTGGCTTTAATAGATAACGGTGTTGAGCCATTGACGAAAACAATGATTTTTTTAACTCCACGTTTAAGAAGTGGCATAATTCCACTGTTTTCCAAAATTCCTCCATCGCCAAAATCGTATTCTTTTGATTTCGGATTCCCATTGGCTTCGGCGGGGCTCCAGTATTTGAATTCGGGAAATCCCAGGAATTCCAGTTTGAAACGTTCGGCGTATTCCGCCGGAGCAGAGCCACTGGTGCCAATTACATCGCCAAGTGTAAACATGTGGCGGGCTCGCCCAAGACGAACGTAGGC
This sequence comes from Draconibacterium sp., assembly GCA_041554075.1. Classification (GTDB taxonomy): domain Bacteria; phylum Bacteroidota; class Bacteroidia; order Bacteroidales; family Prolixibacteraceae; genus Draconibacterium. The sequence goes on along the minus strand of JBFFMM010000090.1, from coordinate 4,720 downwards.
TTCTTTTTTATCATAGTCGTAATTATGTGGTGAGTCCGAATCAAACCCGTGCGGTTCAATATACCCTCCGCCAATATCGTATTTTTTGTACGAGCCGGCATTTTTGTAAAGCTGATTTACTCCCACGTAAAGGGGTGTCATTTCGAAAGGATAGCGTGTTAATTTGGGGCGAAGTATGGTTCCACCTGCAATGGGAAACGGTCGGTTGTTACGTTTATTTACCATGTAAAAGTAGTCTTCATTCAAGGATTCATTTCGTTTTAATATTTCATCCCGACTTTTTTCGTTGTAGGTGAAGAATTTTCTTCGGTCGCCAATATTAAAGGGAGATAGAAAAATATCACTGATGATTCGAGAATAACGTTCGTCGCCGGAACCAAGCTGTTTAATAAAGTCGTCGAAAAGTTTTGAATTGGAAATGGCGTGGGTCAAACTCTCTTTAACATCTGCCTTTAAGTGCTCAATTTTTAAATCATCGGGTTCAACATACTCTCCTAAAAAATGCTCGTCGCTAATTTTTTCATCCAGAAAAAGGAAAGGGAAACTTCCCCAAGAACCACCGGAAACTGCTGACAAATAACGAATTTCGGGCAGTACCCCCAGCATATTTAAAGCGCGCAATTGGCCCATGGTAAGTGAAGCCGATCGTGTTCCGCCACCTGAAAAACAAATTCCCACATTTTTTTTGCCTTTTATTTCGGGATATTCCATTTCAGGAAAAATAAAATCATCTTTTGTGCTGTCGTAAACCTTGCACCTTACATATTTTGTTTTTGGTGTCATAATGATTGAATTATTAATAGTTTATAAATTATTCAATATGTACAAACATTTCAGGTGCTTATAACGCACACTGCATGATTAGCGGTTTTTTGATAAATGACTCTGGTTTTTTTGGTCTGTTAAATTGACCGATGTATGGTGTTCTTCGTAAACGAAGATAGGGCTAATTGTAATAAAAGTCAAGAGCAGGATGCTTGAGGAGTTTGTGCGTTTAGGAGTAATAGTGACTTTGATCTGCAACTTTATTCTGAATTCCCTGAGGTTTTAGTAGGTGAAAACTTCATGGAGATTAAAGCTTAAAAATTACCTTTGTCAGCGATGAATAAATTCGATGTTATTGTTGTTGGTGCCGGTCCGGCAGGACTATTGGCAGCAGGGCGTGCCGCAGAACTGGGCGCTAATGTTTTGATTTTGGAAAAAATGCGTTCGGAAGGGCGTAAACTGCTTATTACCGGAAAAGGACGTTGCAATGTAACCAACAGTGCAAGTATCAGCGAATTTATTCCACATGTTTTCCCCAATGGGCGATTTCTGAAAAATGCCTTCTCTCAATATTTTTCGCAAGATATTATTGCATTACTTGAAAAGTATGCTGTTGATTTAACGCTTGAACGTGGTGGACGGTATTTTCCGACCAGCCAAAAAGCGATGGATATTTTACAGGCGTTGTTAAAGTGGGTGAATGAATTGGGGGTTACCATTCAGTGTGAAAAGCGTGTGGAAAAGCTGCTTGTTGAAGACAGCAAGATTACAGGAATTCGGGTCAATGGTGAAGAGTTTCTGGCGTGTAAAGTTATTTTGGCAACGGGCGGAAAATCTTATCCGGCAACCGGTTCAACCGGCGATGGATACGAACTGGCTCGACAAGTGGGGCACAAAATTGAAAAACCAATTCCGGCACTTGTACCGGTGGAAACTAAAGGTGGTGTAGCTCAAAAACTACAAGGATTAAATCTGAAAAATGTAAATGCGGTTGTTTGGGTGGATGGAAAAAAGGCAGGCGAAGCTTTTGGTGAAATGTTATTCACTCACTTTGGTTTGTCAGGCCCCATAATTTTAACGCTTAGCCGAATAATGGTGAAAGCATTACAAGCCAATCAGAAAGTTGAAGTAACAGTGGATTTAAAGCCTGCCCTCGACGAGCAAAAACTAGATAAACGTCTGCAACGCGATTTAAATGAACATGGCAAAAAACAACTGGTTAATATTTTCAAAAACTGGTTACCTGCATCCATGATTCCTGTTTTTTTAGAAGAACTGGGATTGGATGCAGACAAAGAATGTCATCAGGTTTCGGGGAAAGAACGCAACCGAATTCGGCATATGATGAAAAATATGCGTTTTGAAGTGTCGCACAACCGTTCTTTTAAAGAGGCAATTATTACGGCAGGTGGTATTGTTACTTCTGAAATCAGACCAAAAACCATGGAGTCAAAATTGGTTTCGGGATTGTATTTTGCAGGAGAAATAATTGATTTGGACGCAGAAACGGGTGGCTATAATTTACAAATTGCTTATTCTACCGGTTGGGTAGCGGGGAATAGTGTTCAGTGATTACTCATAACTGATCACTTTCTGCACTCTTCCCACCTCACCGGTTTCGAGCATTACTTTAATGCCATGAGGATGTATTGGTGATTTGGTAAGAATTCGTTTTACAAAACCGTCGGTTAGTTCGCCGCTTTGCTGGTTGTGTTTTTCTACAATTTCCACTTCAGCACCTATTTTTATATTTTTTCTTTGTTGACCGTCCATGTTTATTTCTTTTTTTATTTCACTTTTTTATTCAATACGATTTTAAAACCGGAGTACAAAAAAGTAATACGAAGTATTCCTCGATATTGTTATTGTAATAATACGATAAAAGTAATTTGGGTATGTAAATTGTTATTTAACTTATGGTTAAGCTAATTTTTTTAGCAATTAACTGTACATTTTTTCCCGCAGTTCATGTATTTTGTTATCCACAATGTATTCGTCGTAAGGCATCAGTTTGTCGATGATTCCATTTGGAGTAAGTTCGATAATACGATCGCAAACCGTTGAAATAAATTCGTGGTCATGCGACGACATAAATACATTTCCTGGGTAGCGAACCAGGTTGTTGTTAAACGACTGAATAGATTCCAGATCGAGGTGGTTGGTTGGTGTATCCAGAATCAACGCATTGGCATCGATCAACATCATTTTCGAAATCATACAGCGCATTTTTTCACCTCCTGAAAGTACTTTTACTTTTTTGTAGATTTCTTCGCCGGCAAAAAGCATTCTTCCCAGGTAACTGCGGATGTACATTTCGGTCGTATCTTTAGTAAACTGACACAACCAGTCGAACAAAGTCATATCGCTGTGGAAGAAATCTGAATTGTCGATGGGTAAATAGGCTGTTGTAATGGTTTGTCCCCACTGGTAAGTCCCCGAATCTGGTTTTCTATGGTCATTAATAATTTCAAAAAGGGCAGTCATTGCACGGTGGTCGCGCGAAAGAAATATAATTTTTTCGCCTTTTTGTGCCGAGAAATCAACGTCTTTAAACAAAACCGTTCCATCAATGCTGGCACTTAATCCTTCCACATCTAAAATGCGGTCGCCGGCTTCGCGTTCGGGTGTAAAAATAATTCCCGGGTATTTTCTTGTCGATGGCTGAATGTCTTCAATGTTCAGCTTTTCAATCATTTTTTTACGGCTGGTTGTTTGTTTCGATTTGGCAACGTTGGCACTGAATCGTTGAATAAACTCCTGCAGTTCTTTCTTTTTCTCTTCGGCTTTTTTGTTTTGCGCCTGTTGCTGACGCAGCGCTAACTGGCTACTCTGGTACCAGAACGAGTAGTTTCCGGCAAACATTTTAATATCGCCGAAATCAATATCAATGGTGTGTGTACTAATAGCATCTAAAAAGTGCCTGTCGTGGGAAACCACCAACACTGTGTTTTCGTAGTTCGACAAGTAATTTTCCAACCAAACCACAGTCTCAAGGTCAAGGTCGTTGGTAGGCTCATCCAGCAGCAGGTTGTCGGGGTTGCCAAACAAAGCCTGGGCCAACAGCACCCTTACTTTTTGGTTACCGCTCATGTCTTTCATCATGGTGTAATGGTATTCTTCTTTTACACCCAGGTTACTCAATAAAGTAGCTGCATCGTTTTCAGCATTCCAGCCACCCATATCGCCAAATTTTTCTTCCAGTTCGCCGGCTTTAATTCCGTCTTCTTCCGAAAAATCAGGTTTCATATAAAGTGCATCTTTTTCCTTCATTAAATCCCAAAGTTCAGCGTAGCCTTTCATTACGGTATCGAGAACTGTAAACTCGTCAAATTCAAAGTGATCCTGTTTTAATACTGAAAGTCGTTCGCCCGGTTCTAGTTTTATGTTTCCGGCAGTGGCATTTACTTCGCCCGAAATTGCCCTTAAAAAGGTTGATTTTCCGGCACCGTTTGCACCAATAACACCGTAGCAGTTTCCGGCTGTAAATTTCATATTTACATCCTGAAACAATATTCTTTTTCCGAACTGGATTCTTAAATTTGAGACTGTAATCATATTCTAAACTGTTTTAAGGGGTGCAAAAGTAGTTAATTATTTGCCCATGTGGGTTAAATAAATGGTAAACACTTAAGTAGCAATGTAAAGTTAATACAGTGTTTTAAGCCGAAATATGCATTTAAAAGTCTATTACGCAATGAAACTACTTCAAAACAAAGTGTTTCACTCTCTTGCTTCAACTCACCAGAACGATGCTATGCCTTGTCTCAGCAAGTGCTTGTTTTATTGTATTCTCAATGCTCATTACAACTCCTTAATGCATAATCCGGGTTTGATGTGTATTTGAGAACTTAGGTTTCGTTTTTTTCAATATGAAACAATGGAAAAGTTCATGTTAGAATTATAGTTGAACTATTTATCCTTAAAAATAAACGGACATAAAAAACCAATTAAAATT
>JBFFMM010000089.1:0-11360 GCA_041554075.1 Draconibacterium sp. | reverse complement strand
GGCATTGCACCCGAATCGAACCAAACATCGATCAGATCGGTTTCGCGGAACATTTTTTCACCTTTAGGCGAAACCAAAATTATCCGATCGACAAATGATTTGTGCAGATCAATAATATCGTAATTTTCTTTCGAGTTATTCCCAATTTCGAATCCTGCATACGGATTTTCTGACATAAAACCGGCTTCCATTGATTTTTCAATTTCAGCCATCAATTCCTCTGTTGAACCGATACAAATTTCTTCCGAACCGTCTTCGGTGCGCCAAATTGGAAGTGGTGTTCCCCAAAAACGCGAACGACTTAAGTTCCAATCCACCAAATTCTCCAACCAGTTACCAAAACGACCTGTTCCGGTTGATTTAGGTTTCCAGTTAATGGTGTTGTTCAACTCTACCATTTTATCTTTGACGGCAGTTGATTTTATAAACCATGAATCGAGCGGGTAATAAAGTACCGGCTTATCAGTTCGCCAACAGTGTGGGTAACTGTGTGTATGTTTTTCAATTTTAAAAGCTTTGTTTTCCTGCTTCAACATTACAGCTATGTCCACATCAACTGTTGGAGCATCGTCGTCGAGTTTGTCGTCGTACTCATTTTTCACCGAACGACCGGCAAAATCGTGGTACTTTTCACTATTCACGTATTTTTCAACAAACGAATTATCCAATTCCTTTGTCAGGTAGAACTTTCCTTTTTTGTCAACCAGGGCTTGCATTTTTCCCTCGGTATCTTCCACAATCAAGGGAGAAATTCCATGTTGTTTTGCTACGCGGTCATCGTCAGCACCAAAAGTTGGTGCAATGTGTACAATTCCGGTACCATCTTCAATGGTTACAAAATCGCCGGTAATTACTTCAAATGCTTTTCCTTTTGGTTTTACCCATTCAATTAGTTGTTCGTACTGAACTCCCTTTAGTTCCTCGCCTGTGTATTCCGCTAAAACTTTGTAAGGTATATTTTTGTTACCCGGTGTGTACTCGTCGAATGATAAATCGGCATTTTTTGCGCTAAAATAAACCGGAAATAAATCCTTGGCTAAGATCAGCGTAACCGGAATTCCGGTATATGGGTTAAAGCTGCGAACTTTTACATATTTAATGTTTGGTCCCACACAAAGTGCTGTGTTCGATGGCAAAGTCCATGGAGTAGTTGTCCAGGCCAAAAAGTACAAATCGGTATCAAGTCCTTCGTACAGAAATTCCGATTTTTCATTTTGGATAGCCTTAAACTGTGCAATTGCAGTAGTATCTTTTACATCGCGGTAACACCCCGGCTGATTTAACTCATGCGAACTCAAACCTGTTCCGGCTGCCGGAGAATAAGGCTGAATGGTGTATCCTTTATAAATTAATCCCTTTTTGTAAATCTGGCTTAACAACCACCAAACCGACTCAATGTATCGGTTGTCGTAAGTAATATACGGATCGTCCATATTAACCCAGTAACCCATTTTACGCGTGAGTTCTTCCCATTCGCGGGTATATTTCATCACCTCGGTTTTACATGCCTGGTTGTATTCTTCAACGGTGATTTTTTTGCCAATATCGTCTTTGGTAATGTCTAGTGCTTTTTCTACACTTAATTCCACGGGTAATCCGTGTGTGTCCCAGCCCGCTTTACGATGTACACGAAAACCTTTCATTGTTTTGTAACGGCAGAAAATATCTTTGATAGCACGTGCCATTACGTGGTGTATTCCCGGCATTCCATTTGCCGATGGCGGTCCTTCGTAAAATACAAATGTTTCGTGTCCTTCTCTGGTCGAAATACTTTTATGAAATGTATCGTCTTCTTCCCATCTTGTTAGCACATCTTTGTTAATCTGTGCTAAATCTAATTGCTTGTATTCCTGAAACTTATTACTCATAAGAATATGCTATAATCTTCTGATTTTAAAAAATATGCAAATATAGAAATTTTTTACAGGCGAATGAGATTCAACTTCTTTTAAATCCTAAGAGTAAAATACGGGTAATCTACTTTTTGCATTATGTTTTAAACAAGAATAAGTTTAACCATTTTCTCCAAAATTGTATAGCTGTTATTCGTATTGTAAGCACTGCTATAAGATATTTCTGAAATTTCCATTATTTTTATCTCACACAGCAGAATATGCACCATTGAGAAAATCAACAGATATGAGCAAATTCTGTTTGTGGACCTAATTACCAACAGTTTTGTACCTATGAAATGAACATGAACTTTTTAAATCATAAATTCAAAAACAAAAATGATTAAAAAAGTTTATGTGAGAGCAGAGCGGTTCCATCCGTTCTCAAATTTTAAAGTAAATTATTAATAACTTGAAAATTTTAAACGGATGAAAAACCAATTAAAAAGCTTAACAACTCTTACCATTTTTGTGTTTGTGTTCCTTTCGGCCTGCAAGCAGAAACAAGAAATACCCCAAAAACCCAACATTTTATTTGCCATTGCCGACGATGCCTCTTGGAAACACTGGGGAGCCTATGGATGCGATTGGGTAAAAACACCAGGTTTTGATCGGGTAGCCGAAAACGGAATTCTGTTTACCCGGGCTTATACACCCAATGCAAAATGTGCTCCATCGCGCGCTTGTATTTTAACTGGGCGAAATAGCTGGCAACTGGAAGAAGCTGCAAACCATTCTCCATTTTTTCCTGCAAAGTTTAAGACGTATGCCGAAGCGCTAGGCGAAAATGGTTATTGGGTGGGTAGCGTTGCAAAAGGCTGGGCACCTGGCAACCCGGGCCAAATAAACGGGAAAATGCGTCAACTTACCGGGCCAAAATTCGATGAGTTTAAAACTACACCTCCGACAAAAGCTATATCGAACAATGATTATGCACGTAATTTCGAATCATTTTTAGAAGCTCGACCAGAAGGACAGCCATTTTGTTTTTGGTATGGAAGTACCGAACCGCACCGTGCTTATGAATTTGCAACCGGAATTAAATTCGGTGGAAAAAATACGAATGACGTGGATGAAGTTCCGCCTTTTTGGCCTGATGTTGATACCATTCGTACAGATCTGCTTGATTATGCTTTTGAAATTGAATATTTCGACAGTCATCTGCAAAAAATGCTAAATAAATTGGATGAAATTGGTGAACTGGAAAATACACTTGTGATTGTGACAGCCGACAATGGAATGCCTTTCCCAAGAATAAAAGGACAGGTTTATGAATACTCGAACCACTTACCTCTGGCCATTATGTGGCCTAAGGGAATAAAAAACCCGGGTCGCGTGGTTGATGATTTTGTGAATTTTATCGACTTTACTCCTACGTATCTCGATGTTGCAGGAATAACGGCTGAGCAGGCAGGAATGCAAAAAGTAACCGGAACCAGTTTAACCCATATTTTTAATTCAGAAAAAGAAGGAATCGTAAATCCGGAACGTGACTTTGTATTGGTTGGAAAAGAACGACACGATGTAGGGCGACCAAACGATCAGGGATATCCTGTGCGTGGATTAATTAAAGACGATTTCCTGTACATCCGAAATTTTAAACCCGAACGCTGGCCTTTGGGAAATCCTGAAACCGGATATCTGAATTGCGATGGAAGTCCAACAAAAACTTACGTTTTGGATACTCGCCGACATAAAGGACAAATGGAATACTGGCAACTGAACTTTGGGAAACGTGTTGATGAAGAGCTTTACAACATTAAAACCGATCCTTTTTGTATGAATAATCTTGCTGACAATGAAGATTTTGCAGAAACAAAAACCCAGATGATTACTGAGATGAATGCTAAACTTACTGAGCAAGGCGATCCAAGGATTTTGGGAAACGGAGACGTTTTTGATAATTACGAATATTCAGGAGCAGTACAGAATTATTACAACCGATACATGGCTGGCGAAAAAATAAAAGCCGGCTGGGTAAACGAAAGCGATTACGATTCAGATTTACAAGAGAAATAGACCATCAATAAGAAAAATGAAACCGCTCCTTCGATAAACGAAAGAGCGGTTTTTACTTCGATATTTTTTATCGTTGCCGAATATTGAGAAACTCCGGACTGCGTTAATGTTTTATCAGTTTGTTTCGTTTCTAATCTTTTGTTTATGCATCCTATTTGGAAATCAGGCGTAACATAAGCACAATTTTAGCCGATCGAAATGTTTACACATTCCTTATCAAACTGCTTTAAATATTATTAATAGGTCCCGAGGGACGATATGTGTCTCTTATAAAACAAGTGCTGAATTAAATTCGCCTTCTACCAATCCGTTTGGAACCATTTTGTCAGCTTCTTCTTCGTTTATCCAAAGCGTATCGTTAACAAGGTACTTAAATTGATATTCTTTTTCAGCGTCTAATTTTATTGTTTGAGTAAAATCACCGCTTTTCAATTTTTTCATTGGCTCAACATCTGTGCTCCAATCGTTAAATTCACCTACAATTTTTACTGTTTCAGCATTTTGTGCTTGATCTTTTGAAACTCTGAAAGCTAATTTACATGCAGGTTCGCTTTTTAAATACTGTTTTTTTATACTCATAATTCATTTTTTTTTAGGATTCGGATCATTCATCTCATTGTCAATTTTCTGAACAATTTATCTGTATTCTCCATATTCACGATAAGGTGCCAAAACAAATAAACTTTAAATACTGATTGCCAACCGGCGCCTGTTGGTCATTCATTATTCATCGTTAAATTGCCAATTCAACATCACTAATCTGAATCATTTTTTTATTCAATTCTAATTTTTGAAGTTTTAGTATACCCGTTTGGGGTCTGTGATTGTTTTATGGTTTACGCGCCAAAAGTATGGCATTAACATTAATTAACAACTAGTTATCTGTTAAAATATCAGACATTTAACACACAGGTAAGATTTATTTTTGACATTTTTTTATTGTGTTTTTTACAAAATCACTACTTTTTCTGTATAGGCACAAGCAATTCGAAAGAGATAATAAGCTCTTGTTTAAACCCGGAACAAGTGGGTTCAGGAAATAAAATCTCCTTTTTTTGACAACTCCTTTACTTTGTTTATAAACTGCTGAACTCTCTTGTTGTTTACTTTATTTTCCCAATTCCCTTCGTTTTTAAAAGATGAGCCAACAATAAAACCATCGGCAAATTCCCAGTAATCCTGAATGTTGTTTACATCGACTCCCGAGCCTATTAATACCGGAACCTTAACCGATGCTTTAACCGCCTTCAGCTCTTCAAGCGAAGCTCTTTCTCCTGTTGCGGTTCCGGTAACAATTACTCCATCAACGAGAAAAAATTCAGCAGCTTTTGCCGTTTCATCAATCGAAATATCAACCGAAATTGCATGCGATGAATGTTTCTTTTTAATATCACAAAACACCTGAATGTGTTCTGCTCCAATTTGTTTTCGATAACGCAAAAGTTCTCCCGCATCACTGTTCATCATTCCTTCATCAGCCAAATGTGCGAAAACAAAACCTTCGGCGCGAATAAAATCGAATCCTGCAGCCAATGCAACTGCCAATGCTTCTTTGTTGGCTCCGGCTAAAATCTGAATTCCTAAAGGCACCGAAACTTCTTGTCGCAATCGGCAAGCCACAGCCGTCATTGCAGCTACTATTTCCGATCCAACTTTTCGATTCAGGTAAGGACGGTCGTGCATGTTTTCTATCATTATTGCATCCACTCCTCCTTCTTCCAAAACCCGGGCATCGGTAAGTGTATTTGCAACAATTGATTCAATCTGTTGATTATTCTTTGGAGTGCCGGGCAGTGCACCAACATGAACCATTCCAATTATGCTTTTTTCAACTTTCAATAATCTATTTGTTTGATTTTTTTAAAGTTAGCTCGTTTTAATTTAAGATTTATCAATACTGCTTTAAAAAAGTGTAAACTAAAATTTACTTTGCTTCTGAATGTGTACATTTACATGAATTAAACCTAAATCATCATATACAATGAAGACATTAACCTATTGTATCACCTTAAGCTGTATCTTGATTTTTTCTTCTTGTTCCTCCACCAAAAAAAGTGAAATAAATACTCTAAGTAAAAAAGAAATGAACGAAGGCTGGGAATTGCTTTTCGATGGAAAATCAGTAAGCAACTGGAAAACGTTTAACGGAGGGGCAGTCACCGGTTGGAAAATTATTAACGGCGAACTCCACAATTCAGGTGTTGGTTCCGACCATGGTGGCGACATTATCACAAAAAAACAATATACCAATTTTGAATTGTATCTGGAATGGAAAGTGACTCCGGAAAGTAATTCGGGCATCTTTTTTCATGTTCAGGAAGGACTTACCAACGCTATTTACGAATCGGGCCCGGAATACCAACTTATTGACGATAAAGGCTGGCCGACCCAATTGGAAGCCCATCAATATTCAGGAGCAAACTATGCCATGCATGTTCCGCAAAATGCCAAGGTTGTTCCAATTGACGAATGGAATACCACCCGAATTATAGTAAACGGCCCTCATGTTGAACATTGGTTAAATGGGAAAGAAGTAGTGGAATACGAACTTTGGACCGACGAGTGGAAAGCATTGAAAGCCAAAAGTAAATGGGCCGAAGCACCAAATTACGGAATGAGTAAAACCGGACACATTGGTTTGCAAGATCATGGTGGATTAACAATGTTTCGAAATATGAAAATCAGGGAACTGTAAGCAAGGGATCTCATTATTAAACTGCTATGCTGCGAAGAAATGCATTCCCTTCAACGCGGGAACGACAGCAACGTTTATGTACATTATTCAAAAAAACTATCTTTGCGAAAAACATTTAGAATATGGCAATTTCCGCATTTAGGGATATGAAATCCTTTCCGCAACTGATCTTTTCAGCTTTTGTAATTCTGGTTTGCTTCCTGGCGTTTATGGTACTTTCGCTCGTTATTGCGCTTCCCTTTTTTGGTATGGATGCAGTAATGAACATTTCTTCACTAAGTAATTTCAACAATCCGGAAAGTATTTTCATATTAAAGTATTTTCAAACGGTGCAAGCCATCGGTTTATTTATTGTACCTCCGCTGATTTTGGGCTATTTATTTCACGGAAATACAAGCGAATATCTTCATCTCGACAAATCATTTAATTCGTCTACATTGCTTTTAGTGATTGTACTAATGTTATTTGCCGGCCCATTTATCAACCTGGTTGGAGAGTTAAATAACAATATGTCACTCCCTGAATGGATGTCGGGGATTGAACAATGGATGAAAGATTCGGAGGAAAACGCAGCATTAATTACGGAAGCATTTCTCGATGTAAATACAATTGGAGGATTGGCATTTAACCTATTTATGATTGCACTTTTGCCAGCCATTGGAGAAGAACTTTTATTTAGGGGTGTTATTCAAAAGATTTTTACCAACATGACAAAAAACTATCATTGGGGAGTCTGGATTTCAGCTATACTTTTTAGCGCCATGCACCTTCAGTTTTATGGTTTTGTACCGCGTGTTATGCTAGGAGCAGCTTTTGGTTATTTGTTGGTTTGGAGTGGCTCGATGTGGCTCCCAATGGTAGGCCATTTTTTAAATAATGCATTGGCTGTAATTGCGATGTATCTCATCAATAATGGTACAATTAGCCCCGATTTTGAAGAAATTGGTTCAACTACCGACAGTTATTACATGGCGGCCTTAAGTATGGGTTTAATTGTAGTATTTATGCTGATGATAAAACAACAAAATGCAGGAAATCAAATTCCAATAACAAACTAACTTTTTATGTCGTGTCATTAAAAAAAGATGCCATACATGTATAATTCAATAAACATGGATGGCATCTTTTTTACTACGAGTTTTGATGTGAAACTAGGCGAACTCAAACAACAAATCGGTTTGCATTTCTTTGGCCGTCATCTTTTTCTTTTCGTTTCTACGGAAAACATAAACAATACCATATTCCTGAGCGAGCTGTCGTTTTACTTTTGGCTCTTCGGCCTCAATACTCTCTTCAATTTCGGTCCAAAGTTTGCTGATAAAATCGTTTGTTACCTTACGCAGATTTTGCATTTTATCAAACGAACGAAGTGTATTCCGTTTCAAGGTTTGTTGAAAAATAGCAGCATCATGCAATTCGGCCACTTTAAATTTTACAAGCGCAATCGACGGATTATATATGGCACTTCCTCCCTTTTGCATGCGTTCCTGCTCACCTTTTACCATTTTATTTCCCCACTCTAAAATCTCCTTTTCGGTGTTGAGCGGAGGTAATTTACCTTCGTAGGCATCCAATCCGTCGTAATATTTAATTCCACCGTTAATTTCACCTCTTTCTGAAGCAAAAATCAATACCTGCATAAAATGCGAAACATACATTCTTGCTCTATCAAATGCAGTTTTGTATTCTTTTATATTTTCCGACTGGAGTTTGGTGTCGAGTTCGTACTGAGTAAGGTGGTTTTCAAAATTGTTTTTCACATTCTGAAGTTCTTCAATGGAATGATTCGAGAACGCTAACTTCCTACCATTCTCCTTAATCACTTTTCCAAGCGCTGCATTTAAAGCGCGAATCCTTGCTTTGTCTGTAGTTGGTAAACGTCTGTATGGCATAATCTTCAATGTATTTATGCGAAGGTAAGGAATCAACATATCGAATTCTTTTGTTCGCAAACAGACTTATGCACACATCGCTGTGCATTAACAGCCAAATTTTGCTGTTTCCACTACTGAGAAGCTTCGGTTTAAAGAGTAATTAACAATCCTATTCGCAGTATTACAATACAAATTTTCGAAAAAGGCACAAAAAAAGGCCTTTCTGGTAATTCAGAAAGGCCTGTTAATATAGTAGTTAACTGCTTTTATTCGCTAATTCTAGCAACCAAATACTCGCGGTTTAAGCGTGCAATATTGGTAATAGAAATACTTTTCGGACATTCGGCTTCGCAAGCCTGGGTATTTGTACAACCACCAAAACCAAGCTCATCCATTTTCGAAACCATGTTTTTAGCACGGCTCTTCGCTTCGATTTTACCCTGTGGTAATTTGGCCAAATGCGAAACTTTCGCTGAAACAAATAACATTGCAGAAGAGTTTTTACAAGCTGCCACGCAAGCTCCACAACCAATACAAGCCGCAGCATCCATCGATTCTTCAGCGTCGTCGCGGTTAATTGGAATTGTGTTTGCATCGGGCACACCGCCGGTATTTACCGATACGAATCCTCCTGCCTGAAGAATTTTCTCGAAAGCAGTACGATCAACAACCAAATCTTTAATTACAGGGAACGCACGAGCACGCCATGGTTCAATTGTAATTGTTTCGCCGTCTTTGAATTTACGCATGTGCAACTGGCAAGTTGTAACTTCGGTGTCTGGTCCGTGAGGACGACCATTGATGTACAAACTACAAGTTCCGCAAATACCTTCGCGACAATCGTGGTCGAAAGCAATTGGATCAATTCCTTCTTCAATCAATTGGAAATTTAAAATATCCATCATTTCAAGGAAAGAAGACCCGGTAGAAATATTCTCGATTGTATATGTTTCAAATTTTCCTTTGGACTTGGCGTTGTTCTGCCTCCAAACTTTTATTTTGAGTTTTTTCAAAATTTTATCAGCCATAATCTTACAGATTTATGATTTATAATTTTACTTGACTATTTGTACGAGCGCTGTGTCAGCTTCACGTTTTCAAACACCAAGTCTTCTTTATGTAATGTTGGCTCTTCGCCTTCTCCTTTATACTCCCAACACGAAACGTAGGTGAATTTTTCGTCGTTACGTTTTGCTTCACCTTCTTCGGTAGCCGACTCTTCACGGAAGTGTCCACCACACGATTCGTTTCTGTCTAATGCATCGCGAGCCATCAATTCACCAATATCAAGGAAATCGGCAACACGACCAGCTTTTTCAAGTTCCGGATTCAAGTTGTCCAATTCCCCGGGAATACGAACATCTTTCCAGAATTCAGCACGAATCTCTTTGATGTCTGCAATTGCTTTTTTCAAGCCTTCTGCATTACGTGCCATACCAACATTATCCCACATGGTTTGACCCAATTTTTTGTGGAAATAATCAACCGGTTTCGAACCTTTAATATTGAATAGTTTTTCAATATGTCCAGTTACTGCTTTTTCAGCTGCTTCAAATTCAGGAGTTTTTACGTCAATTTTTGGAACCATAATTTCATCAGCCAAATAATCGCCAATGGTGTATGGAAGAATGAAATATCCGTCGGCCAAACCTTGCATCAAAGCAGAAGCACCCAAACGGTTTGCACCATGATCGGAGAAGTTGGCTTCTCCAATTGAGTATAAACCAGGAACAGTAGTCATTAAATTATAATCCACCCAGGTACCACCCATTGAATAGTGGATAGCAGGATAAATCATCATCGGCTCTTTGTAAGGATCAGTATCGGTAATTTTTTCGTACATCTGGAACAAGTTCCCATAACGTTGAGTAATTACATCTTTTCCTAAACGCTCGATAGAATATTTAAAATCAAGGAAAACTGCTTTTCCTTCGGCGTTTACTCCAAAACCTTCATCGCAACGTTCTTTTGCTGCACGCGATGCAACATCACGAGGTACAAGGTTACCATAGGAAGGATATCTTCTTTCCAAATAAAAATCGCGATCTTCATCTGCAATATCATTGGGTCCGATTTCGCCTTTTTGCAGTTTAACTGCATCTTCTTTTTTCTTTGGAGTCCAAACACGACCATCGTTACGCAACGATTCCGACATCAATGTCAGTTTCGATTGCTGATCGCCATGAACAGGAATACAAGTTGGGTGAATTTGCACAAAACAAGGATTTGACATAAAAGCACCTTGTTTGTAGCACTGCCAGGCAGCCGAACCGTTACTTCCCATTGCGTTAGTAGAAAGGAAGAATACATTTCCGTATCCACCGGTTGCAACAACAACGGCGTGAGCGCCAAAACGTTTTACCTCACCCGAAACCAAATCGCGGGCAATAATACCACGGGCTTTTCCATCAATCTTTACTACGTCAAGCATTTCGTGGCGGTTGAACATTTCAACGTTACCTTTCGAAATCTGACGGTTTAAAGCCTGGTACGCTCCAATTAACAACTGCTGACCGGTTTGCCCACGAGCGTAAAATGTACGACTTACCAATACACCACCAAACGAGCGGTTATCCAGCAAACCGCCGTATTCGCGACCAAATGGTACACCCTGTGCTACACACTGGTCGATAATATTTGGTGAAACCTCTGCTAAACGATAAACGTTTGCTTCGCGTGCACGGTAGTCACCCCCTTTAATTGTATCGTAAAACAACCGGAAAACCGAGTCGTTATCATTCTGATAATTTTTTGCAGCATTAATACCACCTTGCGCAGCAATCGAGTGTGCTCGACGCGGACTATCCTGGTAACAAAATGCTTTTACTTTATAACCAAGTTCTGCCAGCGAAGCTGCTGCAGAAGCGCCACCCAGCCCGG
>JBFFMM010000088.1:0-11378 GCA_041554075.1 Draconibacterium sp. | reverse complement strand
TTATATCCTGTTTATTATTTCGACGATAAAAGAGTGCATAGCATGGCCATGGGCGGCAACTACCCGATTAACGAATGCCACTTTTATGTAAAAACCCGCAACGGCGGTTATGTGAAAATAAAATAATCACAAAAACCATGAAAAAAACGCATAAAATAGGCTGGTTAAATTTGCCCGGATACAAAGGTGAAACCTGGAATCCGATAATTGGATGCAGTAAAATTTCTGAAGGATGTGAAAATTGTTATGCTGAAAAAATGGCTGTTCGGTTGGCACACATTTCATCAACCAAATATTATCGCCTTGTTACTTGCCGGCATGCACATGCCGAACCTTTTGCGTGGAATGGGAAAACACACTTGTTGGGTTTACATCCGATTAAACCCTTATCGTGGAAAAAACCAAGGTTGGTATTTGTATGCTCGATGGGCGATTTGTTCCACGAAAACACCTCTTTTCAGGATATTGATAAAATATTTGCAACCATGGCATGTTGCCCGCAGCATATATTTATTGTGCTTACCAAACGTGCAAAACGTATGTCGGAATATTTGAACGACCCTTTAACCCGCAGCAATCTTTCGTACAATATCCTGAAAAGCAAAAATAGCGCTTATGCCATAGAAGATCCATTACAAGATAGTGCGTGGCCTTTAAAGAATGTTTGGGTGGGAGTTTCTGTCGAAAATCAGGAGCAATTAAAAAGGGTAGTTTATTTAAATACCATAGAAGCCGAAGTAAAATTTATTTCACACGAGCCTTTATTGTCATCTATCGACTATTCAAATAGTTCGTTAGGAGAAAGTTTTAAATACCATGCTGGTGGATTAAAAAATTGTGTTTCGTGGGTCATAGTTGGCGGCGAAAGCGGAAGCAAAGCCCGACCAATGCACCCCGATTGGGTTCGATCGGTGCGCGACCAATGTGCCGAGGCCAACACTCCTTTCTTTTTTAAACAGTGGGGAGAATATAAACCAGTTAGCATTAACAGAACCGGAATTCAACCTTACAACTCGAAATCAAATCCATATACACTTTACACAAATAAGGCAGGTGATATTTTTGAGCTAGTAGATAAAGATGGAGAATTTCTTGTTTGCGGCGATTCAGACAACGAATACTACCAGTCAATACAAAAAGTTGGCAAAAAACATGCGGGTAATGTACTGGATGGCGAGCAATACGAAGCATATCCGATTATAAAATAAAACAAGGAACTCCATCTTGTTCTAGGCTGAGTAGAAAGATGGAATCTATTTAATACAGATAAAAATTATGGTACCATCACAACGAAATATTATGGCAAACAACAGAAAAACACGGCGCGAATTAACTAACGAAAATGAGAGATTGGCAATTCGATTAGACTGGCTTGAAAAAAATATTTTTGGAGAAACGGCTACTAGAAACGATCATTTTCGCTTACCTCCTCCTGGACACAAAACAATATCCCATCGGATTGAGCTTTTAGAAACAAAAATTGATTTGATTCTCGATCATCTTGATCTAAAAGTAAAAGCGGTGCCAAATTCGGTAGTACTGAAAAAGAAAAATAAGAAAAAAGAACTTGTCGTAACTCGAAAAGTTACTGATGCTTAATACTAAATATCTTTTTACTCACTACTAAAAGAAAATAACTATGATTCAACACGGTATTCCATCGCATCCTTTTTTTTACATTATACAACCGCCATCGGAGATTCCGTATTGCGAAAGAGTGCAACCTCAGAACCCTGAGTTTAAAAAGCCGGTAATTGAGTTGCAAGATCCAAAAAACAAGCAAGTATTCCGCGCCGAGCTTTGGGATGTATTACGTGTTGAATTAATTCGAGTACCAGACCACATGTGCCGGGCTGCATACGGTGCCAACTCCAATGTTGTTGTGCCCATGCTCGAAAAACGTTACCCCACCATCAGAACCAAAAAAGAAGTTGAATTTCTGCAGTTAAAAAAACTATGAAATATATAGACCAGAACGAATTGTTTAAGGCTACCAACCAAGGCCTGTCGGTTTTTGAGCATTATTACCCCGGCGAAAATCTTCGAAATCCGAAACATTATTTTAAACTTCGGGCCGACGAAAAAACCGCCAGTGCCCGGGTGTATTGGTTTAATGGTTTGTATCTGCTCACCGATTATGGCAACCAGGACGAAGTAAACGGGTTAAATGCCGTAAAATTTGTAATGTGGAACGAGGGATTGCAGTATATAGATGCGCTCCGATACATCGAAGAAGTTGTAGTTGGCCGGGCAATAACATCCGAAGGATTTTACCGCCCCAAATACCGCCCCGATTATAAAGTGCGCGATATGAAACCCGAAGATAAAAAGGGTGAATATAAATTTGTGTACAAAGAAACTCCGGCAAAAACCGATCTGGAAGCCATTGGCCGTTATGTTACTGCAGAAGCGTTGGAAGTATTTCATTGTAAACCCATTGAGCGTTACGATTATTGCGCTTTCAGTAAAAAACTGGGGAAAGATGTGGTGCATACTTTTATTGCCACGGTAGATTACCCGATTTTTGTTTTTGATTATGGCGATTTTAAAAAGTTGTATAAACCTTACGATCCTGAAAAAAAGAACCGGTTTATTTATGTTGGCGAGAAACCAAAAGATTATGTGTATGGCCTCGAGCAGCTAAAAAATGCAGATAACGAATTTGCTGCCGATAGCAACGAAGACATTGTGATGCCCGAAGGAAAACCCGAGGCCCGGGTAAAAGATTTATTCCGGTGTAGTGGCGAAAGCGATGCACTAAATTTGTATGCCACCGGATTTCATGTTTACTGGTTAAACTCCGAGAGTGCCGATTACCAGCCGGGGCAGTACAAAGAAATCGACGATTTGTGCCAGAACCATTACCAGGTAATGGACCTCGATGCCACCGGAAGAAAACATGCCACCAAACAGGCTTTAAAACACATGAACCTTAATACACTGGAGCTGCCGGAATGGATCTCGTTTAAAAAAGATTTTAGAGGTAACCCGTGTAAAGATGTAAAAGACTTTATTAATATTTCGGGCACAGACCAGGAAAGTACGTACTGGAATTTTATGGCACTAAAACGGAAAGCTAAAACCGCGAAATTCTGGACAAAAAACGAGGATAAAAACGGAAAGATTTCATACAACCTGAGTCTGGAACATTTGTATTGGTTTTTGCAGCTGTCGGGATTTTACAGCATGGATTCCATCTATCATAAAAAAGCGGGTTACTGCTATTGCCACATCCAGGGGAAAATAGTAAAACTAATTAACCCTGATAATATTAAAAAGCTGGTAAAACGGCATGTAAAAGAGTATGTAAAAAGCAAAAACATAATGGACGAAATTGCCATACTCAACAAAATAAACAGCAGTGCACAAATTAGCGAAGCCAACCTGCAGGAACTGGCTGAAATTACACTCGATTTTAAAAATCACTCGGCAAAAACCGAAGTGCTGAATTTTCAAAATGTAAGTTTAAAAATATCTGTGGACGAAATTAAGCGGATAAAACACGAAGAATTACCGAACTTTATTTTAGGAGAACTGGAAGTTGGCCGCGATAAAATTTCGCATTTAATCGATCATACTTTCCACCTTCAGAAAGATCCTCCGGTTGAGGTACATCCAACACCCGAATTTCAGAAATTACTGGATAAACTAAAAAATGCCAAAACCGATATCGCCAGAGATAATGCCAATGCCGAAATTAGTCAGTTTCCTGATCTGGAGAAATACAAAACTGTTATCCGCGATAAAGACTTTATTTTTATCCGTTACCTAAAAGATTTGGCCCGGGTGCACTGGCGCAAAGAGCTGGAGCATAAATTACCACTAACAAAACAGGAAGAAGCAGAACAGGAGCTGGCTTTTATTAATATTTTGTTTGTTTTGGGCTACCACTGCAGCCAGTTTAAACACAAGGCAAAACCGTGGTTAACTTTTTTACAGGACATGAAAATCTCGCAAATCGGACAATCGTCGGGGCGAAGCGGGAAAAGTTTATTAACCATGGCCATTGGTTATGTGCGCACTTCGTTTTATGTGGGTGGGCGGAAGCTCGACGAAAAACAGGAATTCAAATTTATCTACGATGGATTAACCGAATTTCACGATTTTATTGAAGTAGACGATTTTGCCGAGCGCGGTTTGTTTGAATATTTCTACACCGAAGTAACCGGTAAACGCGAAGTAAATCCGAAGAACCTGGCACCTTATGTTTTGAAATACGAAGACAGCGGAAAAATGCTGATTAGTAGTAATTTTGAATTGCCCGACACCAACAGCTCTACCATTGCCCGTTTGCTAAATTGCGGAGTAAGCGACTTTTACCACGAGCGCACCAAAAAGAACGATTACCTGGAAACCCGTTCGCCTCTTACCCGATTTGGGCGCAGAATGTACGACGATTTTAACAGCCACGAGTGGAATCAGTTTTATAATGTGATTGCTTATGCGATACAAATGTATCAGCGATTTGATAAAATACAGCCACCAATGGAGAACCTGGAGAAACGGCAAGCCCGCCGCGAAATGGCAAAAGGATTAGGAAGAGACGAAGAATTCTTCCACTGGGCAAATCACTATTTCCAAACAGTAAAAGAAGGAGAAACACCGGAATATTCGCCAGCCGAAACGGGTTATTTCAACACGTATATTATTCGCGAAAATGCGTTCGAGAATTTCAGAACTACACAGCTGTCCGACTCTCAGCGCAAAGGTTATAAAGCACAAAAATTTAAAACACACCTGGCAGCCTTTTGCGAGTATTACGGTTATCAGTTTAATCCGGCAGAATTATGTGTTGGTGGCGAAAGTAACGATGCCCGCAGAATTATGAAGAGTGTAGACGGCAAAACAAAAGAGTGCTTTTATATTGGTACCAAAGCCGGAATCCCCCCCGCCCCCGCTGCCAATGATAAAGAAAATTCAACCACCGGCGATTCTGATATGGATGCGCCATTTTAAAAAATACAATTATGCTGATTAATCAAAAATTCGATTTTGTAGAAGGTGCTTTCGACACGGAAAGCGGAGAACTTATTTGTGTTGAAAAAAGCAAATATGCCGAAGTAACGCTTTGTTTTAAAGAGAACATGCACATACCATTTGCCCGGATAAAATTGCATAGTCGCGACACTTTTGGAGATGCCGAAGCAACAATGGCCGATGCTTATAAACTTGGCGAAGAAATTTGTAAACGTTGGAATGCCTTTAAAAAAGATAAAAATGAATCTGCTCACGGCTCAAAGCCCGAAGCTCAAAACTAATATTATGCCAAAAAATCCAGTACAAATTATTAACGAATGCCGCAAAAGCGGAGAACCAACTTTTACGATCCGTGCGAAAGACCGTGCTAGTGTAGTTGCTCTCGAAGCTTATTTTTTAATGGTGCAGGAAGCCGGTAGTAATCCGGAGTTTGCAGAAGAGATCAGACACATTGCCAATGAATTTCATCTCTGGCAAAGTAAGAACCAGGAAACCACACGGATGCCCGATTAACGATCGGATTAAAAATTAAAAAGAATAAAGATGTATTACAAAATCGAAGACAAAACGAGCGAGGTTTATAAAAAGCTTCGCGACATGCGGACCGAAGAAATCGGGTTTGAAGAAGAGAACAAAACTGCCATTTCGGAAAAAACAGGGCTGGAGTGGAAATCGTACCTCGGTAATCCCGGGCAACAAAACTGGAACCGGGTAACTACCTACATCGGGTTTAAATTTACCGAACCCGAAAAAGCGGATCCGGTAATTTGGAAAGAACATGCGAAACACAAAGGCATTTTTGTTCCGAATAATCGCACAAAAAAAGGTCGCGAAATGAGTGCGTTTTTAGCAAACGATTTAAAAGGGCATTGTTTCGATGTTGTATTTAAAACACTGGGGATTGAGTATTTCAGCAAATTTACCAATCCGTTTGTGGAGATCTGTGGAGAAACAATCATTCTTTATTTTGGCGAAGATTACGAGATTGAATCGGAAGTTATTACTGAGATTACAAAACGCGAGTTTTATGCCATTTATAAAGGTGTTGAGCAAAAACAAGAGGTATGAACAAACAAATTACGTATCCCGGAATACCTGGAAAAATAGAAATAAGCGACAACGGCGAACAAATAAGTTACAATGGCCAGCCGGTAACACAAACGCTCGTAAAAAACAAAAACTCGCGCCGTGGGCATTACCAGCTTAATATTGAAGGAGTAAGAATTTACCGCAGTAAATTAGTTGCACTGGCTTATGTTCCTAACCCCAATAATTACCCCAAAGTGCTGCACCTGAATTGTAATACCATATTCGACTACTACAAAAACCTTGCATGGGGCACACAGGCCATGTTGGTGCAAAACCGACAAGTACAGGGATTGCAGGGTGGTGGTAGTTCTGAATTTAGGGGTTCATCGAAAATTAGTTATACCGAAGCTTTAAAGATTGTAACCCGCCTGGCAAAAGGCGAAGCCGGCAGAACAATTGCCAAAGAATATGGTGTTTCTGAAATGAGCATCACCCGGATTAAAAAACGGTATGCAAATGTCTCCAACAAATAAAACATTTTAACCCATGAAAATTAAAGGTTTCCATCTTTCTCCACACTTTGTATAAAGATGGAATCCATACACAAAACATTTGCACGAATCCACGACAGCTCCATGCGATTGTTAAAAATTAAGCGGAGTGCCAGCCAAAACAAGACTGCAGGGCAGCAGCAAAAATAAAAGATGGAAAAAGGAATAAATACATTAGTGGAATATCCCGGAGGCCGAGCCGTATGGGAAAGAAGATCAACTGAACCCGACAGGAGTTTAAATTGGCCTGATTGGTTCGCTATAAATAAGACTTTGGTAGAAAACTACCAATTTGAAAATTGTGTTGAAATTAAGCCGGATGGAAGCTTCTTTGAAATTAATGGAGAAATTCGCTTTAAAAAGTATCTCCAACGTTCATGTTGCAAATGTACTGCACTTTTCTCCGCCCACTACGAAAACGATATTTTATGTGGAAGTTGCTTTGTGAAATTTCATCGCGAACTTTTATATTATGGACAATTAAAACAAAAGCAGTGGTTAGTTGATACCTACGGAAAACAATGGTATAAACCACGTTTAATTAACCCACAATTAGAATTAAATCTATGAGCGAGATCTTTTACATCGATCTTTTTAGCGGTGCAGGAGGCACTACCACCGGAATACACATGGTTGAAGGCGGCGCAAAAGTAGTTGCTTGTGTGAATCACGACCGAAACGCCATTGAGAGCCATAAAGCCAACCACCCCGAGTGTTTGCATTTTATTGAAGATGTGCGCGACTGGAATGTTGTTGTTGCCTTACGTAAATTGGGAAAGCAGCTCCGGAAAGATTATCCCGGATGTATTATTGCACTTTGGGCGAGCTTAGAATGCACCAATTACAGCAAAGCCAAAGGTGGATTACCACGAGATGCCGATAGCCGAACACTGGCGCATGCCCTATACATGTATATCGAAGAACTTCAGCCCGATTATATCGACATTGAAAATGTACGCGAATTTATGGCCTGGGGACCGTTGGACGAAAATGGAAGACCAATCTCACGAAAAAACGGAATAGATTATCAGCGTTGGGTAAGAAAAATAAAAAGCTACGGATATAATTTCGATCATCAATTATTAAATGCTGCAGACTTTGGAGCATTTACTTCGCGGCTTCGGTTTTTTGGCACATTTGCTAAAATTGGTTTACCCATTACCTGGCCCGAACCTACACACAGTAAAGAACCTGTAAAAAACGGACTATTCAAAAGTTTAAAACAATGGAAACCAGTGCGCGAAGTACTCGATTTAAACGATGAAGGAAGATCTATTTTTATTCGTAAAAAACCACTTTCGGAAAATACTTTAAAAAGGATCTATGCAGGACTGGTAAAATTTGTTGCAAATGGTGATGATGAATTTATCCAGAAATATTTTTCGGGAGATCCGGAAAGTAAAGTACTTTCTGTAAATGGTCCGGCACATGCTGTTACCACAAAAGATCATCATTCTCCGGTATTTATAAAACGATATAATGGTGGCAATCCTGCAGAAAAAGTTAAATCGATTGAACAACCCATTGGATCTATTTCGTGTAACAACCGGCACGCACTTGTAAAACCTTGTTTTTTATCGCACTATTACGGAAACGGTTTTAATACTTCGATTGAAACTGCTTGCCCAACGTTACGCACCAAAGACAGTGCTTATTTGGTAGATTATCAATATAAAAGCAATAGTCATAGTATTGAGAAACCAGCTCCAACATTAGTTACCAAAGACAAATTTGCTACAGTTCAACCCAAATTTATAACCAATTACTACAATGGAGGTGGACAGTTATCGAGTATCGAAAAGCCAAATCCGACTATCACAGGAGTTCCTAAACAACGATTAACATCGGTAATGTTTATGGATCAACAGTTTGGAAAATCGTTACCGCATTCGTTAAACCGGCCCGCCGGAAGTGTAACCTCAAATCCGAAACAAAACCTTATTTCTGCACAGCCATGGATTATGAATACCAACTTTAATAATGTAGGCAGCTCGATCGATTCGCCGGCACCGGTTATCACTGCCAATCGGAAATGGCATTATTTATTGAATCCGGCATGGGGCGGAAATACTTCGTCAGTAGACAAACCCAGCCCGACAATTGTTGCCCGGCAAGATAAAGCGCCCATGTCGATTGTGGGAACAACCCGATCTAAAATTTTTGCCATACCATATTTCACGCGCGATAACGAGACAATGAAAAAGATTCGTCTGTTTATGGCTATTTATGGCATTATCGATATAAAAATGCGGATGTTAAAAATTCCGGAGCTTTTATTAATTCAGGGTTTTCCGTCCGGCTATATTTTAAAAGGCACCCAAACCGAACAGAAAAAATATATAGGAAACGCAGTTGTTCCAATAGTTGCAGGAGCAATTGTAAAAAGCCGGGTTAATGTTTTTATAAAACAAACTAAAGAAGCAGTATAATGAGTGAGATTCAAATACATGGCAGTAAATCCAACACTGCACGAAAATATGCTACTATCGGGCAGTTAAAATTTCAGCGTAAATATCATCGCAGCGAAATCGAACAAGAGATAGTTGACTTGGAACGTAAATTTAGTTTTACCAGTAAAATCGAAGATCCAACAACCTGGTTCGATGTACAATCACGCCTCGGCAATATGTACCATCGGTTAATGGAGCTGCGGAATCCTATTGGTAAAGAAATTATAAAATCAAAATTATGAGAGCACTAAAAATTGTACACAAGAGCCCGGCATCGGGAAAGAAAGACTACATCAACCGGTCAATATTATCCGAGCCAAAAACAGGCGTTAAATTTTCTGATTTTATCACCGTCACTGTCAATCGGAAAGCGAAAAGAAACGGCGCGAGCTACAAAAAGAATTACAAAACCCTTATCTACCATTTACTTTCGTTTTCTCAAAAACATGATGTTGACATCTACACAAACAGCGTAAACGAAGATTTCCTCGACGATTTTATATGTTATTTAGAGGAGTTAAATCTTCGCCAGAATTACATCAAAAGTATTCTTTGTTTAATTAAGTCTATGGTTAAAAAAGCCGGGCAATATGGTTATGCAGTTGATCGAACTTATGACGATGTGGATGTGGATGGTGAAATTCCATTTACTATTTTCTTATCGAGCAGCGAAATTACACGAATTTACTATTTTAAAGGTCTCACTAAAAAGCAAGGGATGATTCGTGACTTGTTTGTGGTCGGTTGTTTAACTGGTTTGCGGTATTCTGATTATTCGACACTTAAAAAAGAAAATTTCGATCCGGACTTCATTACAAAAATCACCAAAAAAACCCGAACAAAAGTGGTTATTCCTCTGCACGATTTTGTAAAAGAAATTTATCAAAAGTACGATGGTGAAATACCAACAGGTTTAAGTATTCAGCATTTTAACAGATACATTAAAAATATATGTAAAAATATTGGACTCACCGATCCGATAAAATTCAGCTATACAAAAGGCGGAAAAATCGTTACCGAAACAAAGGAGAAATGGGAATTAATATCGTCGCATACGGCCCGAAGGAGTGCCGCCACCAATATGTACATGACCAAAAGAATGACCGCATACGAGATTATGGCAATTACCGGGCATTCCACCGAAAAAAGTTTCTTCCGGTATATTAAAGTAACTAAAGAGGATGCTGTTAAAAATATTGCCGGTGATAGCTATTTTAGGAAATAGTGTCCGTTAGACTGAGGCCCGAAGGGATTCGGTTTAACGGTTTGTACAAGTTGCGTTTTAAAACTGACGATTATTTGAAATACTAAAGTAATATTTTTAAAAGCGAAGCGGGGGCGTTTTCTCTCGCATAAATTAAATACATACAGCAAAATGAAAAATTTAAAAGAAATGACAGAACAAGAAATTCTTGCGTTAACAGATGAAGAAATTACGCTTAGAATTAAATTGAAAAAGGCAGAAGAAGGGATTAAATTAGTGCCTAAACCCAAAATGCCTTCTTATTTTGATATTGAAGAACCGGACAAAACTGTTTATTATTGTGAATTGTTTGGTGATGATTTGTGTTTTGAAAGCATGGATGAATTAAGCAAGTTGATTCGGCAAATATCAGGTAGCGAAACAAAATGTTCGGTTACTTATGATTACAACAAAGCTGGTTCAGAATATTCTTATATCACGTCAAAAATGAAAACGCGTGGTTACAGTTACAAAGAATGGAGTGTGACTGGTTCAAAACGTGTTTATTCAATTGAGAAATACAATGCACTTGTTGATATGATTGCTCAAAATAAAAAAATGAAAGAGCAGTATGAAAAGGAATTAAAAGACTACGAAGCTGCAATATCTGAGGCTAAGTGGATTGAAGATGAAATAAATGACCGTGTTCGTGAGGTTCGTGACAAATACTGGAAACTAAATGAATATTGCCGTAAATTTAAACTTGATTATTTGCCACTTGCAGACGAAAATGAAGATGTGGCAATGAAGTTTATGGATAAAGCATATTCATTGACTGACGAACAAAAGGAATATGTTCTATCAAATTATGCAGGATTAAATTCCTAAACAGCTTTGCTGTATGCGGGAGGGGCTTTTAAAAATATGGTTAATTAAGCTCCACCATTGATTAGATGCACGGCAAAAATGCAATTTGTACTTTGTTATAAACTGTAGCCGTGCTTCTTCTAATCTTTTTAAACATACAGCTTTCACGGCTATTGTTTATAACGTTCGACCTGTAAGTTATGGAAAAACGAAGGGAATAAAACTTCCTGTTTTAATTACCGGGAGTTTTGGAAGAACTTTTGGATTTGCATTTAATTTGAAAGATTGCAGTATGAGTTTATCTAGAATTTACAGTTTGTT
>JBFFMM010000087.1:0-11503 GCA_041554075.1 Draconibacterium sp. | reverse complement strand
TGGGGCCAAGAATATTTACCTCGCGATCGTCAATTTTATCTCCTTCTTTTGGCATACATTCCGGATAATCGCTCAAATAATCGGGCAGGTCTTTTAATCCCGGTATTTGTGATTTATCGATTGTTACCAACTTGTTGTTTTTTACATCGAAAATGCCCATTTCAACACCACCCTGCGGACTTCCCACTTTTACACGCGCCGCTTCTTCTTCGCTATAACCCGATTCGGTTACATGGTGTGCTACCGAAGTTGCTTTTCCATTCCCGCGTTCGTAAATCGAATAAATAACAAAATTACCGGTTGGACTTAAGGAAATGCCGTTTACGCGTTTTTTACCCGTGTAAATTTTTAAGGCTTGTTTTTCTTTTTCTGCTTCGCGTTGGTTTTCGCTGGCTTTCTTTTTGGCTTCGCGTTCGTTAAGCACCACAAACAATTCTTTCTGCTGCTCTTCCAGCCATTTTGCCTGTGCTGAGCTTTTGTCTTTTTTGGGCTCGCTTCCCGATACAAAGTTGGTCAACTGCCGAATTAAACCCGTTTCAGGATGTATGGTAAAAAGGTTGTTGTCTTTTTCAAAGGCAATTTCGGTATCGTTTAAAACAAACACGGGCGACGAAACACGCTCGAACCAATTGGTAAGTTGTTTTTCGTTTCCGGTTTTAAGGTCGAGCAAGTAAATATTTCCGTTTCGGGTATATACTTTTTCCGTTTTGTCGGTATTATAATTGGCGTATCGACCAGGCAATTTAAGCTTCTCGTTCAATTCAACCTTTTCAATGTTTTTTGTTTTTAACGAATAGGAGTAGCGAGACGAAAGTGTATCCTGATCCGGATTCCAATCAAAATAAATTTTTGTGCCATCATCCGACCATGTAATGTCTTCAGGCGAAGTTCCGATCCATTTTGCCGGATCTTGCATAATGGTTTCAATGGTAAGCTGGCTAAGGTTGTTTTGCTGAATTTGACCAAAGGCAGTAAAAACAAATGCCAGTAAAAGAATAGTGAGCAGTTTTTTCATCGTAAAAATAATTTTTAATACATGTATGGATTAAAACGAAATGTTGTCGGGATGAGGTCCAATCCGTTTGTTTTTGTCAAGTGAATCAATCTTTTTGATGTCGTCCGGCGTAAGTTCAAAATCAAATATATCGGCATTTGAAATGATTCGTTCGTCGGTAACCGATTTCGGAATGGTTACCACCCCTTTTTGAATATCCCAACGTAATACAATCTGAACCGGTGTTTTGTCGTATTTGGCTGCCAACTCCTGCAGAAGAGGTATTGAATTTACTTTGCCTTTCATAATTGGCGACCACGCTTCCAATTGAATTCCTTTATTTTTGCAATAACTCAATAATTCGGGTTGAATAAGTTCAGGATGGAATTCAACTTGATTTACGGCCGGAATTACCTTGCAGTGGGGCAAAAAATCGTCGAGATGATGAACCAGAAAGTTGCTGACTCCAATGGCTTTAATTTTTCCTTTTGCGTATAATTCTTCCAGAGCCTTCCAGGTGTCAATCGATTTTTCTCCTTTAGGCCAGTGGATCAGGTATAAATCCAGATAATTGGTTTGCAGCTTCTCCAAACTTTTTTCAAAAGCTGCCATAGTAGTGGCGTAACCCTGTTCGCTGTTCCAAACTTTCGAAGTCAGAAAAATCTCTTCGCGGGCAACTTTACTTTCCTGAATCGCCGTCCCAACTCCTTTCTCATTCTGATAAATGGCAGCTGTGTCAATACTTTTGTAACCGTTGGTCAGCGCCACTTTAACAGCATTAATTACTTCGTTTCCTTCTTGCGATTGGAAAACACCCAATCCCAGCCATGGCATTTTTATACCATTGTTTAGTGTAGTTGTTGATGTACTATTCATAACGATTTTCTTTTGGAGTCATCTAAAATAATACTTTTTTAACAGAATAATTCTCTGGTAAATTTTAGTATTCGTTTTGAACAAAAAATATAGTTTTGTAACAATTAAAAAATGCCCGGGCACAAAGCTTATCGGCATAAGGTTAATTTACGAATGAAACGACCATGGTAGAAACTCTGATAAGATTGGAGAATGACAAAAGGAGTACCATGAGTCGCAATATAAAAACAATCTGTACGAATGAAAGTATTCAAATTTGGAGGTGCTTCTGTTAAAGATGCAAAAGCGGTAGAAAATGTATATCAGATTATAAAAAGTGAAACGGGTAAACTTGTGGTGGTTATTTCGGCCATGGGAAAAAGTACCGATTTATTGGAGACATTGATAAAGGCTTACTTTAACGATACGGATGAAAAACCGGCGATTTTTAAATCCTTTAAAGATTACCATCTTGAAATTATTGAAAGTTTGTTTGGCGAAAAGGGTTTGCCGCAGGCTGTTTATCAGTTGTTTACCGATTTGGAGCAAAAGCTGGAAACACGTCCGTCGTACGATTTTAATTTTGAATACGACCAGATTATTTGCTTTGGCGAATTGATTTCTACTCGAATTGTAAGTGATTATTTGAATGCGCTTGGGCATTCGAATAAATGGATTGACATAAGAACCTGCCTTAAAACGGATGACACATACAGGGATGCAAAAGTGGATTGGAAATGGACAGCAGAACTTGTGAAAAGGGAGCTTACTTTTTCCGGTTTCGATTTATACATAACACAGGGTTTTATCGGATCGACGAACACCAATTTAACCACAACGCTGGGACGCGAAGGATCGGATTTTACGGCCGCGATAATTGGAAGTTCACTGAACGTTGAAAGTGTTTCGATTTGGAAAGATGTACCCGGTATATTAAGCGCCGACCCCAAAAAAATGGCAGATACGGTAATGATTAATGAGTTGTCGTACAAAGAGGCGGTTGAAATGACACATTCGGGCGCCAAGGTAATTCACCCAAAAACAATGCAGCCTCTGCACAATCAAGGTATTCCGTTGTTGGTAAAATCGTTTGTGGAACCTCAAAACCCCGGGACAGTAATTCATAAGATCGATCATAAAATAGAGTTGCCACCAATTTTTATTTTAAAAGAAAATCAGGTTTTAATTACCCTTTCAGCTAAAGATTTCTCCATTATCTCAATCAACGACATTGATCGTGTGGTAAATTTTCTGATCGAAAAATTGATAAAAGTTACGTTAATGCAACAATCTGCCATCGACTTAAATATTGTTGCCGATGCATCGGATGAAAATCTGGAGGAGATTTTTGGAGAACTTTCATCGGCCTATAATATTCGCTATAATACCGAATTAACGCTGGTTACAATCCGTCATTACACCGAAGATGTATTGGACTGGATGGTGAAAGAGAAGGATATTTACCTGGAACAACACAGTCGGTTAACAGCACGGATGCTAATAAAAGAGTAAGTAAATTGTCGAAATGAACTATTATTTCAAAGAGATCGGATTTTTCTTGTAATTTTAGTGAACTATTCTTTACATATAAAAAAAAACTTCTTCAAGATGAAGCAAAAAAAGATTCTTCCATATGCCATTGGATTAGTAGTGGTAGTTATAATTTTACTGGTAATTGGAAAAAAGGCCGGGTGGTTTGGTAACGAGTTTACAATAAACGTTGCCACCGAAAAGGTTGAAAGCAAAACAATTACTGAATTTATTACTGCCAATGGTAAAATTCAACCGGAAACGGAAGTGAAAATCAGCCCCGATGTGGCAGGTGAAATAGTTGAACTTTATGTTGAAGAAGGCGACGCAGTTACCAAAGGCGATCCTTTGTGTATTATTAAACCTGAGATGTATATTTCGGCATTAAACCGATCGCAAGCGGCTTTGAATTCGTCGAAAGCAAGGTTGGCACAAGCCGAGGCACAACAAATAGAACGCGAACTTTCGTACAAAAGGAGTAAACAATTGTACGACAAAGGAACCATTCCTGTATCGGAGTTTGAAACAGCGGAGGCTGCCTATAAAGTAGCTCAGGCTGAGGTGAAAGCCGCCCAGTATTCGGTGCGAAGTGCAGAAGCAACTGTGTCTGAAGCCCAGGAGCAGCTTACCAAAACAAAAATTTATGCACCAATATCGGGGACCATTTCTGCATTAAATGTTGAAAAAGGAGAACGTGTTGTGGGAACCAGTATGATGGTGGGAACTGAGATGATGACTGTTGCTGATTTGGATAAAATGGAAGTGCAGGTGGAAGTGAATGAAAACGACATTGTTAAGGTTATGAAATTCGACACAGCCTTGGTAGAGGTTGACGCTTATTTAAATCGCAAGTTTAAAGGGATCGTGACTGAAATTGCCAATTCGGCCAGTACAACAGGTACTACTGCCGACCAGGTAACCAATTTCGATGTAAAAGTTCTTTTGCTAAAAGATTCGTACGAAGACTTAATTGACGAAACAACCGGCAACCTTTATCCTTTCCGACCAGGAATGTCGGCAACAGTGGATATTTTGACCGAAACCCGTGATGGTGTTATTTCGGTGCCAATTTCGGCAGTAACAACACGTATTAAAAAAGAAGGTGGAGGTACTAAAGAAGTAGTCGATGAGGAAACCGAAACGACTACTGCTACTACAGAAGATAACACCACTGCAGTTAAAGAAGAAAAACAGGAAGTTGTTTTTGTATTTGCCGGTGACCGGGTTAAAAAGGTTGAAGTAAAAACCGGAATTCAGGATAACAATAGTATCGAAATTTTAGAAGGTGTACAGGAAGGCGATGAGGTAGTGGTTGCGCCGTATAATGCAATAAATAGAACCTTAAAAGACAGTATGTTGGTGAAAAAGGTTACCGAAGAGGAATTGTTTAATACAAAGAAATAAAACGAATATTTAGTACCATATAAAAACGAGTTGCTCATTGAGTAACTCGTTTTTTTTAAAGATGATTTGAATTTCTTATTTTATTGGGTGTTTTGTAAAGTGTAAGTTTTTTAAAAATTAAATTCATTCTTTGTTTTATAATTCTAATATTTGTAAGTGTTTAAACGGATCGTTATGAAGGGACGGATGATAAAATTTAATGTTGGATTATTGGTTGTGTTGGCTATGTTCTCATGCACTCAGCGCGGACCAAGACAAACGGTGGAGAATGAATTCTCAGGCTCAGAAAGTTGTCGCGAATGCCACGAAAAATTTTACCAGCTTTGGTCGCCATCATACCACGGTCAGGCCATGATGCCAATAAATACTGAATTTATAAACAAACATCAGTTACCCAATAGCGGGGGTATTGATGTTGAAGGCAAGCAGTTTTATGTTGAGTTTTTCGATTCAACCATGATGATGTATGAAAAAAAGGGCGATGAACTAAAGGAAACATACAATGTTTTGTGGGCAATGGGTGGACACAACGTATACTGTTTTCTTGCTCCGCTTGAGAAAGGAAAACTTCAAACCATTCCGCTTGCGTTCGATGCGAACCGAAAAATTTGGTTTAATTACCCCGAGGCCGGAATGCGTCATTTTGACGATGGTTCGCCCGAAGATGAAGCACTGCCCTGGAAAGATGCAATGTTTACTTTTAACACAGGTTGCTACAGCTGCCACATCAGTCAGCTGAGTACCAATTACGATTTACAAACCGAAACTTACCAGACGACCTGGCGTGAGGCTGGTATAAACTGCGAGACCTGTCATGGCCCCTCAGGAGAGCACGTTCGAATTTTCAAAAACTTAAAGGAAGGTGAAAAAGCTCCTGAAGATATAGGTTTAATTGTTACATCTACTTTTACGCAAGAGCAACACAATGCGTCGTGTTCACCATGTCATGCAAAAATGACACCCATAACTCCGAGTTACATGCCGGGCGATAAGTATTTCGATAATTACAATGTGACTACATTGGAAGACCGTGATTTTTATCCCGATGGACGTTCCCTTGGTGAAAACTATACGCTAACCGATTGGATGATGAACAAATGTGTCGCCGAAAGCGAATTGCATTGTGTTACCTGTCATACCTCAAGTGGACGCGATAGAAATAAAGATAATCCCAATGATGCATGTTTGAAATGCCATAACAATCGAAATGAAGATTTGGAAATACACACCGGACATCCGGCAAAAGCCGGATTAACCTGTATTAGTTGTC
Organism: Draconibacterium sp.; assembly: GCA_041554075.1. GTDB lineage: Bacteria > Bacteroidota > Bacteroidia > Bacteroidales > Prolixibacteraceae > Draconibacterium. The sequence continues at coordinate 5,450 of JBFFMM010000087.1, read as the reverse complement.
ATGCTCCCAAACGTGAATTTGTGGGGCATTTTCTTCGCAGCGATCATTCGTTCCGTCCGCCAATGCCCGAAGCTACAATTAAGTTTGGGTCGCCAAATGCCTGTAACCAATGTCACACCGATAAATCGCCTGAGTGGGCCAATAAAATTGTAAAACAGCGACCAAACGGAAATTACCAGGAGGAAACTTTAAAGTGGGCTCAATTGATTAAAGAGGCACGCGAAAACGACTGGACAAATGTTGACAAAATGTACCAATACATTAAAAGCCCTGAAACAAATGAAGTAGTTGCCAATTCCTTTGTGCGTTTATTGAGTAATTATTCCGATGAGTCGAAAACAGACGTTTTTTTAGATGCATTAAATAATAAGTCAGAATTAGTGAGGTCATCAGCGGCCTACGGATTAGCAGGGATTCATACGGATGAAGTGAAAAGTGCTTTGCTAAAAGCCTGTGAAGATGAAATTCGTTTGGTGCGTATTCAGGCAGCAAATGCCATTATTACTTTTCCTGAAGGCAGTTTTACGGCAAAACAACAATTAATCGTTGATAAAGCAGAAAATGAGTACGTAGCATCCATTACTTCGCGCGAAGATAACTGGAGCAACCACTATAATCTGGGGATTTATCATCAGAATAAAGGTGATGCACAGGCTGCTTTAAATTCGTATGAAACAGCTGCACGTTTGTATCCCGAGTCGATAATGCCGCTGATTAACAGTTCGGTGTTGTATTCGTATGTGGGAAATCAGGCAAAAGCAGAAGAAAACTTAAAAAAGGTACTTGAGTTTGATCCGGAGAATGAAGCTGCTAATTTGAATCTGGGATTATTACTTGCTGAGCAGGGACGTTTAGAAGAAGCTGAAGTCGCATTAAAAGCTGCCTTGAAAAGTAATCCGGAGAGCAATCCGGTTGCCGCAAAAAATCTAAGTGTAATCCTCGGGCAAAAAGGTGATTTAGCCGGAGCGGTTAACTATGCAAGCGTTGCTGCCAAAGCGCGCCCCGAAGATCCGAATTACGCATACACATTGGCGTATTACCAAATGCAAAACGGACAAAAAGCTGCGTCGGTAAAAACCTTAAACGAACTTATTAAAGTACACCCACAGTTTTTAACCGCGACGAGTTTCCTGGCCGATATTTATTTGAAAGACGGCAATAAAAACGGGGCACTTCAATTGTACCAAAACGCCTTGAAAGTTGAAGGTATTTCAGTGCAGGATAAGACTGCTATTCAGCAAACAATAGCGAATCTTCAGCAAAGTATGTAGCTGTTGTCGTGTGAAGAGTAAATAGGAAATTCTTGTCAAACCGTTTTGTGGAGATTTTTTTTCTTATTGGGCAGGTTGCCAAACCTGCCATACTCCATTGTTTTTCAAAGTTGGTTTTTGTTATTTTGAAGATAAATATAAAGTAAAATGAAAAATCTGTTGTATTTAGTTCTTTTAGTTCTTGTTTTCTTTTCATGTCAAAATAAGGAAAAAGAAACCAGCCTGCTTGTTGAAAACTGGGCCGAACGACAGGTGACCTATGCTTTACCCGATTCTTTGGAACGTGGAATGAGTTATTTGTCTGTATACCCCCAAATTTACAGTGAATCGGAAAAAAGAATAGTAAACTTAACAGCTACCATAAGCATGAGAAATACTAGCACGGTGGATACTCTTTTTGTTGATAAAATAGATTATTACAATACCAGTGGCGATTGTATTCGTTCGTATTTGCAACATTCGATTTATATTTTACCCATGGAAACAGTACAAATAATTATAAATCATAACGACAATTTAGGCGGTACCGGTGCGAATGTAATTTTTGAATGGAACAAAAGAACGGAAATCGCTGATCCGTTATTCGAGGCAGTAATGATTTCTACTTACGGGCAAATTGGGCTCGCTTTTGTAACCAGTGGTATTCGAACGCAATAGTTTTCTTTTTTTTCATTAGATACATGTTAGTTGGTAAATAAATACCTTCGAAATGAATTCATGAAGAGATTCATATACTGCATAGGTACTTACTTGTTTAACTTCGTCTGTAATAGAAACAATTAAACCTGTACTCATGAAACAAACATATCTTGCTTTAATCCTGATGATCTTGTCGGCAACTTTAAGCGCACAAGAAACAATTATTCCTATTTCTACGAATGATAACCTTTTGTTGCTCCAGACCTCACCTGATGGACGTTTAAACACTGTTTATTTTGGTGAGCCACTTCAAAGCGCCGACGAGTATAAAAATGTTTCAAATACATATAATTTCAGAGATAACAACGGAGGAATTTACAATGCTGCCTATACCACTGCCGGAACATGGAATTTGGTAGAGCCGGCATTGGAAGTAATCCAATCAGATGGAAATACTTCGCTGGAACTAAAATATGTGAGTCATAAACAGGAAGCGACCAGTGACAATGCCATGTTAACTTCCATTTTATTGGAAGATGCTCAATACAATTTTCAGGTGACCTTATTTTACAAAGCATGGACAAAGGAAAATGTGATTGAACAGTGGACGGAAATAAAACATACACAAAAAGAAGCTGTTGTTTTAAAGAAGTTTGCCTCTGCCAATTTGTTTTTTACCAACCCGGAATATTACCTGACAAGCTATGGCAACGAGTGGGCCAAAGAAATGCAGCGTAACGAGGAAAAATTGACTCGCGGTATTAAATCGATCGACTCGAAATTGGGTACGCGGGCGTATTTATTACAGTCGCCAAATTTTATTCTTTCTTTCGATGGAAAGGCAGCCGAAAATACCGGAAACGTAATTTTGGGGCAATTGGCGTGGAGTTCGAATTTTCGTTACGATTTTGAAATTGTTGCCAACGGCAATCTGCGCTTTTTGGCGGGGATAAATCCTTTTGCATCGGAATATACTTTACAACCCGGCGAGACTTTCAAAACACCATCGTTGGTGTATGTGGTGTCGCACAACGGAACCGGCGAGGCCAGCCGAAACTTACACCGTTGGGCACGCGATTACAGGGTATTGGATGGAAATGGTGAGCGTTTAACTTTGCTGAATAACTGGGAAGCTACTTATTTCGATTTTGATGAGGATAAACTTACCGACCTGTTTGCCGATGCCAAAGATCTTGGTGTTGATTTATTTTTGTTGGACGATGGCTGGTTTGCCAATAAATACCCTCGAAATGGCGACAATGCCGGTTTGGGTGATTGGCAGGAAAACAAAAAGAAATTACCAAACGGAATCGGATATTTGGTAAAAGAGGCGACCAAAGCCGGAGTAAAATTTGGCATTTGGATTGAACCTGAGATGGTAAATCCCAAAAGTGAGTTGTACGAAAATCACCTGGATTGGGTAATTCGTCAACCCGAGCGTCCTGAAAAATATTTCCGTAACCAGCTGGTGTTGGATTTGTCGAATCCTGAAGTGCAGGATTTTGTGTTTGGTATTGTAGATAATTTGCTGACTAAAAATCCGGAGTTGGCCTTTATTAAGTGGGATTGTAATTCGGTTATTTACAATGCACACTCGGCTTATCTCGAAAAACAAAAAGTACCACAAACACATCTTTACATTGAGTACACCAAAGGATTGTACAGTGTAATGGAGCGAGTGCGCGAGAAATTCCCTAAAATTCCGATTATGATGTGCTCGGGAGGCGGAGGACGCGGCGACTACGAATTGTTTAAATACTTCACTGAGTTTTGGCCTAGCGACGATACCGACCCGCTTGAACGTATTTACATGCAGTGGGATTACTCGTATTTCTTTCCATCAATAGTAACCGATTGCCATGTTACCGACTGGGGAAAACAACCTTTAAAATACCGTGTGGATGTGGCCAGTATGGGCAAGTTGGGATTTGATATTGTTGCGGGCGAGCTCAACGAAAAAGACAAACAGTTTGCCAAAGAAGCTGTTCAGAACTACCATTCGTTTAAAGATGTGGTTTGGCATGGCGATTTATATCGTTTGGTAAATCCTTACGAAAACGACATTGCCGCTTTAATGTATGTGGACAAAACTAAAAGTCGCGGCATTGTTTTCAATTATTTGGCGAATATGCGCTATAATCAAACTGCAACAATTCGTCCGGTTAAGTTTGCCGGCCTCGATGCAAATAAACAATATCGTTTAAAAGAAGTAAACGTTTACCCGGGAAGGCGTTCATGGATCAATTCTGAAAAAGTTTATACCGGCGATTTTCTAATGAAAGTGGGAATTAACCCCAATGTCAACTTGCGAAATACCAGTGTGGTTATTGAAGTTAATGAAGTAAAATAAACCATTTTGTGGTTGTTTATATGAATGCTGGCTTGAATCAAATTTAAAATCTGATTCAAGCCAGCATTCATTTTAGCCCCAATCGTTTTTAATAGCCTCCGTTCGTCTTAAAATTTCATCTCAGTTTCAGCCAAATTTTAGCAGAAATTGGAATAAGCAAAGCCAGAATAAAGCTGCTTTTTAATTCAGTGGTAAATACATCGAGCGCCGGAACAGAAAATGAGAAGGGATCGGGATTAGGCTTAAATATATGTAAGGAGTTTATCCAGAATCACAAAGGCAAAATATGGGCTGAAAGTCAACCGGGAGTCGGAAACCGGTTTATATTCACACTGCCCGAAACGAGTTAAGTTGTTCCCCCGAATTGAATATCAATATAGAAGCGTTAAAATACAATTCGAACCCCATCCTGAATCGTCTGTTTCTGAAATTTTTATAAACTTTATTCCTGAAATACTGAATCAGTTGTAGAATTCATATATATGTTTATTTTTGCAGTTATTCGAGTGGACGCGAATAAACAAATTAATATTTATAAAACATGCAAAATTCAGAAGATGCTGAATTTAGAGTAGGAGGAGACACTGTAATAATACGAGGTGACTCTGTGATACATGTAATAGCCACCGGGGTTCAGACAATAGAAATGGCCCTTGAGCTGAAAGAAATATGTGTACAGCAGAGTTCGGCCATGGAATCCAAATGCAATTATTTAATTGATTTAAATAAATGTGGAAAAAATGAGCCGGGAACCCGTGAAGTATGGAAAGAAATCAGTACTCTTGAAAAAACCGGTAAAGTCGCAACTTTTGGAATGAATCCGGTTGCACAGGTAATAGCCAATTTTGTAATAGGAACGCACAAACGCAGTAATATGCGGTTTTTTAGAAGCAAGAAAGATGCTTTGAATTGGTTAACTAAAATTTAAAAAGCAGGAACATGTTCGGTGAAAGAAACAGCGAGAGGGTTCAGAGAATTATTGATGCGGTAACGCAGGTTGCCCGAGGTGATAAATCGGTGCAGGTTGCTTTGTCGGATAAATACGACCAAATTGATGCTTTGGCAATGGGCATTAATATGATGATTGATGATTTGGCCGTTAAAGATAAAACGGATAGAGAAAATCAGCAAATAAAAAAACTAAACGAGGAGTTAAAAATTGCCAAAGAAAAAGCAGAAGAAAGTGAGCG
>JBFFMM010000086.1:0-11599 GCA_041554075.1 Draconibacterium sp. | reverse complement strand
TATTTTTCGGTGTAATATCCAGATTTATTAGAATTGCTTGTATCTTTTTGGGATTCCTGTTTTGAGGTACAGGCTAGCATAAATCCTGAAAAAAATATAAATAGTATTGCTAAATTTCTATTCATAAACTGATTTCTTAACTACTTTGTTGTTGTTTCAAAATACTATCTATCTCATCCATATCGTATTCCGGCGTTGCACCGGCTTTCGAGGCCACAAAAGCACCCGTTGCGCAAGCGAAGGCCAATGCTTCGGCTGGTTCCTTTTTATTTAATAGTGCTGCAATTAATCCGGCGAGAAAAGCATCTCCGGCACCAACAGTATCTACCGCATTAACTTTAAATCCGGGGTGTTCGTAAAATTCGCCATCGCAATAGAGTAAGGCACCGTTTTCGCCTTTGGTAACACAAAGCATTTGTATGTTGTACTGCGCAACAAACCACTTAATCAAGCTGTGTTCATCATACTTGTGTTTGTTATACCATTGTGCAAAAACCACCAGCTCATCGTCGTTTAATTTTACGATGTCGGTTTTTTCCAAAAGCCTTTCAACTATTTCCTGCGAGTCGTAAGGTTTTCGAAAATTTACATCGATAAGTTTTACTCCAGCAAATTCCAGCAAATTCATAATCGTATTTCTGGAAATAGGATTCCGCGAAGCCAGCGAACCATAGATCAACAATCCTGATTTTTTGGCTTTCTCCACCAAAGCATCCGTCAGTTTTATATTGTCCCATGCAACCGGCTCACAAATTTCGTAAGTCGCATTGTTGTTTTCATCTAAATGAACCAATACTTCGCTTGTTGGCAAATAATCATCAACCTGAATATAGTCGGTTGAAACACCCGAAGTTTCAAGGAAAGATTTTAATTCTTCGCCCGGCTTATCTTTACCAATACTGCTCGCAACTGCAACATCTAAACCAATGGCATTTAAATGAATTGCTACATTCATTGGTGCTCCACCGGGTTTTGCTCCAGAAGGAAGTCGGTCCCAAAGTACCTCACCAATACACAAGATTTCGTTGTTCGTAATTTCCATTTTGATTTGATTAAGTAAAGCCCCCTAAATCCCCCGAGGGGGACCATCTCCCGACTTCATCGGGATTAGGAAACACTTTGTTATATTATATTTCTTTTCATTTATCTTTTTAGTTACCTCTCTTATCCCTCAAATGGGAATTGTTCCTCCCCTCGGGGAGGTAAAGAGTGGCTTATCTTCTTTTCATCTCTTGCTGAATTTCTTCCAGCGATTTGCCCTTTGTTTCAGGAAGTACTTTCCAGGCGAAGAAGAAATGAAGCACCATCATTACGGCGAAAAAGCCAAAGGAAATGCCACCTCCAACCGTGTTGTTTACTACCGGGAATCCCCAAATTAATGCTGCGGCAAAAATCCAGTGAGTAAAAGTTCCAAGAGCCTGGCCTTTTGAGCGTACTTTATTAGGGAAAATTTCTGAGATAACTACCCAAAGCACTGCACCTTGAGAGAAAGCGAAGAATGCAATAAATCCCATCAGGTAAACCATTACACCGTAACCACCCAGTTCTGAATAGTTTTCAGTAAAAAAGGCTTTTGAAAGCATTCCAAGAAAGAAAACCATACCAACCGAACCAATCATCAGCAGGGTACGACGTCCGTATTTATCAATTAAAAACAGGGCGACAAAAGTGAAAACTAAATTAGTTGCTCCAACTGATATGGATTGAAGTAATGACGCATCAGTTCCAAAACCAGCCATTTCGAAAACGCGCGGTGCATAAATCATTATGGCATTGATACCTGCCAACTGGTTAAAAGCCGCGATTGTAATGGCTATCACAATCGGGAGGCGATTTTCTTTTACAAAAAGTTTTCCATGTCCTATTGCAACTTCCTGTTCAACTGATACCTGCACAATACGTACTTCTTCTTCCGGGTTTTCAGCTTTAATCCTTCGAAAAATGGCCAACGCTTCATCGTTACGTCCCTGGTTTACTAACCAACGCGGACTCTCAGGAACCAAATTCAATAATAAAAAGAATGTTGCGGCCGGAATGGCTTCAACGCCTATCATCCAGCGCCATGATGCAGTTTCGATGAATTGTGCCAAAAAATAATTGACAGCAAATGCCAGGAAAATAGCTGTAACTACAAAAAACTGATTTAATAGTACCAGCTGTCCGCGTTTTTTTGCGGGCGATATTTCGGCAATAAACATTGGAGTTACTACGGTAACACAACCCAAAAGTATTCCGGTGATAAAACGAAAAAGCAAGAGCATTTCCCAGTTAATTGCAAAAGCACTTCCAAAAGTTGATAATGTAAAAAGCCCCGATAAAAGGATTAATGATTTTTTACGACCAAATTTCTCGGCGGGCTTACCTATTATTAATGTACCGATTATTGTTCCAATAATGGCAACGGCAACGGTAAATCCTAACCATGCACTGCTTAAATTGTAAGTTAATTCTAATTGGGAAGTGGTTCCAGACATCATGGCAATGTCGTAACCAAAAAGAAATCCGCCGATGGCGATTATTAATGCGACTGAAAATACATTTTGTTGCTTCATCTTCGATTCGAATTATTGGTTTAAAACTCTGAATCAAAGATAGACTCGTATCAATTATCGGTCTTAAAACCATGTTACAAAACCATCAAGAAATGTTACGTAAAGCACCTAAAAATAAAGGCGTTTTAGTGCATGTTACATGTATAACACAAATGTTACATGGGCAAACCTTATTATCTAACTCATTTCAAAAAACTTACTATCTCTTCCACCTTCTCTTCCATGGGCAGGTGCCCATTGATCCAGTGAATTTTGGTGCCTCGTTTTTCCATACCACGAAACCAGGTCATTTGGCGCTTTGCAAACTGATGAATCGCAATTTCGAGTTTCGCGAACATTTCGTCGAAAGTCAATTCGCCAATTAAATGCAGCGTAAGAAATTTGTATTCCAGCCCATAATAAATCAACTGCTCGGGTGTTAAACCCGAATCCAGTAATTTTTGCACCTCATCCAACATTCCTTCATCCAAACGTTGTCTCAAGCGGGTGGTAATTCGTTGCCGACGCATTTCGCGGTCGAAATCAATTCCAATGTTCAGACTGTTTATGTTGGGCATCTCCGAATCATCCTTCGGATTTTCGGCATAGTATTTTTCAATTTCAATGGCACGAATGGCACGGCGATCCGTTTCAACATCCGTATGATTATGCAACTCCGGTTTTATTGCTTTTAGAATTTCAGTTAATTCTGCAAGCGTTTTACCCTCTAACTCTTTTCGTAATTCTTTATTTGGTGGAACTTCAATTAAACGGTAGTTTTTTAACACCGCTTCTAAATACAAACCACTGCCACCGCAAAGCACAGGAAACTTTTTGCGTGAATTTATTTCCTCAAAAACGTTTATAAAATCAGTTTGAAAACGATATACATTGTAATGTACACCTGCAGCTTCAATATCAACCAAATGCGATGGAACTTCCACCCCATCAACAAAATAATCTTCGTAGTCTTTCCCAGTACCCAAATCCATACCTCGATAAACCTGTCGCGAATCTGCCGAAATTACTTCGCCATTCATTCTGGCTGCAAAATGCGCTGCCAAACCTGTTTTCCCTGTTGCTGTTGGACCTAATATGGTAACTAAATTGTATTTCAAACCTTTCTATTTTAGGCTACAAATTAACAAAATATTGCCGGGTTCTCCATCCACTCTTCTTATTATTCAAATACAAACTCATCCTGTACATCGAATAGCTTCTTAATATTTTTTATTAACTACTTTTGATTTCGTAAATATTTACAAATTAAACTATATTTGAAGCCTTATTGCTTACAACAGTTAACATGATAAAAGAAGCTTGCGTAGAATCATTTGCAGAAGCCAGGATGGCACAGGAGAAAGGTGCCGACCGTATTGAACTTTGTGCCGATTTGGCCAACGACGGACTAACACCAAAGTTTGGTTTAATGAAAAGGGCGTGTAAAGAATTAGCTATTCCGGTGATGGTAATGGCGCGTCCTCGAGCCGGCAACTTTGTTTATTCCGATTTGGAATTGGTGCAAATGAAAATAGCTATTAATCTGGCAAAAGAGGCCGGAGCAGACGGTGTTGTTTTAGGACTACTTACTCCAGACAATACTATCGATGAAAAAAATACACGTCTCCTTGTTGAATATGCCGCTCCGCTGCAGGTAACTTTTCACAAAGCCATTGACGAGCTGGAAAATCCGGTTGAAGGGGTAAAAGTTCTAAAAAATATTCCCGGAATTACGCGCATTTTAACGTCGGGAGGGAAACCAACAGCAATGGAAGGCCAGGAAACCATCCGACAAATGATTGCCGAAGCAGAAGGTAAAATTACAATACTGGTTGCCGGTAAAGTGCTGGATTCAAACGTAGATGAAATTCAAAAACTAACCGGAACCAACGAATTACATGGAAGACGAATTGTTGGAGAACTTGTTGCTAAATAGACAATCTCAATCGCAGTTATCTAAACCGATCTGAATAATTTTAAAAATATTAAATGATATGAAAAAATCACTTCTATTTATTCCAATCTTGTTTGTACTTATTGTAAACGCGCAGTTAGAACACGAAATTACTGATTATGTCTGGCCCGAAGATCAACAAGTTTTAGATAAGCTGGAAGACTGGCAAGACCTGAAATTTGGATTACTAATGCACTGGGGCGCTTACAGTCAATGGGGTGTGGTAGAATCGTGGAGTATTTGCCCGGAAGATTATGGCTGGTGCGAACGCAAAAAAGGGAGTAATCCTAATGATTATTTCACCTACAAAAAAGAGTATGAGAATCTGAAACTTTCCTTTAATCCAACCGGTTTTAGTCCCGACAAATGGGCAAAAGCAGCCAAAGATGCAGGGATGAAATATGTGGTTTTTACAACCAAACACCACGATGGTTTTTGTATGTTCGACTCGAAATACACCGACTATAAAATTACAAGCACTCAAAGTCCGTTCAGTAGCAACCCAAAAGCAAATGTTGCCAAAGAAGTTTTTGATGCTTTTCGTGAAGAAGGATTATGGGCAGGTGCTTATTTTTCGAAACCCGACTGGCACAGCGAATTTTATTGGGATCCTAAATTTCCACCTTTTGACCGAAACGTAAACTACGATCCGGCGCTTTACCCGGAGAGATGGGAAAAGTTTGTGGACTTCACTCAAAACCAAATTATGGAGTTGATGACCGATTACGGAAAAATCGATATTCTGTGGTTAGATGGTGGCTGGGTATCGAAAAAGGACATGGGCGATTTAAACAATGTATATTCAGGTAAATTTAAAGAAACACCATCTGGATTTCTAAAAAACCGTATTGTAAATCAGGATATCCGCATGGACGAAATTGCTGCCAAAGCGCGCGAAAAACAACCCGGATTAATTGTGGTTGACCGGGCAGTAAAAGGTCCAAATCAGAATTATCTTACACCCGAGAACAAAGTTCCTGAAGCTCAACTTCCGTATCCTTGGGAAAGCTGTATTATTGCCGGCGGAGGTTGGTCGTGGGTACCAGATGCCGTATTTATGACACCCAAACAAGCCATTCATATGTTAATTGACATTGTTGCTAAAGGTGGTAATTTGTTGTACAACATTGCTCCCGGTCCCGATGGAAAATGGCCGGAAGGTGCATTCAGCTTGCTTGAAGCAATGGGCGACTGGATTGATGTAAACGGTGAAGCCATTTATTCTACCCGCGCCATTGAACCTTTTAAAACCGACAACATTTGTCTGACTCAACAGAAAGACACCAAAGCGGTTTATGCTTTATATCTGGAGGAAGAAGATGGCAGTGGTTTGCCTGCGTCATTTACAGTAAAAGGGATTAAGGCTGCCAATGGAGCAAAACTATCGTTGCTTGGAGTATCGGGTAATTTGAAATGGAAAAACACCAAAGAAGGTGTAAAAATTGAAATTCCTGAAAAAATCAGAAAAAACCTGCCTTGCGACCTGGCCTGGGCAGTAAAAATATCGGAAGTAAAATAAAAACAACCTATAACTGCCCGGGAAACATAAAATCCCGTTAGGAAATGGCATCGCACGTAGTACTATGCCATTTCTGGGTGGGATTTTGCATTTCCGGACGGTACAACTACATTTCTGGCTGGTACGAAGCATTTTCTTTAGGTACAATTGTATTTCTGGTTGGTACAAAGCATTTTCAGGTGGTACAATTGCATTTCTGCTTGGTACGGAGTGATTCCAGCCGGGGATTAATTCTTTTCTAGTGGAGTAGAGGTACTTTTGTTTCAACAACCAGAAATAACTATCAACCAAACTCTTAGCCTTTCCAGCAGATTAACAATACATTAACTCCCTCCCCAGAAATATGCTCTACAACACAATTCCAAATCTTTACACTACTTTCGCGCGCTGAATTAAACAGTGACAGAAGACATTAGAAAAAACAGAGCATGAAGTTTCAATTTAAATTTATCGATAAAAAACAAGGGAGTATTAAAGATGATATCCTTTCCGGATTAACTGTTTCGTTGGCACTCGTACCCGAAGCAGTAGCCTTCGCCTTTGTGGCTGGTGTTTCGCCGGTTGTAGGATTATACGGCGCGTTTATGATGGGATTGATAACTTCCATTTTTGGTGGTCGCCCCGGAATGATCTCCGGAGCAACAGGAGCCATGGCCGTTGTTATGGTTAGCTTGGTACAACAAGGAAATGCGTTGGGAATAGCAGGCGAAATGCAGGGACTTCAATATCTTTTTGCGGCACTCATTTTAGCCGGTGTAATCCAATCTCTTTTTGGTGTTTTTAAACTCGGGAAGTTTATTCGATTGGTGCCGCACTCCGTAATGATGGGTTTTGTAAACGGATTGGCCATTGTTATTTTCTTATCGCAATTGGGAATGTTTAAAGCCGGTGGAGAATGGCTGAGTGGTTCACCGCTATATATTATGCTTGGTCTGGTGGCTCTCACAATGGCAATCATGTATTTTTTACCAAAAGTAAGCAAAGCCATTCCGGCTGCATTGGTTGGTATATTAGTTGTTTCTGCCCTCGTAATTTTTGGAAACATTGAAACAGAAACGGTAAAAAGTTTTATTCAAGCTGGTGGTGGCGAAGGAATAAAAGCCGGCTTACCCAATTTTAATGTACCCATAATTCCTTTCAATTTTGAAACATTAAAACTCATTTTGCCCTTCTCATTGATACTTGCAGCTGTAGGTTTGATCGAGTCGTTAATGACCTTAAACCTGGTAGATGAATTAACAGAAACACGTGGAAGTGGCAACCGCGAATGTGTGGCACAGGGAGCTGCCAACATTGTAAACGGATTTTTTGGTGGAATGGGCGGTTGTGCCATGATCGGTCAAAGTATTATCAATATTAAATCCGGTGGTCGTGGCCGTTTATCGGGTATTGTAGCTGCCATTTCGTTGTTGATGTTTATTTTGTTTGCCTCAACTTATATCGAAATGATTCCGATTGCTGCACTGGTTGGTGTGATGTTTATGGTAGTAATCGGAACTTTTGCCTGGAGTACATTCAAAATCATCAATAAAATACCGGTCTCCGATTTACTAGTAATTGTTCTGGTTACCGCGTTAACTGTAATATTTGATTTGGCGATTGCAGTTTTGGCGGGTGTAATTGTATCAGCGTTGGTTTTTGCCTGGGAAAATGCAACCCGCATTCGTGCCCGTAAAAAAGTAGATGAGCATGGGATAAAACATTACGAGATTTACGGCCCGCTATTTTTTGGTTCAACCACACTTTTTAACTCAAAATTTGAGATCCAGGATGATCCAAAAGAAGTGATTGTTGATTTTAAAGAATCGCGGATTATGGATCAATCGGCCATTGAAGCCATCAATAAATTGGCCGAACGCTACCAAAAGTCAGGTAAGACTATCCACTTGCGTCATTTAAGTAAAGACTGTATAAAGTTGGTAAAAAAAGCTGAAGCCATTTGCGATGTAAATGTAGTAGAAGATCCAAATTACTTTGTAGCAATTGACAATTACAACCGCATTATAAAAAATACGAAAACACCATTTAGTTCTTGAGTTTAATAACTAAAGAATTTGAATGCCCCGTTTTGTACCTTATCGAAAGACACAAAACGGGGCATTTTTTTCAATGTTGAATTTAAAGTCTGGTCTTTAATTATGTCAATCAAATTTTATTATTTTTAAAGAAAAAATTTGAATGGGACTCTTCGACAAACTACGCAACGAATTTATAGACATTATTGAATGGCTCGATGATTCGAACAACACCATGGTTTATCGTTTCGAACGGTATCAAAATGAAATTAAAAACGGAGCCAAACTAACCGTACGCGAAGGACAGGCAGCCGTGTTTATTAACGAAGGACAAATTGCCGATGTATTTTTACCCGGCATGTATTCAATAACTACCGAAAACCTTCCAATTCTAAGCACTTTGAAAGGTTGGAAATATGGTTTTAACAGTCCGTTTAAAGCCGAGGTTTATTTTGTTAGCACACGTAATATTACCGACCAGAAATGGGGAACTAAAAATGCGATAACACTTTCCGACCCACGTTTTGGAATGCTGGAAGTACGCGCCTTTGGAACCTACGTTATTCGCGTAAAAGATGCTCCTGTATTTTTAAAAGAAATAGTTGGCACCGATGGACATTTCACAACAGAAGAAATAGCAGAACAGCTTCGTTCGATGATTGTTACCCGCTTTACCGACGCTGTTGGAGAAGCCAAATTGCCGATTGAAACTTATGCCGCAAAGTTGAATGAAATATCCGAATTTGTTCATTCAGTAATTGGCCCCGAATTTGAAAAATACGGTATTGAAGTCACCAAATTCCTCATCGAGAATGTTTCGATGCCGGAAGAAATTAAAAAGGAAATATTCGAACTTAGCCGATTGGAATCAATTGATCTTAACAAATTAGCAAAATTAAAAGCGGCCAAAGCAATTGAAAAAGCTGCCGAAAATGAGAGTGGAACTGCCGGAGCAGGTATGGGAATGGGAATGGGTTTTGCCATGGCCAACCAAATGGGACAAACATTTGCTGGACAACAACAAATACCGCAATCGGCACAAGCTCAAGCTCCACAAGGGACTCCCCCACCACCTCCTCCAATTCCGCCGGCATTAACATTTTTTGTGGTTACAAACGGTCAACAAGCAGGGCCATTTGATTTGAATATACTAAAACAAATGGCTATGAAAAACCAATTTACCAAAGAAACATTGGTTTGGCGCGAAGGAATGAGCAATTGGTTAGCTGCTGCTCAGGTAAACGAGCTACTTAGTATTTTCAGCAATGTACCACCTCCGATCCCTGGCATGTAATGACACACACTCAAGAAGCAGAACAAAAAATAGAAGTATTTACTTGTACCAACTGCGGTGCCGATTTAAAATACAAGCCGGGCACCGAGCACCTGAATTGTGAATACTGCGGAACGACAAACGAAATTCCAAAGTTCGATGTAGAAATTGAGGAACTTGATTTTCATGAATATTTGCAGAAGAAGTCGGACAAAGAAACGCACATTACCGGAAAGTTTGTAAAATGTTCGAACTGCGGAGCTTCATCAACACTAGAACCAAATATTACTTCGGCCCAATGTCCGTATTGCACAACTCCTTTAGTTCTTGATGCTGTACAAGACGAACGTGTAATTCAACCAAAATCCTTATTACCTTTTCGTCTGGATAAAAATGCAGCAAAAGAAGAATTTAACAAATGGATTAAAAAGCTATGGTTCGCTCCAAATAAACTAAAAAAAGCAACCTTAAATTTCAATCACTTTAAAGGAATTTATATTCCTTATTGGACTTTCGATACCGATACCTCGTCGAAATACATAGGACAAAGAGGCGATCACTACTATGTGTCTGAATCGTACACTACGACAGAAAATGGGAAATCGGTTACAAAAACCCGGCAGGTTCGAAAAACCCGATGGAGTTACCGGGCCGGGAATGTTTCGACAATGTTTGATGACATTTTAACGGTTGCCACAAAATCGCTTCCTGAAAAATACATTTACAAATTGGAACCCTGGGACTTAGAGAACCTTGTGCCCTTCGACAAAAGTTATTTGAGTGGTTTTATTACCGAAAGATATCAAATTGAACTCGACGAGGGTTTTGAAATTGCAAAAAAAATTGCCGAAGAAGAAATACGAGAATTGGTACGACGAGATATTGGTGGCGACGAGCAACGAATTACAACCTTAAACACCAGGTACAACAACATTTCATTCAAACATTTATTGCTCCCGGTTTTTGTTAGTGCCTACAACTACAAAAATAAATTGTACCAATTTTTAGTAAATGGGCGTACCGGTGAAGTGCAAGGACAACGGCCTTACAGTTGGGTGAAAATTACCATGGCTGTTGTTGCCGTAGTGGCAATAGTAGCTGCAATTGTGTACTTCACAAAAATGAACTAGGACCAAACCGGACAATATTAATAACATAGAAAAGATAGAGAAAGTTTTTCCCGATGAATTTTGGGAAAAGCTTTTTTATGCCCCTTGAAATAATACCTAAGTTCGAATTAGCCTTAAATAATTATAAGGATTCTGGATTTAGGCAATGTATAAAACTGGCTCACTTGACATTCTTGTGGAGCAAACAGTTTTTGAGTTATAAAACTTTGATGGATTTTCTTGCCTTATCAGGCGGATTTTACTTTTTGGCTTAGCCCCAAAAGTAAACAAAAATCCCAAGGCCACGTAGCTTTTTCGAGTGAAGCGACCAATGTTATGGACGATGCATTTTCAGGACGGCCTTTTTTAATCAAGCTTGGAATCAAAATGAAACATTAGTGAGAGCGGGAAGTTCCGAGGAATCGAGGAAATCACCCGTCCGAACTTATGTTTTATTAAGATGGAAGGTGCAGATTAAAAACAGCTTTGAATTTTCTGCTTCGTCTTTGCTTCAAGGCAAAGATGAAGGCCTCCGGCAGGACAAATAGTAGCCATTGTAAGCGATGTAATAATATATAAATCAGAAGGTTTATTCGACGTCTGAATCGTATAACGCAAAGCTTGCTAATTCAACTAAATAGTTTTGTTTCTCAAAACTAAAGTATCACTGATTTAAAACTTAATTTGATTGTTCCATCAGGAACAAAATTTGGGTAGAAATGTATGATAAATATTCACGATTTTTCTTCCCCTATAAATTCCCTACGGGAAATTTAAACAGACTCTCAATTTATCTGATTATAACTTTTTAACAATGGGTGCTCTATGAAAAAGTATGTCTTTTTCATAAAGCACTTTTTGTATTGCTCTTATTTCCTGCCTATTAATCGAATTGGCATAACTTTTTCTATTTCTAAAAATCATTTAAATTATGTTAAGGAATGATATATCTGTAAAAACTATACAATCAAGGACTTACATTTGCTATTGAAAACAAAAAATTAGACAAATGAAAAAAATCCTCTTACTCGCAGTTTGTTCTTTTACCCTATTGGGGAGTTGCAAAAAAACCGAAGTTGAAGAGATAATTGTAACAATGTACTACAAAGAAACGCAGTGTTCAAATCCGTGGGAAGCTACACCTGAAAGCGAGAATTACCTAGATGAAGTAAAAAACTATCTAAAAGAAAACAAGGTC
>JBFFMM010000085.1:0-11651 GCA_041554075.1 Draconibacterium sp. | reverse complement strand
TTCTTCTGCTTTTTGAATAAACTCTTTTTTCTCCAACAAATCGTGCGGATAATAACCTGTTACAGCTAATTCAGAGAAAAGAACCAAATCAACTCCCTGTTCTTTCGATTGAAGGATTTCTGCAATTATCTTTTCAGAGTTTCCTTCAAAATCGCCAATGGTATAATTCAACTGGGCAAATGCAACTTTCATGTTTAAAAAATTTGTCGGAAGCCGGAAGACCGAAGACCGAAGTATTAAAACAATCTTCTTTTAAAGATGTGATTGCAAATCTCCAATTTTTAGTTCAATTTCGCAATATTATTTGGCGCTAAGCGTATTGATTTAAATTAGATGTAAAATGAGGTGTGTTAAAATCCTGTTTGTACTTGTTCTTTTTGCTGCATTTTTTTCTGCTTGTAAACGAAATCCATTAAAAGTTGATATTTCGAATATTGAAAAAGAAGTGGAAGTGATTCGTTTTGATGAAGGTCTTTTTTCGCTGAATGGGAAAGACACCCTGGAAGCATTTGCTGAATTAAGTAACGCTCACCCTGACTTTTTTGACCTTTACACCTACCGAATTATAAAAATTGGAGGAATTGGCGAAGAACATTTTGGCGAGTTGATGAAAGCTTTTATAACCGACACCATGATTCAGGATGTGAAAGCCCTTACTGATAAAGAATTTTCGAACTACAAAAAGCTGGAGAAACAACTTAAAAAAGCTTTTAAATACTATTCTTATCATTTCCCCGATAAAGAATTGCCCTCCATTTACACCTATGTTTCAGGCTTTAATCAGTCAGTGGTTACTGCAGAAAACATTATTGGAATAAGCCTCGATAAATACCTGGGACGCGATTGTGAGTATTACCAGCAGCTAAGCACAACCCCTCAATACAAAGTGCAAAACATGCACAAAAATAAAATTTTAAGCGATGTAGCCTTTGCCTGGGGAATTACCGAATTTGAAGACGCCAGCGCGGCTACAAACCTGATGGGAAATTTGATACAAAAAGGGAAACTAATGTATTTGGTGGATGCGATGTTACCTGCTTTGCCCGATTCGTTTAAAATTGGTTATACGCCTCAACAACTGGAATGGTGCCAGATGAATGAGCCTCAAATGTGGACTTACCTGATTGAGAAAGAAATGTTGTATACCACCAAACGAATGAATATTGTGCGCTACATAAATGATTCGCCTTCAACCAGTGGATTCCCCCTTGATTCGCCGGGAAGAACAGGAGTTTGGATTGGCTGGCAAATTGTACGTCAGTATATGAAAAAACACCCTGAAGTTACACTGGCCCAACTCATGGACAACAACAATTTTCAGAAAATACTGAATGATTCAGGGTATAATCCGGAGTAAGGAAAGTGATCAGTATTCAGTTACAGTTGGCAGAAAGGAAAGTTGCCGAGTAAAACTGTCATCTCGAACAACGCAGGAGGAGAGATCTGTCACATAAAAAATATCAAGTTTCAGTCTTCAATAAAAACAACAAGCCCGGCAAGAGAACTTGCCGGGCTTGTTTTCTCTGAAATTTCAAATAAATAGAAAAGTTCAAGGCGTCAGCAAATTTGAATACCGCAATTAACTTTCGTTAATGAGGATTTCAAATTTTGCGCAACTACGAAGAAATTTTCAATTTATTAAATTTCTACTATTGTTCTAAAATTTTAATGTTACGGAACCAAACATCATCGCCATGATCTTGCAAAGCAATAACGCCTGATTTTGCAATGTTTGCCCAATCCGGATTTAATCCCGGGAATTTAGATTCTTTCACCAATTCATTCCAGTCATCCGTCCACAAGTGGTACTCCACAACTGTTTTACCATTCTGGCGGTGCCAAACACTACCTTTAAATACTTCAATCTCCACTTCGTTCCATTCGCCAACCGGGCGTGCATTTTGTGGGACAGCAGGAATTAAATCGTACAACGAACCCGCCTGACGATTACCATCTTTTCCCATACGAGCATCAGGGTGTTTTTCGTTGTCCAACACCTGCATTTCTGGTGCAGTTTTGTATATTGGCCATCCTTCATGTTCTTTTCCCAAATAAAAAATACCTGAGTTGCCACCTTCCGAAATTTTCCATTCCAATTTTAAACGGAAATTTGAAAATTCTTTGGTCGTAAGAATATCGCCACCATCTCTAGCACCGGCTTCACCCGCACCCGAACCAATGCAGTGTAATGTTCCGTCAACAATTTCCCATCCTGTAGGAAAATGATCTTTGTTGTTGCCTTTCCATCCTTCGCTGGTTTTGCCGTCGAAAAGCAACACCCAACCTTCTTCTTTTTCTTTTTTAGTTAATTGATTTACACCAGCCGAACCTCCGGTTTTCGAACTCTTACACGAGATGGAAAACACAAATGCAGCAGCTAATAAAAATGAGAATACCTTTTTCATTTTATAAACATTTAATTGGTTAAAGATTTTAATTAATTAATCGTTAGATTAAGCTGCGAATGTACAAAATTTGTTAGATTGGAAAAGAGGATCTGTTTAAAAAATAATTTTAAAGAAAGCTGATTTTATACTATATTCTTGTTTAGAAAACAAAACAACTTTTGTAAATTCGGTACTTCAAAGAAAATTTTTCAACTTAAAAAGTGAATATGAGTAGTTCGACAAAACCAAAAAGAATTGGAATATTAACGGCCGGAGGCGATTGCCCCGGACTTAATGCAGCTATACGTGGAGTAGGGAAAACAGCAATAGTTGAATACGGGATGGAAGTACTGGGGTTTAATGCCGGTTATTCGGGATTAATTAACGGCGACTACATTGAATTAAAAGAATCGCAACTCTCGGGTATACTAACCTTGGGAGGAACCATTTTAGGAACATCGCGCGAGAAGCCATTTAAAATAGACAAAAACAGCAAAGAAGCCGAACACAAACCTGAAAAAATAGTGCAAACCTATAACGACCTGGGCTTGGATTGTGTGGTTTGTATTGGTGGAAACGGAACCATGAAAACGGCTAATATGCTGGGGAAAGAAGGTTTGAATGTTGTGGGTATTCCGAAAACCATTGACAACGATGTTTGGGGAACCGATGTAACTTTTGGTTTCGACTCGGCGGTACAAATTGCTACCGATGCCATCGACCGATTACATACCACCGCCAACTCGCATCAACGGGTTATGATAATTGAAATTATGGGGCATCACGCTGGTTGGCTGGCACTCTACTCGGGATTAGCGGGTGGTGGTGATATCATTTTATTGCCTGAGTTGGATTACAACATTCGTTCGGTTTGTAAAAAAATTGAAGCCCGTTACGAAAGTAACAAACCCTACTCCATTGTTGTGGTTGCCGAAGGAATCGAGCATCCCAAAAATCGCTCAGCTGCATCGCATGTGGCAGAAGCCATTCAAACTTACACCGGAATTGAAACCCGTGAAACTGTTTTGGGTTATATTCAACGAGGAGGATCGCCAACTCCAATGGATCGGATTTTAGCAACACGTTATGGCGCATTTGCAGCACAATGTATCGCTAATGAAAATTTCGGTACAATGGTAGCCATAAAAAATAACGAGCTAACAACTGTACCTTTAGAAGAGGTGGGTGGAAAATTGCGCTTGGTTAATGCCGATTTTCCATTAATTCAAAAAGCCCGTAAAATGGGTGTTTCATTTGGCGACGAATACCTTTAAAAAGATTAATCTTTAGTATAAAAAGAACCGTTCGATTGCTGCATTGACAAATCGAACGGTTCTTCTTTATATAACTGCTACCACTTTACAAAGGCAAATGCAGCACTTTTTTTGTCTTAAAAAACTCCTCGTCAAAGTAGTCCGACAAATCCTGCACAAATACTTTTTTACGGTAGGGTTTTATTTCTTGCGACAAATCGCCACCTTTTAAATAGATAACACCATTTGGTAGTGCGTTTGTATTTTTCTTCGAAATATTTTTCTGAATCCAGGGAACAAACTCAGGCAAACGTGTTACTGCGCGGCTAATTACAAAATCATATTTCTCGTTTAACTGCTCGGCTCTGATTTGTTCGGCACGCACATTTTTTAATCCCAGCGAACTCGCTACACCGTTAACCACTTTTATTTTTTTCCCAATAGAATCAACCAAATGAAAGTTTACTTCAGGAAATAGTATTGCCAGTGGAATTCCCGGAAAACCACCGCCGGTACCCACATCGAGTATTTTGGTTTTACCAACAAAGCGGGTAAATTTTGCGATGCCCAACGAATGTAGTACATGGCGCTCGTAAAACTCCGAAAAATCTTTACGTGAGATCACATTAATTTGTGCATTCCATTCGGCATAAAGTGGTTCAAGCTTTTCAAAAAGTTCAATTTGTTTTTCGCTTAAATCGGGAAAGTATTTTAATATAATGTCCATGTTTTCTAATCAATCTTTTTGTCCAATCTCGGTATATTCAATCATTTTAAACAGCATTTCGCGAGCTCTAAAAAGTTGGGCTTTTACTGTCCCGAGCGGCAAATCTAATTCTTTTGCAATTTCTTCGTACGAAAACTCACGAAAATATCTAAGTTCAACCAAAATTTGATAACGTGGCTTTAGCTTACGAACCACTTTCCGCAGTAAAATAGCTTTTTGCTTGCGAATTAAGCGCTCCTCAGGATTGGGCTCTTTTGCTTTTAATTTTAATTGTTCGCCGTTCTCGTTTTGGTCGCCATTTTCAATAGAAACATGAACTCCCTTTTTCTTACGCAAAAAATCGATACAATTGTTGGATGCAATTTTAAACAGCCAGGTACTAAACGCATAAGTTGGAGAATATTGATGAAGACTCTTAAAGGCTTTTCCAAAAGCTTCAAGGGTAAGGTCTTCGGCGTCGCTGCGGTTATTTACCATTTTTAGCAGCATAAAATAAATGGTGTCTTTATAACGGGTTAACAAACGAGCAAATGCCTTTTCGTCGCCATTCAGAGCTGATTTTACAAATTCGTAATCCTGGCGGGCTTTATCGGACAATATTAAACTTTGTTCCTTCATTTGAATTTCCCGTTAGAGCGATTTAAATGCCATCGATAAAAAAGCTTATAATAGGGCATCAATAAACCGTACACTAACGAAGATATGAATATTTTACGTTCATTCAAACGATTCTGCGTAATTTTTATGATAAACAATTGAGCAAGTACTTTTAATCCTACAAAGATGATAATCAAGGGCCAAAGCTGAAATACAAATAGAAAGACAAGCACTAAAGCCGGCAAGTAAATTAGTTGTGATGAGCTATCGGCAAACAAAATGATCCGCTTACCTACTGACAAATATTTTTCAATCCGAAAGCTCTTTTGCAGCAATTCCTGATATTCTTCTTTATTTATTTCAATCTTCTTTCGAATAGCCGTGTCGCAATTAAAACTTACAACAGTATTTTTCTTTTTAATAAATGCATTAACAATTAATTCAAGATTCGCATATTGTTCTTTGATGTTTTTTCCGTAGCCCCCCATCTGAAAATATTTTTCCTTTTTAAATGCCAGATTATCTTCGTTGTAAACAAAAGGCAATCCATTGTAAATGTATCCGGCATTTCTAATTTGCTGATAGAAATTTTCAATGCGATAAAATAAATTAAATAAGCCTTTTGCAGGCACAACAGAAGAATAGCCAAAAACGAGATCTATCTTTTCATTTTCAATCTCATCCAACATTCCCGGCAACCACTCTTTACGAACTTCGTTTAACGAAATTGGTGTAATTAAAACCCAGTTGTTTGTTGCCGATTTTAGCGCAATATTTTGAGCCAATTTTACTGAAAACCGTGTTTCGTCGTTCAAACATGAAATTTTTAATCGACCATAACGCTGATTTAAAAGTCCCAAAACAGAATAGGAATTATCTTGTGAATAGTCGTCAACAACTACTACGTCATAATCCACACCTTCAATTTCCAATATTTTTGGAAGAATATTTCGTATGTGTTCTTCTTCGTTTCGTAGTGTAAAAAGCAGTGTAATTGGAGGTGTTAGTTCCTCTTGCCTTTTGCTTTTTTTGCTGAGGATAATGCGTCCGGTGAACAAAAAAAGATACACGAAGCGCAAAATAAATACAACAATAAATACTACAAAAACCACCAGTTGTACAATAGTAAACTGAGCAAAAATATTTTGAAAATCCGGAATCATTCAGAAAAGAAATTCGGTATTTAAACAACGACAGCAATAGTAGCAAAATTAGAATGAATAGAAGCTGTAAAACCATTTAATTTTGTTTGCATGAATTAGTTTTTATTAACAGCCAGGAGGGGCAGGTATCCTTATTCAATTCAAGTTAAATAGCTATATTTGCGCCACTATTTTGTACAAATGAATTTCGAATTATTAACAACATTAGAAAACTCGCGGGCACGAGCGGGCATACTGACTACTGACCACGGGAAAATTGAAACACCAATTTTTATGCCGGTGGGTACTGCAGGTTCCGTAAAAGGGATACACACACGCGATATAAAAGAGGATATAAAGGCTCAAATAATTCTTGGAAATACCTACCATTTATACCTCCGCCCTGGAATTGATGTCATTGAAAAAGCTGGAGGACTGCATAAATTTAATGGTTGGGACCGACCAATTTTGACAGATAGCGGTGGCTTTCAGGTTTTTTCTTTGGGCGACATTCGAAAACTCTCTGAAGAAGGAGCCAAATTTCAGTCACATATCGATGGTTCGCGCCACATGTTTACGCCCGAAAATGTGATGGATATTCAGCGCACTATTGGTGCCGACATAATTATGGCGTTTGATGAGTGTACTCCGGGCGATGCCGATTACAATTACGCAAAAAAGTCGCTCGAACTTACACAGCGCTGGCTCGAAAGATGTTTTGTTCAGTTTAATAATACACAACCAAAATACGGGTACAAACAAAGTCTTTTCCCCATTGTGCAGGGAAATACATTTACCGATTTACGAAAACTTGCGGTGGCACATGTTAAGAATTTTGATGCCGACGGGTATGCCATTGGCGGACTTTCGGTTGGAGAATCGGAAGCAGAAATGTACGAAATGACCGAAGTGGCAACTGCCGATTTACCGGAAAATAAACCCCGTTACCTGATGGGAGTAGGCACTCCGGTAAATATTCTAGAGTCGATCGACCGCGGAATTGATATGTTTGATTGCGTGATGCCAACCCGCAACGGACGAAACGGGATGTTATTTACCAGCGAAGGAATTATCAACATCAGGAATAAAAAATGGGCAAACGACCACTCTCCCGTCGATGAAAACGGAACTTCGTTTGTTGACCAATATTCAAAAGCTTATCTTCGCCACCTTATAATTTCGGGAGAGATGCTTGGTGCACAAATTGCCAGCCAGCATAATTTAGCCTTTTATTTGTGGCTGGTAAAAACAGCACGCGAAAAGATACTAAATGGTGAGTTTTTAAGTTGGAAAAAAGAAATGCTTGTTAAATTGAAAGAAAGACTGTAGAACAAAATGAAATTCTATAAAACCATAGATTTTTACATAACCTGGAAATTCCTTGGAACTTTCTTTTATGCAATTGGGCTTATTTTAAGTATAGCCATTGTTTTCGATATCTCAGAAAACCTGGATGAATTTTTATCAAAAGACATTCCTATGAAGGATATTGTTTTTGATTACTATTTGAACTTTATCCCCTACTTTGCAAATTTATTTAGTCCTCTTTTTACCTTTATTGCAGTTATTTATTTCACCTCTAAAATGGCATACAATACTGAAATTATAGCCATTTTAAGTAGTGGGGTTTCCTATGCCCGTTTAATGCGACCTTACTTGGTTTCTGCTTTTATTATTGCTCTTTTGTCGTTTGTGTTGGGTAACTTTATTATTCCGCCGGCCAATAAAACCATGATGAATTTTCGGCAAAAATACATAAGCACTCGTCAACTGAATACCGAGCGAAACATTCACCGACAAATTGAACCCGGCACTTATATATACATGCAAAGTTTTAATGCCAATAATGTAGGATACCGTTTTACAATGGAACGTTTTGAAGAAGCGAAACTTAAAGAAAAAATAACTGCACAAAACATACGTTGGGATGACCAAACCGGAAAATGGATAATCAACTCGTATTGGAAACGTGTTATCCACGATGACTATGAAGAGTTGGAAAAAGGATACCGCATGGACACTACATTAAATATGTCGCCAAAAGATTTTCAGCAACTTCGAAACGAAATGGAAACATACATAACTCCGGATTTGATTAACGAAATTGATATGATGAAAATGCGCGGTGTAAATTATATCGAGTGGGAAATTGAAAAGCACAAACGTTTTGCCAATCCTTTTTCCGCGTTTATTCTTACACTAATTGGTGTTGGCCTGGCATCGCGTAAAATTAAAGGAGGACTTGGACTACATTTGGGGCTTGGATTATTACTGAGTTTCTCTTACATACTGTTTATGCAAATTTCAACGGTGTTTGCCATCAGTGGAACCTTCCCTCCCTATGTTGCAGTTTGGATTCCAAATATTGTATATGCCATTTTTGCCCTTTTTGTTTACCGTTGGGCAGCGCGTTAAATAAGTTTTACTCCTTTATATTTATACTTGTTTTGCCTATTTCAGTTTAAAACCATTTTTAATGTAACAAAACAGTACTTTTGAAAATAAGAAAACTTGCAAATGCGACTTCATCAGTCAGAAATTTTCAAACATACAATACTATAATTCGAATGCATCGTATCTATGTTCATTAAAATACGTAGTAGATGTATGTATTTACCAAGGGCGTTAAAAAATTATTATAATTTTGCCCACGCTAAATTAAAATAATACCCAGCTAATTTCGGGGAAATTTATAACTTAAAAATTACTTTATGTCACTAAGAAGTAACGTACTTGACCTTCGTAAAAGAAAGAAAGAAGTACAAAAAGGTGGTGGAGATAAAGCCATTGAGAAACAAGCGAAAATGGGGAAACTCACGGCTCGCGAGCGTATTTTGGCTTTGTTAGATAAAAACTCATTTCACGAATATGATTTATTTGTATCGCACGCCGCAAAAGATTTTGGCATGGAAGGCAAAACCCTTCATGGCGATGGTGTGATTATTGGAACCGGTACTATCTACAATAAACCTGTGTGTATTTTTGCACAAGATTTTACTGTGGCCGGAGGTTCGTTGGGTTTAATGCACGCGCGTAAAATCACTAAAATCATGGATCATGCATTAAAAATGCGCGTTCCGTTGATTGGAATTAACGATTCAGGTGGTGCTCGTATTCAGGAGGGCGTAAACTCGCTTGCAGGTTATGGAGAAATTTTCTTCCGTAATACTTTGGCATCGGGTGTTATTCCTCAAATTTCTGTTATTCTTGGTCCATGCGCCGGTGGTGCCGTTTATTCTCCTGCATTAACCGACTTTGTTTTTGTGGTTGAGAATATCTCAAAAATGTTCATTACAGGTCCTTCTGTAATTAAATCAGTTCTTGGCGAAGAAATCTCCATGGAAGAACTGGGTGGTGCTAAAGTTCACTCTGAAATTACCGGAAATGCCCATTTCTACGCTTTAACAGAGATGGAATGCTTTGATCAGATTAAAAGTTTGATTAGTTATATTCCACGAAACAATTCGAAAAAAGCTTTGGCACACAAACCAAAAGCACCTCTAAAAGGTAAAAAGGTTGAAGATATTGTTCCTGTTGATCCAAGAATTCCTTACGACATGCGTGATATTTTGAAAAGTATCACCGATGGTTCTGAGTTTTTGGAAGTGATGGAAGATTTTGCACCAAACATTATTATTGGTTTTGGTAGAATGGATGGCGAAACAGTTGGTTTTGTTGCCAACCAACCAATGGTTTTAGCAGGTGTATTGGATTGCGACAGTTCAGATAAAGCCGCACGTTTTATCCGCTACTGCGACGCATTCAACATCCCAATTGTTACCATGGAAGATATGCCGGGTTACTTGCCGGGAGCCGACCAGGAACATGCTGGAGTTATCCGTCACGGTGCAAAAATACTTTATGCATATAGCGAAGCTACTGTACCAAAAATTACAGTTATTGTAAGAAAAGCATACGGTGGTGGTTACATTGCAATGAACTCGCGTCACTTACGTGCCGACTTTGTATTTGCATGGCCAACAGCTGAGATAGCAGTAATGGGACCTGAAGGTGCTGCAAACATTGTTTTCCGTAAGGAAATTGCAGAAGCTGAAAATCCGGAAGAAATGCGTAAGCAAAAAGTTCAGGAGTACAAAGAAAAATTTGCCAATCCATATGTGGCTGCAGCTCAAGGATACATCGACGAAGTAATTGAGCCAAGCCAAACCCGAGCACGAATTTTACACGCTTTGCAAGTTTCGGAAAACAAGAGTGTATTCTTGCCCAATAAAAAACACGGAATTCCTCCGTTTTAATCATAAAAACTGGCAACATGGCAGAAGAAAAAGAGTTAAAAAACCTGATTATTCAGGGAGCTATTTACAAAACTACATTCACCAAAAAGTTTGAAAATAGAGTAAACTACGAATCTCCAAACGAGAATATGCTGTATTCTTTTATTCCGGGCACCATAAATGACATTTATGTAAAAACCCGACAAAAAGTAAAAGAAGGCGAAACACTATTATTGCTTGAGGCTATGAAAATGCAAAACCAGGTTCGTATGCCTTTTGACGGTGAAATAGTAAAAATTCACGTAAAAAAGGATGAAACGATTCCAAACCGGCATTTAATGGTCGAAATAAAAAGGTCGAAATAAACTGGTGGTTACAGATACTTTAAAAACCGTACAAAGTGATTTGTACGGTTTTTTTACAACAAAAAAGAGGCTACCAATCAAGGCAACCTCTTAAAAAATCAAATAAAACTAATCGCGTTTTCAAACTTACATCTTCCAAATATTTTCGTTAACCATCCAACTTTCAATGGTCAAATCTTGTTCTGTTTCGTTACAGGCAACTGTGTTTTTTACTTCCCAAATATTCTCGTCAATCATCCAGTTTTCAACATTTAGATTGACCGACTGAATTTCCCATACAAAGGTGTTGGTCATCCAGTTTTCTACTTCTAAAGTAGCTTCCTGCGCTTCTGAAAATTTTAAATCTGTAGTCTTCCAAATGTTTTCATTTGTCATCCAGTTTTCCAGATTCAACGAAGCTTCTTGAGTGTTTTCATGGCTTGAGGCAATTAATTTATGCTCTGTTGCATTTACATTTCCCGCTATTAAAATTACAAAAAATAATGCTGCTACTAATTGATTGATTCTTGTTTTCATGTTTTCTCTTGTTTAACCGTTTCTTACCAATTGTTTGTCTTCTGCCTGCCCGTTGCAGGACTTTTGTTTTCTTGTTTTCACTAAATAGACTGTTTACGTGTACAAAGGTTACACGACATTTTGTTAAAAAGAATAAAAAAGTTGTTAATGAAATCTTAAGGTCGGTAAACGACCAGAATTAACGGTAAATAAAAATACCTTCCGGTAGGTATTTGTCTATATCCATCGGTAAATGGCGAAAAATACCAAACACTGCCGAACCACTCCCCGACATGGAAGCATACACTGCTCCCAACTCATAGAGTTTATTTTTCAATGTTTGGATCTCTGGATATTGAGGAAATACAGATTTTTCGAAATCATTTCCAACCACATCTTTCCAGTTTTCGACAGGTAATTTTTCAATTTCTTTTAGATTGAAATTGGCTT
>JBFFMM010000084.1:0-11744 GCA_041554075.1 Draconibacterium sp. | reverse complement strand
GTTCAGAAAGACAAAAAGTTTGGATTTATTAATTCCAATGGAGAAGTGATTGTTCCTATTGAATATGACAACATTGGAAAGTTTGGAACAAATGGAATTGCATGGGCTTTAGTTCAGAAAGACAAAAAGTATGGATTTATTAATTCGAATGGAGAAGTTGTTGTTCCTATTGAATATGACGCCCCAGAAAATATTGAAATAGAAAAGTACTAAGCCCAACACAAAATGATACAAAGAGATATGTTAATGACAACGAGAACAATCAATTTATAAATTCACATAAAACTTACTAAATTATAAAGTATGAAAAGAATTCTTTTAGCAACAATAATTGCTGCATCTGGTTTTGTTACCTGTTTTGGCCAAATTTCTGGCGGGCAATGGCTCAATCTGAATTATGCCGATGATGATAAAGAGTATCACAATCTTGACATCCATTTGCCGACCCCTGAGAAACCAACATACAAGGCAATAATTGTAATATACGGCAGCGCTTGGTTTGGTAATAATATGAAGCAATTTGCATTTGATGCTTTAGGAAAACAATTGCTCGAAAGTGGTTTTGCAGTTGTAACGATCAACCACAGGTCAAGTTCCGATGCTGCTTATCCGGCTCAAATCAATGATGTTAAGGCTGCGATACGGTTTGTAAGAGCAAATGCAACTAAGTACAAAATTGATGCTTCATTTATTGGTATTACAGGTTATTCTTCAGGTGGACATCTTTCTTCATTGGCAGGAACATCAAACTCTGTTAAAGAATATACGGTGGGTAAAAAGACGGTTAACATTGAAGGCAATGTAGGAAACAACACCTCGGTTAGCAGTTCGGTGAATGCCGTAGTCGATTGGTTTGGCCCTATTGACATGGCTCTTATGGATGAATGCAAAAGGCCGAAAGAAGGGAACTCTCCCGAAGCCGCTCTTATCAAAGGGAATCCGGCTGACAACCTTGATATGATAGCGCTTCTTAATCCAATCACCTTCATTGACGAAACGGATCCTCAATTTATGGTCATTCATGGCGAGGCCGATAATGTTGTACCACATTGCCAGAGCGAACTTTTCGCCAAAGCATTAAAAAGTAAAGGATTACTGACGGAGTTCATCTCTGTCCCCGAAGGTCAGCACGGGCCGGTTACATTCAATGAATCCACGTTAAAAAAGATGACTGATTTCTTTTTGGAAGAAGCCGAAAAAAAATAAGATGACACATCAATTCTACTCCTGTTTGCAAACAATTTTGTAATCAACAGATAGATAAAAAATCATAAAAACAGATGTCGGCAGGCACCTTGCTTTAAGTGAAATTAAAGAGTGTGAAAATTCTGGAAAAATAAAAGTAGATAGTAAATATGGAACTAAATAACTTACTCATTATAAACATTGTAAACTCGGGAATTAGTTTGATAATGGGATTCATTATGCTATTTCTAAATCAATTTTCGTATAAACTTGGAACCGGATATTGGGCATCGGGTGCCTTAATAATAGGTGTTGGGCTTTTAATAAAAGCTGTTTTTCCAACCTTTGATTCTTTTGTAATTGCCGGTTTTCCAATTTTTGTTACCATTGGTTTTTATCTGTATTTAGCAGGGATTTGGAAATTTAAAGGGGAAAATATTAACTACTGGATTATGATTGGTATTCCGGTTTTAGATGTTTTGCAAACCATTCTGTTTTTTAAAATTTTCCCCTTTTACAGGATTCAATTGGGCTTACATTACCTCTTCATAACGATCTACTTTTTGCTTGCCATTTTTCAAATGATTCGATTAAACTCAGATCAAAAATATCTGAAGAATATATTCCTCGTTAATGCCTTTTCCTTTGCTATTTCATTAGCTATTGTATTGATTGGTTTTTACATTTTAATCACTACCCCCATTATCGACCCCTTACAAGTAAATCCCACTGTAATTATTACATTTATTATTAACGGCTTCTTAATGATCGCCTTAACATTTGGATTTTTAACGGCTGTTAATCTTCGATTGAATATGGAGCTTGAGGGACAAGTAAAATCAAATACTAAATTTCTTTCTATAATAGCGCACGACTTAAGAGGGCCGGTTGGAAACATTACCAGTTTTTTGGATTTGCTACAAAATGAATCAGATTTAAGTGAAAAGGATAGAAAAAAATATTTGAAATTATTGAATGTACTGAGTCAATCCACGTTTCATCTTTTGCAAAATTTATTGGAATGGGCAACTAAATCAAAGAATCTAAATAAATTTAAAAGTGAGCGGATTGAATTAGGTCAAATAATCTCGGGCAACATTGATTTATTTAAAAGTGCAGTGTTATTAAAATCTATCGATTTAAAATTTATTGAAGCGGAAAAAATAGCTGTTTCCGGCAACTCAAATATGCTTCAGACTATTGTTCGCAATTTGATTTCGAATGCGATTAAATTTACTCCTAAGGGTGGAACGATCACAATTGCAACAGAAAAAACACCCGGTAAAGTGCGTTTGACTGTTTCAGACACAGGACAAGGTATGAAACCGGAAACCATCAATTCATTCTTTAAGTTTGAAACAAATACATCAACGATTGGTACTAATGGAGAAGTCGGTTCAGGATTAGGACTTGTACTTTGTAAAGAATTAGCATCAAGAATGAATGGTATAATTGATATTGAAAGTGATGTTGGTGTTGGGACCAAAGTTATTATTGACTTTCCCTTAGCAGTGTAACAATTTATAAAACCGGAGAACTACTTTTATTCCTCAAACTTTTTAAAAACCAAAGTAGCATTATGGCCACCAAAACCAAAACTATTGGTAATGGCCACCTTAACATCGGCTTTTACACTTTCGCCGGTTACAATGGTCAGCGTTTCTGGGATGGATGAATCGATGTGCTGCGTATTGATGGTTGGTGTAACTATTCCCTCCTCAATGGCTTTTATACATAAAATGGATTCAACGGCACCCGCAGCTCCCAGCAAATGTCCCATCATCGATTTGGAAGAAGTAATTTTTAAACGTTCCGGCGCTTCTCCAAAAATCTTAATTATGGCATTAATCTCGCTGGTATCGCCAACAGGAGTTGAAGTAGCATGGGCATTTAAGTAATCCACCTCAGCAGGTTTTATTCCACCTTCGGCAAGGGCCAATTCCATGGCTTTTGCTGCGCCAATTCCTTCGGGATGCGATGCAGCAATGTGGTAGGCATCGGCAGTCATGGCAGCTCCAGCCATTTCGGCATATATTTTTGCACCACGCTGTTTGGCGTGTTCATAATCTTCCAGGATTAAAGCTCCTGCACCCTCTCCCATTACAAAACCATCGCGATCTTTATCGAATGGGCGCGAGGCAGTTTTATAATTCTCGTTGTTTACCGACAAAGCCCGCATGGCGCCAAAACCTCCTATCGAAGTTTCAAAAATTCCGGCCTCGGAACCTCCGGTAACAAACACTTTTGCCTTACCCAGTTTAATGTAATTGTAGGCATCCATAATGGCCGTGTTTGATGTAGCACATGCCGAAGAGGTAGTGAAATTTATTCCCATTAATCCGAACTTCATAGAAATATATCCCGAAGCCATATTAATAAGCACTTTGGGGCCAAACAACGGAGAAAATCTAGTATTCCCGGAATTGACAAAATCCTTTACTTGTTCTTCAAAGGCACGCATTCCTCCCTGACCCGATCCCCAAATAACACCAATGTCAAAGGGATCTATATTTTCTAAATCGATTTTACTATCCGCAAGTGCTTCGCCGGCAGCAACCAAAGCATATTGAGTAAACAGGTCGGTTCGTTTTATTTCATTTCGGTCTAACACTTTCGAGCCATCAAAATTTTTAAGTTCGCAGGCAAATTTGGTTTTAAACTGTTCGGTATCAAAACGGGTAATCGGAGCTGCACCACTGACACCATTTACCGCATTTTCCCAAAATTCACCTAAAGTATTTCCAATTGGAGTTAAAGCTCCCAAACCGGTGATTACTACTCTTCTTTCTTTCATAAATCGTGTTTATACCTCAATCGAAGTATTGTATTGTTGAATTTGCCTATTGTGTTTAAGGGAACAAATATAATTACTTATTCAGAAGTATTAAATGTTCTGATTTAGACTTAGTTTAAATAGCAGAAAAGAGCAGTTTCTTTACGGCTTTTCTGATTTACAAACTAATCCGGTTCAGGTGCAATCCTTCACTCTGAACCGAACGGGCAAACTTAACAGCAGGTTTACCAAATAATAAAACATAACCCAGAACATGGTCTTCCGGTATTCCCATCAAAGTTTTTAATTCAGGAGCAATTACGGCAAGTACCATTTTTATAAAACCATTCCATAATGTTCCAATGCCATAAGTGTTAGCTAGCAACTCGAAATAACTAAGGGCAATGTGGCAATCTGCGTCGGGCGCAGCTACATTTTTTGGTGCCGATGCGATAAGAACATGCGGTGCATCGCGGAATAGAACATCGATTTGTTTGCTGTCCCACAAGCGTTGCAGATCGCCTAAAAAAGCCATCCTTTCGGGTAATGTACCGGCTTCGTTAGCACGTTTTATGCCATCGTAAACCAAATCGCGTAATTTGTTTAGCTCGCTTTTTGATTCGGTAACCGAAAACAATACTGAATTTTTATTGTGCCCGGTTGGCGCATAAGCAGCCGTTTTTAGCAAATCGTAAATAAGTTCTTTATCGAGTTCCTCCTTTTTAAATTTGCGAACCGAGCGACGGGTTTTAATCAGTCTTTCCATTTCTTGCGGAGATGGGATCTGGCTTGTAACAGGAATACTGTCTTCCGGACTTTTACCCCATATCGACACTGCCGCTGTTGGACAAACTGCCAAACAATGCTGACACTTTATACACTGGCTTTCTTTTCCTTCTTTAATTTCGGGATATTCGGTTTTTCCGTCGATAATCAGCACCGGACATTCCTGCGAACACAGCCCGCATTTGGTGCATTTGTTTGTATCGATTTTGAAATCTATCATGATTTGGTTTTTGTTTTTTGAGGCTGCAAAGATAGAAGCTTTACGAAATTAACTTATCATTCCTCTTTTTACAGGCTCAATAAATAACACAAAAACGGATTTGACCTCAAATGAATCGTTTTATCACCTGTTTTAAAAATACTTTTTCTTAAAGTGCAAAGCCACATTTACCAATGCAATCATAACCGGCACTTCAACCAGCGGGCCAATTACAGCTGCAAATGCTTCGCCTGAGTTCATTCCAAAAATAGCGATAGCCACTGCAATAGCCAATTCAAAATTATTACTTGCCGCGGTAAACGAAAGTGTTGTTGACTGTTCGTAGTTGGCTCCAATTTTTTTACTCATAAAAAACGACAATAAAAACATGAGCACAAAATAGATGAGCAAGGGAATGGCAATCAACACCACATCCATTGGGATTTTAACAATGTACTCGCCTTTTAACGAAAACATCACCACAATGGTAAACAACAATGCAATTAAGGTGATCGGGCTTATTTTAGGAATAAACTTTGCTTGGTACCACTGTTTACTTTTTACGCGTATTAAAATAAAACGGGTTAAAAAACCGGCCAAAAATGGAATTCCCAGGTAGATCAACACACTTTCTGCAATTTGGGCAATCGTAATATTTTCGACTGCAGAGTTGGTAGGTACGCCAAACCAGCCCGGTAAAAT
Source organism: Draconibacterium sp. (assembly GCA_041554075.1). Classification (GTDB taxonomy): domain Bacteria; phylum Bacteroidota; class Bacteroidia; order Bacteroidales; family Prolixibacteraceae; genus Draconibacterium. The sequence goes on along the minus strand of JBFFMM010000084.1, from coordinate 6,099 downwards.
GGCAATAAAAAAGTACGCATAAACCGAAAAAAACAGCACCTGGAAAATGGAATTAAAAGCAACCAGTCCGGCGGCGTATTGAGTGTCGCCTTTAGCCAGATCGTTCCAAACAATTACCATGGCTATACAACGTGCCAGTCCAATCATTATAATTCCGTACATGTATGGCAGGTTGGCATTGTTCTCTCCCGGGAAAAGTTTGAAAAACAGAATTCCAAGTGCAAACATAAGCACCGGCCCGATTATCCAGTTTTGCACCAGCGAAAGCGTTAGTACTTTGTAGTTTTTAAATACATCACCCAACTCTTCGTATTTTACTTTTGCCAATGGCGGATACATCATCAGAATCAGACCAATTGCTATGGGTAGATTGGTTGTACTATCCGCAGATGGTTTTAACGATTCCCAAAAATCGGCAATTGCAGGGAAAAAGTATCCCGACAAAACTCCTACTGCCATGGCAAGGAAAATCCAAAGCGTCAAGTAACGATCGAGAAATTTAAGACGTGGTTGTGATGGCATATCTTTAAGATTACAAGCTTTTACAAATACACTATCTTACTTATGCAATACGTCACGCTGAACTTGTTTCAGCATCTTTTCATTAAAGTAAGATTCCCAATCAAGCTCGGAATAACGGCCGAAGCTTTAAACACTAAACTTTGAACTTACGAAAGTTGCGGTTTAATATCGTTTTCGTACAGTTTCCAAAATCCATCTTTAATTTCATCGCGAACACGTTCAAATTCACTCCAAATAAAATCATCGGTTCCTACCGCATGCGATGGATCATCGTAGCCCATGTGCAAACGGTTTTTTACTTTCCCGATAAAAGCAGGGCAACTTTCGTTGGCGCCGCCACAAACCGTAATTACATAATCCCACTCGTCGTTCAGGTATTTTTCCACCGAATCGGATGTGTGTTTGCTGATATCCAAACCTATTTCCGCCATGGCTTTTACAGCTTTCCGATTCAGCTTCCCGGAGGCTTCTGTACCTGCTGATTCAACCTGTATTCTATTATCGAATGACTGTAAAAAACCGTGTGCCATTTGGCTGCGGCACGAATTTCCTGTACAAAGAATTAATACTTTCATAGTTAAAAAAATGCTGGAAGATAGAAGTCTGAAGCACGGAGTTCGGTCATTCAAAATCTTCCGGTTATTTGTCAATTTGGTTGTCATTTCGAAGGAGAGAAACGAACGAGAAATCTCTCACATTGAAAGTTCGATTTCTCCTCCTTACTCGTCGAAATAACAATTATTATTTATGCTTTAATTTTTTCATACAATCCCATCAACTTCGTCTGATAGATTTCTGTAATCTGTTCTTCGGCATCACCGATTGGTTTTATGGGAATTAAGTTTTTTACCTCATCGGCAGAAAGTCCTGAGTCAAAGAATATGGATATCGATCTTTTCAAAGTGGCTTTAATGGTTTTCTGTGCCTCCTTTTGGTCTAAACCAGTGGCTTCTGCAACCTTCTGCATTTCCTCCCACTGAAACCAGAAATAAGTGGGTAACATGGCTGAAACAATGGCATAACCTTCCAGTTTTTCTTCAGCAACTTTGAAGTTTTTACCCAAAGCTTTCACCATTTTCATGAATTCCTTCTTCTCCTTTTTCATGAATTCCTGATGGAATGCAACCGGATTATACCCTTTGTTAATGTAAGCTGTAGCATTGGGAATCATACGTACAATTTTGGATGTTCCCAAAACAGTTGCCATTTTTTCAATATTAACTTTTGGTGCAAGAGAAAGTACCAAGGTCTCTGCTGAAATAACATCTTTAATTTTCCCCAGTGTCTCCCCCATCATTGGCGGATGAACGGCCAAAACTACCACAGCCTGTTTTGCTGCTTCTTCTGCCGATTCTACCAATTCAATTTCGGGAAATAACTTTTGTAAAGCACTTAGCGTTTCGCTGTTCGGATCAAATACTTTTACACTTTCAAACTTTGTTGATTTGTTTTGAAAGGCCTGCAGAAAGATTTTTGTAATTCTTCCTCCGCCAATAAATCCAATACTTTTTGTTTTCATAATTCTATTTTTTGGGTTAGAAATTGGTTTCTACATCACATAATTAAAAATGAATCCAACCGCAGTTATTCCCACCGCAACCACGGTAACAAAAACAACAATCAGCTGCCATTTTAATACTTTTTTCAGAATAATAATTTCGGGTAACGAAAGTCCGATTACCGACATCATAAATGCGAGGGCAGTTCCCAGAGTAACTCCTTTTTCCATCAGCACAGCAACAATGGGAATAATGCCGGCAGCATTCGAATACAAGGGAATCCCAAGCGCAATTGCCAGAGGAACGGCATACCAGCTTCCTTGGCCCATTATCCGCGCCAGATAATCTTCAGGAACAAATCCATGCGCACCGGCACCAACAGCTATTCCAATTAAAATGTATATCCAGATTTTTCCCACAATTTCTTTTACAGTATCAAATCCAATCTGAATGCGGTCGTTAAAAGTTAGCTTTTCTTCCAATAAACCGGACTGATTCGATTTTACCTCATACACCCAATCTGCAACATATTTTTGCATCTTCAATTTCTCAATCACAAATCCTGAAACCGTGGCAATTATTAAGCCTGTTGACACATAAATTACAGCAACCTTCCAACCAAACAGTCCGGCCAGTAGAATTAAGGCCACCTCGTTAATCAAGGGAGCTGCTATCAGAAATGAAAAAGTTACGCCAACGGGAATTCCGGCTTCCACAAATCCCAGGAAAAGCGGAATGGCGGAACACGAACAAAATGGGGTTAAAATCCCCAATCCCGATGCCATGGCATTTCCGGCAAAAAGGGATTTACCTTCCAGTGCTTTTCTTGTTTTCTCTGCCGAAAACCAACTCCGGATAATCCCCACAAAAAATACAATTAGCACAAGCAACAACATCACTTTGGGCACTTCAAAAATAAAAAACCAAATCGATTCAGTTAAATGTGTTCCTTCTTCCAGCCCCATCCAGTTGTACACCAGCACATCAGCAATTTTAGACAGGTTGATGTACAACAAAACCCAGACAACCAAAAGACCTGCTATTAAAATTATTTTTTTCATTCTTTACTATCTCGGTGCGCTGCACCTTATGTTTTCTATATTCCTTTTTCTACAAATATTTTCGGTGCGCTGCACCTATTGTTTTTTATAATTCTTTACCCAACAAATATCAGTGGTGCGCTGCACCTTAATTGTATTAACAGATATTGTAGCGGCAAAGCCGCAAAATCCTTGTAACGATGAGTCGAAAGTAATTTTTAAAGGTGCAGAACACCACAACATTCACTCCAAGTCATCGAAAAATTCAAACACATAGTCAACATCAAATTTGATATCGTTCTTTTTTAATATTTCCAGATATTCCTCCCTGAAAGATTTCTTTTTATGATGATCTTCTTGATTCAAAATGTAATTTACAATGGTGTCCAACTGCGATCTTGAATGAGAAAATGCTCCGTATCCTTTTTGCCATTCAAAATGAAACGCTGAAAACCGATTCTCTTTTATCCATGCATTTGTAGAGGTTTTTATTTCTTCAACTAATTTGGGTATTAACTGATTTACATTATATCCTATAAAAATGTGAATATGATCGGTTACAGCATTAATTGCTAATAACTTATGATTATAATTTTGAACTATTCCAGTAATGTACTTTTCCAATTCATTTTTCCATTCTTTGCGAATTAGTGCCTGCCTGTTCTTTGGAGAGAAAACCAAATGAACGTACATTTGTGTGTATGTATTTGCCATATGATATTACAATTACGGTGCGCTGCACCTTTCATTTTCTATATTCCTTTTATCCTACAAATATGAGCAGTGCGCTGCACCTTTCGTTTTCTTATTTATTGTATTCCACAAATATTTATGTTGCGCTGTGTATTATTCGTTTAATCAGTACATTTTCTTTGCACTTGTCTTTTATAAGCGGCAGAGCCGCGAAATATTTGTAACACTCATCCTCAATCAATTCCAGAAGGTGCAGAGCACCGTAACATTCACAACATAGAAACCACATAAATCACCCACACATAATACACTCCAACTCCAATAAACAACACAGCTATTACGCGCCGCATCCAAAATTCAACATGTTTTAAGATGTTGTAAAACCGGCCAACACCTGAAATGGTAAACGCCAGTAACCAGGCAATAATAATTACCGGAATTCCAGTGGCCAACGCATAAACAACAGGTAATATCAATCCCTTTGCAGAGCCAATCGACATGGGAATTAACATCCCAAAATAAAGGACTCCGCTATACGGGCAGAAAGCCAGCGCAAACACAACTCCCAGTAAAAGCACATTCCAAAAGTTCCATTTGTTTTTTTCCTCCAGCTTTTTCGAAAAAAGATTTAATCCGGGAAAATTGATTTTGATTAGTCCCAGCATAAATATTCCTACAACAATTAAAAGTGGCCCTAGAATTTTTTCTCCATGCAACTGAAAAAAAGAAGAAATTTTAAACTGATCGGCACCAAGAAATAATAGAATTGCCAGAACGGAATACGACAAAGCTCTTCCCAAAGTGTAGATTAATCCGTTGTAAAAAACACGTTTTTTCACTTCGAGGTCTTTCCCAATATAGCCGATAGCGGTAATATTAGTTGCCATTGGGCACGGACTTATTGCAGTCAATAAACCCAAAAAGAAAGCCGACAAAATAGGAATATTAGTATTCTCGTACAGCGAGGTTAAGAACTCTTCCATTCTTGATTGTTAGTCGTTTAAAGCCTTGCGAAGTGCTTCCTGTAACTTTTCGGGCTGTTTTAGTGCATACATAAAACCCTTGCTGGTTAAATCGATTGTTTTATCTCCTTTTACAATGATTAAAGCCGAACCGGTAACACCCATTTTTTTTACCAGCTTTTTATTCGCCGAATCTTCAGCATTGAAGGATTTAAATACAAGTTCACCATTTTCCTTCGCATCCGCGTAAGGCTGCTCTTCGAGCACTTTTTTTGTTTCTTTTTCAATGGCCATACAAGTTGGGCAACGCCTGGTATTGTGAAAATAATAGACTTCGGTTTTGTTGCCTTCCGCTTTTTTACTTACTGAGGTTTCTGCATTGGCTGCAAAAACAAATACCATAACAGTTAGCGATAAAAGAATTAATTTTACGGTTTTCATTGTTATTATTTTTTTGAGTTATTTTTTCCTAAATCTTTATTCTATTGGGTTAATAATTCCTTCAGTTCCTGCGTTTTCGGTAATCTGCCTGTTAAAACCACTTTCCCGTCAACCACTAAACCCGGAGTCCGCATTACGCCATACTGCATAATTTTATAAATGTCCTCCTCTTTTTCAATATTGGCTTCAATTCCCATTTCTGCCACAACATCGCGTGTCAGCTGTTCCAGTTTTTTACATTTTGCACAGCCGGTTCCTAATACTTTAATGTTCATTTTGTTTTATTTTTTCGATCGTTGGTCGCAAAACCACGAACGATTGTTGTAATTTTTTTAGATATTCATAAAGGTTTTAAACAAGTACTGGGCTTCTTTCCAGTTCGCTTTGTTCACACAATATTTTACACGTGGGGCCTCAATTTCACCTTGAATTAATCCGGCGTCTTTTAGTTCCTTTAAGTGCTGCGAAAGCGTTGATTTGGCAATGGGTAGCTCGCTGCTTAAATCACCACTATAACAACACGACTGGCTCCCCAGCAACTGCATAACATACACCCGAACCGGATGCCCCAGCGCTTTTGCATAACGAGCCAACTTGGTCTGATCGTCTGAAATAACTTTTACATCTATCATATTTTCTCTGCTTGTTCGTTGTTCGCAAAATTACGAACACTATTTGAATTAGCAACTATTCTTTTAAAAAAAATACTTATAATTATTTAAATGGATGTCCGGTTATATACCTAGCCCACAAATTGATTTTCAGAACTAAACAATTACTTTAGGTACAATTAAGGATAATCATTTAATTTAAAATGATCCGGTTAACAAGGAATCACTAATTTTGCATTCAATTTAAAAGACAGCTGGTTTGAGTTTTGATCCATATAAAATAGACCTTCCTATAACCGAGGTCATTGATGATGTAAAGAATCATTTGAAT
>JBFFMM010000083.1:0-11816 GCA_041554075.1 Draconibacterium sp. | reverse complement strand
TGCGATGTAGATTCAATTTCTTTGCGTGACACCATTAGGTTGGTTTGCCATCCTTTAACAGGTTCAAAAGTAATGTTACCGGTTAAACGTGCATATTGCGAACGCGTGTCACCAATTAACTCGTTTTGAATACCAACCGGATTGTAATACTGAAAACGGTTAAAGTCTTCGTTGTATGAACCATCCTCGTTCATAACAGGAGAAGATGGATTACGAATTAGAGCCTGACGATAAACATAATTGTTGTTGTTATTTGTATTATTATGTGTAGAATAAAGCACATTCACATTAAACTTTAACATATCGTTGAGTGCATACTGATTAAAATCGAGCTGTGCTTTCAGATCCTCGCTATCACTTTTTCGCATAATACCTTCTTCATCAGAATAAGTGACATTTGCTGAATAAGTTGACGATTCTGCTCCACCAGTTAAACTTAAGGAGTGATTTTGTGTGTAACCGGCTTTCCGGGTTACTGCTTTTAGCCAATCGGTATCGTAGCCTTCGTATTCAAAAGCAGTACGACCATAAATTACATCGTGAGTATCCATAAAATCGGCTGTTTTATACCAATCAGACGTGGACACATAACTTGAATAGGTAGCTGTTGTTTTTGAATTACGTTTACCCGTTTTAGTAGTAATAATAATTACACCGTTGGCACCTCGTGTACCATAGATTGCTGCTGCCGATGCATCTTTTAATACATCAATTGAAGCAATATTTTCAGGCGCTACAGTAGTTAATGAGCCTTCAATTCCATCAACCAAAACAAGCGGTTGAACGCTACCCATAATTGTAGTGATACCACGAAGCATAATGCTAGAAGACGCATTCGGGTCACCAGAAGATTTAGTAATACTTAAACCGGCAATTTTCCCTTTTACCAGTTCGGCAGCATCACCTATTTTACCTAGCGAGAAGTCTTCGGCTTTCACACTCACAACGGCACTGGTTACATCGCCTTTGCGTTGTGTACCGTAACCAATAGCAACTACTTCATCAATACCAATGGCATCAACAGTAAGTGTTACATTAATCGTTTTCTCGGTTCCAACTACAATTTCTTTAGTTGTCATTCCTACAAACGAGAAAACCAGTACATCGTTTTCTTTTACTTCAGGAATAGTGTAAAATCCGTCGAGGTTAGTTACAGCCCCTTTGGTGGTTCCTTTTAAAACAACGGTAACTCCGGGAAGCGGAATTCCAGACTCATCAACAACGGTTCCATCTACCTTTGCTTGCGCATAGCCCATTGTTGCAGAACATAAAACTGTAAGAAGAACCATAAGAATAATAAGCCCTCTTGGACCATTCTTTGTTCCTCTCTTTTCTTTCAACATTCTTTTCATAGTTACATTTTTAAGAGAATAAGAATTAGATTTTTTAATTTCATTGTATAAAAGTGTATCTTAATTCAAAATGAGGCTTGTACAAATGATTAAAATGAATACACAAATGTGCAAACGGCTTTACACACCAATCACAAAGTACTATATATCAGCACACTAAAGAATCACATCAACTATGCTGACACAATTTAAATAAGAAAATTCAAGGAGTTTTTTGTAAGAAAAAACTAAAGATCGAAATACTCTTTGGGCGACTTCCCAAAGTACTCTTTAAACCTGCGGGTAAAATAGGCCGGGCTCGAAAAACCGGTTTGGTAGGCAGCTTCGGAGATATTACATTTTCCTTCGGAGATTAAAATTACTGCTTCGCGTAAACGGATGGAACGAACAAATTCGGTTGCTGAACAATCGGTGATTTTTTTAAGTTTTAAATGTAACAACGACCTGCTTATTCCTAGTTCATTTGTAATAAACGAGACATCCAAAGTGTCCTTATCCAGATTTGACTTTATTAAATTAGTAAGTTTCTCAACGAACTCTCTATCCGACTCGGAATGGGTAATATCGGCCGGAGGAATAAATGCATCGTTTCGAAAACGCTCAATTAAGTTTTGTCGGGTTTTTAATATGTTCGAAATATTAATTTTAAGTAAATTCGGATAAAATGGTTTTTCCAGATAAATATCAGCTCCGGTTTGTAATCCATCAAACTGATTCTCAACACCACTCTTGGCGGTCAATAATATAACGGGGATATGCGATGTTTTTAAGTCGGTTTTAATTCGTTTGGTTAGTTCGAAACCACTAATACCAGGCATCATCACATCGCTAATAATTAAATCAGGAGAATCTTTTAGGATTATTTCCCAACCCTCTTCTCCAGTTTTTGCCGTAGATACAGCATAATTATCCTGTAAGGTTTCGCATAAAAAGTCGAGCAGTTCAATATTATCATCAATTACAAGAATGGATGGTTTATTTTTAAATAAATAATATTTATCGCTTGGCAACGAATCGGAAGTACTACTCACATAAAAACTTTTAACAGAAGAAACCAACTGCCCACTATCCATTTGTAATTCCGGATCTGTATAATCATTTTTCGATACAGGTAACCGAACTTCAAATTCGGATCCCAAGTTTACCTGGCTATTAACTTTTATTTCGCCCTTATGCAGCGTAACCAAACTTTTTACAAATGCCAAACCAATTCCTGAACCGGTATTACTTAGTTCATCGTTGTTTGTTTGGAAATAACGCTCAAAAACTTTGTTGAGTTTTGATGCATCTATGCCAATTCCATCGTCTTTAACAAGCAAAACAAGTTTCTTATTACCGGCCTTACGTTCATCCCTTTTTATCTCTACTCTTGCGTTTAGTTCAACTGTTCCACCTTTATTTGTATACTTTATGGCATTTGATAATAAATTGACCAGAATTTTCTCAACTTTATGATAATCAAACCAAATCAATTCGTTTAGGCTGTCATCTGTGTTCAGCTCGAAATGAATTTCCTTTGCCTTTGTTGTAGAAACAAAAGACTCCTTTAAATCCATTAACAAATCGGTGATATTACTTTGTGTAACTTGAAGCGTTTCTTTTCCAACTTCAATTTTTCGAAAATCGAGAAGTTGGTTAACTAAAGCCAGCAAGCGCCGTAGATTATTATCCACACCCGATAATTTCCTTTTTAAATCAAAGTTTAAGTTTACGTCTTCGAGAATCTTTGAAAGAGGCCCAATAATAAGGGTTAGTGGTGTGCGTAGTTCGTGCGATATATTTGTAAAAAATTCGATTTTAGCTTGATTTAATTCAACCGCGTACTCTTTTTCCCGTTTTTCTATTTTAGCCATTGCATTCGACTTCTGGATTCTTAATGCCACCACTAAAAAGCCAACAATCAATAATATAAAAATTAAAAAATAAAGGAAATATCCCCAGTTCGACATGTAAAACGGAGGCTTAATAATTATGCGTATTGAATTGACGTTACTCCCCCACTCCGCTTTATCGGCCGATGCTTTCACATGAAAAACATATTCTCCCGGACTTAAGTTGGTATAGGTTGCAAAATCTCGATTACCCACGTAATTCCAGTTGGTTTCAAAATTTTCGAGGTAATAAGCGTATTGACACTTCCCATGATTTTGAAAATTCAGCCCGGAATATTCAATTGTAAAAACGTTCTGTTTGTATTTTAAATGTATTTCAGGATGTAAATTAAGTGACTGCTTAAGTGGAGAATCTGGTCCGGGAACAAGTTCCTGATTGAACAGTTGCATTCCACGAAAAACTACACTTAGTTCTTTGTTCTGTGTCTGTTTTTTCGATTCGTTAAAAGAAATCAGTCCGTTGTTTCCACCAAAATAGATGTTTCCTTTCTTATCCTTAAAAGAAGCCCGAAAATTGAACTGCTCAAAAGGAATATCTGAATCCCTGTTATACAATACCACTTCATTTGTTTCGGGAACCAACTTAACCAAACCTTTATCGCCACTTACCCAAATCGAATGACTCTCACCTTCCTCCAAACTAAATATCCATGAAAAAGGGAATCCATTCTTTTCGTTATAAATAAAAGTCGAATCATTTTCAGAATCATAACAACACAATCCATGTCGGTAATCACCTATCCAAACACGTTTTTTTGAGTCAACCTTTACAAAGTTTATATTTTTCAGAAAAGGAAATTTTTCAAACTTGCGAAATGTTTTATCTGCTTTTGTGTATGAAAAAACACCGATTTGAGAAGAAAACCAGATGGCATCCTCAGCTTCGTACATATATTCTACTTGCACACCTTTAAAAGTTTCTTTTTGAAAGGCTGACATTTTTCGGTTTTGCAGATTATAAACAGCCACACCGGTTGATGTGGATATAAAAATTGAATCTCCTGATTTGGTTAGATGGTACACATCATTGGAAGGCAAGTTGGGATGATTTTGAGTATTGATGTATTCAAACTTATTGGTGTTTATATTTAATATATTTATACCTCCTGTATAAGTTCCAATCCAAAGTCGTTCGTCATTTTCAAAAAGTAAACTGTGAACGTTGTTAAAAGTAAGTCCCTTTTTTCCGGTTTCTGTATTAAATTTCACAATTTCTCCGGTTTGAGAGTTAATTTTATTTACTCCCATATCTTCCATTCCTATCCAAATATTCCCGTCCTTATCTTCATTAATACAACTAACGGCATTGCCTCCAATATGATAATTGCTAGTTCCGGCCTGCCATACTTCAAAAAAGCTGCTGTTACTGCTCCAAAAATTGATTCCACCAAAGTAACTGCCGAGCCACATATTTCCTTCCTTGTCGCGGAAAATATTATAAAGAGGATTTGTATTTAAGCCTTGTGGATTATGTAAGTCGTATTGATAATAAGTAAATGATTCGGAATATGGCGACCACAGACATAATCCATTTTCTGTTCCAATCCACACGCGTCCCAGCAGATCTTCGTTAATAGAATGAACCAAATCGTGTAACAAACGATAGTTGCTTTTTTGACTGGATGAAAACCGGGTACTATGTCCATTGGCAAGATTTATTCGATACAAACCCTGACTAACTGCACCAATCCAAACATTATTATGTGAATCCAAATAAAATATGGTAACAGCTTCGGGGACAAGTTCAGGAGGTAAGTTAAATTTCCGTTGTTGCTTGTTACTTTTATTGAAAACGAACAAGTTATTTTCATTGGTCAAAGCCACTATACGTTCATCCTTTTCCCGAAGATTAATAACATGCGTGTTATTCTCTAAATTAGCAAAATCTATCTTCTCTGTAAAATCAAGTAATCCATCATCTGTTTTATTTAAAAAGGATAGATTATCTTCTCCAAAAATCCAGATCCCATCTTGTGAAATTTGCAAATCAGAAACTACACCCAAATTATTTATCCTTGTGTAGGGTTTAAAATGCTCCAACACAAAATCGAAGGTATAATACTTGTCTTCGGTGGTTTGTGCAATTAAAACAGAGTCGCTTGTTAGAAAAAACTTTTTACACCAAATATCGTAAGCTTGTCCTGCGTTATCATGTGCCTGAAAGGTTTTAAAAACAGTCCCATCAAATCGGCAAACCGAACTACGTGTAGCCAACCATATAAAACCATACTGATCTTGGATAATACTTTTTACATACGACGATGGCAAACCGTCTTCGTTGGTGTAATGGCTAAATTTTAATCGTTCGGTACTTGAATGACATAACAAGGTTTGGAGGAATAGGACAATAACCAATACTATTTTGCTTCCCTGTTTCATTTTAACTCTGGTACTCTGAAATTATATCGAAGATTCAAAATTAAGTATCGATCATACAAATCCTATCACATATGTCTCGTAAACTTATACTATTATCCTAAAATGCAGAAAAGCTTAATTGAATAGAACCACAGAGGTACAAAGAATGTGCAGTTAAACTTTATTCCTGCAAACCTTCCAAAGTAGGTTTTACTTCAATAATATTTCCATTTGCATCAAACTCCAGTTTATCGATACACACTTCGCGATGGAAACCTGCCGACCGTCCCATTTCTTTTCCTTTTGGATAGGTAAAACGGTGATAAACCAAATACCACTCATCTTTTCCGGGAACCTGAATAGCCGAGTTATGACCGGTTGCCATTATCTCTTTCGCATCATCGCGCTGTATAACAATATTATTTTTAGGAATAGTAAGCTTGCCCAATGGCGAGTCGGAAGTGGCATAACGAACTTTGTAGTTGGGGCTGCGTGTATCGTCTTCCGACCACATAAAATAGTAGGTTCCTTTTCGATAAATTACATATACTCCTTCTCTGAACGTTTGATCGGGTGTCATTACTTTCAGTGTTTCCATTTTTAACGAAGTCATATCGTCGTTTAATTCGACACCCGCCATATAACCGTTCCCCCAATACAAATAACTTTTGCCTGTTTTCGGGTCAGTAAACACATCCGGATCAATTTCTTGTCCACCTTTCACTCCATCAGGCTTCCAGTTAATCAATGGTTTTCCACTGTCAACAAATGGTCCTTCCGGCTTATCGGCTACTGCAACGCCTATCTTTTGTTTTCCACAGAAATAGAAAAAATATTTATACTCTTCGCCGATTTTCTTCTCGATAATACACGGTGCCCATGCATTATCGTTTGCCCACGAAACATCTTCTCTCAGGTTCAGGATTACACCTTCGTCTTTCCAGTCGATTAAATTTTCGGATGAGAATGTTTTAAAGTAATATCCCCCCCAATTGTGAAAACCGTCGGAAGTTGGATAAATGTAATATTTTCCTGTTTTCTCGGAATACAAAATATCGGGATCGGCATAAAAACCATCAAGGACCGGATTATGATCTTCGGAAGCGGTTGCCTGAAAGGTCTTTTCACCTTTACCTTCAACACCTAACGTATATTCAACAGAACCTTGCGTAAAATCCTGTGGTCCAACCGGAGAAACTGATGTTCCTGAAAATGAAGAAAATTGCGGATCGAAAGCCGCCAGGTTCACTCCTTTTTTAACCGGGAAACGCATAATTCCTTTCTCGCCATTTACTACAACATTCTGCGTTCTAAGCTGCTCCGAATTGGCTTCAATCAGCGGATCATCCAAACTTCCCCACTCGGCAACCAAACGCTGCAACTCTTTTTTGGTGATGGGCATCACAGTTCCATGGCGAGGTTTAAAATTCATACTTACGTCTTCGTCGATCACTGTAAAATTTTTAAGATCTGAACTTTTTGTGAATTGATAACGTCCCAAACCGTAAACATCATACATTAAAATCCATTCATCCGAATTATTCAATTTAAAAACACCGGAGCCTTCCACTCTTTCAGTTTCTTTATCTACCCGGTCGAAACTAAGATATTCATAGCCTCCTGAAACTTTATCAGAAATAGCCAGTTTGATACCGGGAGCACCACTTTCCGATTTATGAAACATGTAGAATTTTCCATCTTTTTTAATGATGTCAGCATCAATACACGCATTGTTTGTAGGGTTGACCAGTAACTGTTTGGGTTCAGATTCCAAAGCTGTGAAGTCTTCATTGGCATAAGCATAGTAAATTATGTCCGGGCCTTCACCTTGTATCATCGAAAAATAAACCATGTATTTCCCCACCTCTTCGTCGTAAATAGTTTGAGGAGCCCAAACGCGCCACACATCGCCAAATTGCTCAGGGAATGCTTTTGGAATATTAATTACCGAAGATTCCCAATGAATTAAATCAGTAGATTTTAGTAATACCATTGCATAATTTTTCCACCCCATTTCGGGCACATACAAATCGGTGGCTACCATGTAAAAAGTTTTACCATCGACACCACGCAAAATATGCGGGTCGCGCACACCGCCGGTTTCACATATTTTGTCATTATCTAAAACCGGTTTATTGTTATTTAATGCCCGGTAATTGTATCCATCTTCGCTGACGGCAAAACGGATCGATTCTTCCCCCGGCGCATTACCAATAAAATAGGTGAATAAATAAGCTTCGTATTTCTCACTTTTTTCGCAGGCAGTAAATAAGAATGAACTGGCAACAAAAGCAAATACAACTACCAGAAGTGTCTTTTTGTTAAATTTCATCTCTGTTATTTTAGAATTTGGTTGTGTTAATTCATGAATTGGGAAAGTTCTTTTTACCACAGACTACATTAATAAACACAGATTCATATTTTTTATAATCGTATTCTTTATTCAGAAATTTTTAGTTTGCAGACATAGAATGCATTTCCAAGTGCTTTGATTTTGAATCCACCGTCGTCTGCCCACACCGAGAATTGTCCGGGGACTATATTATTTGGTGCTTCCAGCGTATTAATTGCCTCGGGCTGATTACTATGCAAACAGGTAATTTCAACTTTTTTATCTTTTACCGACGTTTTTAATCCTTTCAAATCAAGTCTCAAATCCTGCACCTGGTCGCCGGCATTTACAACTTTAACAATAAGTTCTGAAGTTGTTTTGTTGATAACAGCACTGGCGTACAAACTGTCTTGTCCGGTAATAGTTTCCCCACCCATCGTAATTGGTAAAACATTTGTTCCCACGTTGTTGGCATACATTTTTTGCACATAATAGTTGGGTGTGCGAACTACTGAGAAGTTGTCGAACCAAATCATATCGGGTTTCCATTGCCAGGCGTCAACATGTGCAAATAAAGGCGCATAAGTTGCCAGTTGAACAAGGTCGGCATTTCGCTCCAAACCGGTCATAAACGCCGCTTCCGAAATGGCAGCACGAACATTATTATTGCGGCTTTTGTGGTGCGATGCATATTCGCCGGCAAATACTTTTGGGCCATTTCTATCGTAGCTGTCGTAGCGTTTTGCGTTGGCTAAAAACCACTCAGGACTGCGGTAGTAATGCTCATCCACCAAATCCACTTTCAGCTCTTTCATTTTTGGCCACAGGTAATCAAATTTTTCGCCATCGGGTGCAGGACCAGCTGTTCCAATAATTTTAATCTCAGGATATTTTTTATTCAGCGCTTCCATAAAAGGAATCAAACGTTCGACATAAGCTTCGCCCCATTGTTCATTACCAACAGCCAGATATTTCAGATTGAATGGTTCCGGGTGCCCCATTCCGGCGCGTACTTTTCCCCATTTCGATTCTGCCGATCCATTGGCAAATTCAATTAAATCAACGGCATCGTCGATGTAAGTTTGTAAGTCGCCAACTGCTACACATTCAGTACTTTCGTATTGGCAAGCCAAACCGCAACTAATTACCGGAAGTGGCTCGGCGCCCAAATCTTCACTTAATTGAAAAAATTCGTAAAAGCCCAATCCATACGTTTGGTAATAATCAGGATAGAAACGATGTTTGAAAGTATAATTCCAGCGGTTTTCATTCAGCGGACGATTTTCAACCGGGCCAACGCTGTTTTTCCACTGGTAACGCGTTTCCAACGTATTTCCTTCAATTATACATCCGCCGGGAAATCGAAACACACCGGGATTTAATTCATATAAGGCTTCAACCAAATCTTTACGTAAACCATTCTCTCGGTTTTTCCAGGTTTCAGTCGGAAATAACGAAATATGATCCAAATCAACTTCGCCCGCAGTTTTTAAAATCAACCGCAACTTTCCTTTTGCAGAAGTTTCGTTAGCCTTTATTTGCGTTGAATATTTTTTCCAGTCCTTGCCGGTAACCTGAATTTCAGCCTCACCAATGTTTTCATTTCCGGCACTTACCAATTCTACTTTAAATTTTTGTTCCGCCCCATTCAACGATCTTGCATAAAAAGAAAATCTATAATCATCGTTTTGTTTAAATCCAATTCCTGTGAATCCCACATTTTCAAGACCTGTTCCACGACGTAATCCTTTTTCATTTAAACGAACATAATTTGGATTTTTGTCAAAACATGGCGACTCAGCCATAACTTGTACATCGCCAAAAGGAGTCCATCCCACAAAAGGCTGATCAAACTCAAACGAACGATTTTTAATCAGCTCGGCATACAATCCGCCATCGGCACCAAAGTTGATGTCTTCGAAAAACACACCGTACATGTCAGGTTGAATTTCGGCACCTACATTCTTAACATCTACTACAAAATTCTTTTGTGCCCAAAGCAATTGCGCGAAAAGAACAAGCGTTAAAATAATTCCAAAGTACTTCATAATATATTTTAGTTATTTGTTTTTAAACGTATTACAGAAAACGAATAGGCCGGCAGCACATAGTTAAAATTCTTGGAAACTGGTAAAGTACCCACCACTGGTTTGGCCATTTTATCATCCGGAGCTCCTTTTAATACCGATAGAACAGCTTCAGATTCGGCAATATTTAATGCAGATAAATTGATTCCTGCGTTTACTTCGGCTGGTAAAAGATTGACCAATTTCACAATTACATCTTTGCTTTTGTTATCCTGAACAACTGAAATGGCCACACGCTTCCTTATGTCTTCCCGATTATCTGATAGTTGAATTGCACCGGGAATATAGGTTTCTCCTGAATTCTGACCAAAAAGTTTTTGTACGAAATACCCAACCGTTGGTTTTACCTCATTATTATTAAAATAAATCAAATCAGGATTCCACTGAGTGTGTCCTTCTTTGGCCAATAATGGCGCATACGATGTCATTTCTACCACATCTGCATTTCGCTCCAACGAAGTCATGTACAAGGCTTCCGACAAAGCAGTTTCTATATTGTTGGGGCGACCAGGTAAATGGGCTGCATATTCACCCAAATATACTTTCGATTTCGAGCGGTCGTATCGATCGTAAAAATCCTGATTGTGAATAAACCAGCCCGGAGGTTGATAATAATGCTCGTCAACCATTGGCACATCCAATTTTGTTGCCAGCTCCCAACCTTCTTCGTAGTCGGTTCCCATATAAAACGGGCCAACCGTTCCAATTACTATCATTTCAGGATATTTTTCTTTCATCGCCTCAAAGATCATTGTAAAACGCTCTTCAAAAATATCGGTAATCAAATCTTCGTTGCCAATACCAATGTATTTCAAATTAAAAGGTTCCGGATGACCGGCTTCGGCACGTATTTTTCCCCATTTTGTATTTTTGTCGCCATTGGCCCACTCAATTAAATCGAGCACTTCCTGAATGTATGAATCCATGTCGCACAGGGGTATTCCTCCCTGTTGACCATGTCCACCACATCCTGAATTCTGACACGGAACACCGGCTGCTAAAACAGGAATCGGCTCTGCGTTAATATCCTCGCAAAACTGAAAATATTCGAAATATCCCAATCCGGCCGACTGGTGATAGTTCCATATATTTCGTTGCGGAACTCGCGCTTCCAATGGGCCAACTGTCCTGCTCCAGCGGTACATATTTTCCAGTCCATCGCCGTGCGCTACACAACCTCCGGGAAAGCGAACAAACTTTGGATGAATATCGGCAATGGTTTGAGCCAGATCAGCTCGCAGTCCGTTTTTTCGCCCTTTAAAAGTATTTTGCGGAAACAAGGAAATCATATCGAGTGCCACCTTTCCGGTTGTTTGTGGAATGACTACAATTTTAGCTGTTTCTGATGATGCATTTACTTCCAGAACTGCTTCGTATTTTTTCCATTTGTCGCTTATTCCACTTGTTTTCGATTCAGCCAGTACCTTTCCGTTCGTATCGATTAATCGAATTTGTAATCTTCCTTTGTTTCCTCCAATCGACTTGGCAAAAACAGAAAAATTATATTTTTCACCTGCTTTTACAGGAATTCCATCAAAACCTTCGTTTGCCAAACCTGCCCCAACTTTGTCAATATTCAGTACGGCAAAATGTTTATTGTTGATATGAACAGGCAAAACGGTATCAATTACAAACGATGCACCGGAGCCTTCAATACTCCACGATTTAGTGCTGTTCCAAGTACTGTCACGATTTTGTGTATCACCGGGAATGTATTCAAATCCACGGTTTTGAACCAGCTCTGCATACAAACCACCGTCGGCAGCATAATTAATATCTTCGAAAAATATTCCTA
>JBFFMM010000082.1:0-11914 GCA_041554075.1 Draconibacterium sp. | reverse complement strand
TTACAAACAATGCCGGTAAAAGTTTTCTTTCTTCCAATTATTTATCCTTTAGTTTTAAAAGGTGATTCTTCAATAATTGCTGAACAACATCTTTTTTTCATCAATAATTGTATTTATTTTTACAGCACAGTACAGGACAGCATAGTTTGTTGATTCAGTAATATTTGTAATTAAATATAATTATTCAATAATATAATCATTTAAAAAATGGCTAACAGATTAATCGGAAGACTTCCCAAAGTAGGTATCCGCCCCGTAATTGACGGGCGCGAAAGAGGTGTGCGCGAATCGCTTGAAGTGCAAACCATGAACATGGCAAAAAATGCCGCTAAATTGATTGAGGAAAATTTGCGTTTCCCAAGTGGAGAAAAAGTAGAATGTGTTATTGCTGACACAACTATTGGCGGCGTTGCCGAAGCAGCTGCCTGTGCCGACAAATTCGATAGTGAAGGAGTGGGGGTTTCATTAACAGTAACGCCATGTTGGTGTTATGGCACCGAAGTAATGGATGCAACTCCAATGATTCCGAAAGCAGTTTGGGGATTTAACGGCACCGAACGTCCGGGAGCCGTTTATTTAGCAGCGGCTTTGGCGGGTTACACGCAAAAAGGCTTGCCTGCATTTGGGATTTATGGACGCGACGTGCAAGATGCCGGCGATGAAACGATTCCGGAAGATGTAAAAGAAAAGGTATTGCGTTTTGTAAACGCAGCATTAGCTGTGGCTCAAATGAAAGGTAAATCGTATTTATCGTTGGGTTATACTTCAATGGGAATTGCTGGTTCGATGGTAAATCCCGATTTCTTTCAAGACTATTTAGGGATGCGTACCGAG
Organism: Draconibacterium sp.; assembly: GCA_041554075.1. GTDB lineage: Bacteria > Bacteroidota > Bacteroidia > Bacteroidales > Prolixibacteraceae > Draconibacterium. The sequence goes on along the minus strand of JBFFMM010000082.1, from coordinate 11,080 downwards.
TTTGTTGACATGGTAGAAGTAAAACGCCGCCTGGACGAAGAAATATACGACAAAGCAGAATACGAAAAAGCACTTGCTTGGACCAAAATTAATATAATTGAAGGTGACGATTACAATTTGCCGATCGAACAATCTGATCGTGAAAGAAAAGATTGGGAATGGACTGTGGTTGTAAAAATGACCTTAATCATGCGCGATTTGATGATTGGTAATCCAAAACTTAAAGAAGCTGGTTTTGGAGAAGAAGCACATGGGCACAATGCCATTGCCGGTGGTTTTCAGGGACAGCGGCAATGGACTGATTATTATCCAAATGGCGACTTTTCAGAAACCATATTAAATACTTCGTTTGACTGGAATGGAATTCGTGAAGCATTTGTTTTTGCTACTGAAAACGATAGTTTAAACGCAGTACCTATGTTGTTTGGCCATTTGCTAACCAATACGGCACAAATATTCTCCGATGTACGTACTTATTGGAGCCCAGAAGCAGTAAAACGTGTTACTGGTAAAGAATTAACAGGATTGGCTAAGTTTGGTATTATTCATTTAATTAATTCGGGATCGACAACAATGGATGCCACTGCACAACAAAAAGATGCAGATGGACGTCCGGTAATGAAACCATATTGGGATGTTACCGAAGAGGATGTAAATGCTTGTTTGCAAAACACACGTTTCTGTCCGGGAGACAAAGGTTATTTCCGTGGTGGAGGTTTTTCGAGTCAGTTTAAAACGGCGGGAGAAATGCCTGTTACCATGAGTCGGGTAAACCTTGTTAAAGGGTTAGGACCGGTTTTGCAAATTGCCGAAGGATTTACCGTTGAGTTAGAGGATGATGTGCATGCTATGCTCGATGAACGTACAAATCCAACCTGGCCAACAACCTGGTTTGTTCCAAAATTAACCGAAAAAGGTGCTTTTAAAGACGTGTATTCAGTTATGGCAAATTGGGGAGCAAATCATGGCGCAATTTCATACGGCCACATTGGTGCCGATTTAATTACACTGGCATCCATTCTGCGCATACCGGTATGTATGCACAATGTGGATGAAGATAAAATATTCCGTCCAAGTGCCTGGAATGGATTTGGAGAAGACAAAGAAGGGGCAGATTATCGTGCGTGTGCAAGTTTTGGCCCACTTTATAAATAATTAGATTTAGTTAGTTAGTTAGTTAGTTAGTTAGTAGTTTAGCGACCTCCGCACTTTTATCAGAAAGTGTGTTGGTCGCTATAAAACCTAAAACGTGCTAGTCATGCTCAAAACCTTTTCAAAACAAGCACTTGTGGTTCTTCTTTTTATGAGTCTCATTTCGTGCAAATCAACACCCGACAAAAAAATGAATAGTTTCAAAAAAGGTACTTATGGTTACGATATTGAATTTTTAAAACAATATACAAAACCTGTTGAACTAAAAAACGGTACAGCACGACTCGTACTTTCACCTGAATACCAGGGAAGGGTAATGACCAGCTCAGCAAATGGAGAAAATGGCTTGAGTTATGGTTGGATTAACCACGATTTAATTGCTTCAGGCGATGTTCTTCCGCAAATTAACCCGGTTGGTGGCGAAGAACGTTTTTGGCTTGGACCGGAAGGAGGACAGTATTCTCTGTTTTTTAAAAATGGCAGTTCATTCGATTTTGAGAATTGGGCAACACCAGCTTGCCTCGACACCGATACTTTTGAATTGATCAATCAATCCGACACTTCTGCAGAGTTCTCAAAAGCAGTAAAATTGGTGAATTACAGCAATTTTCATTTTAGTTTTAATATGATACGAAAAGTGAATTTATTGAATGAAGGTGCTATCAAAGATGAACTAAATATCAAATATTCAAAGCAAATAAAAGCGCTTGCCTACAAAACGATTAATCAGCTTAAAAATACGGGAGAAAAGAATTGGAGCAAAGAAACAGGTTTGTTGTCTGTTTGGATGTTAGGTATGTTTAATCCTTCGGACGAAGTAACTATTTTTATCCCTTATAAAACCGATGTTCAATCGGATTACATTGTGAAGGACGATTATTTTGGTGCCATACCCGAAGACCGTTTGGTGGTAAAAAATGGAATGATATTTTTTAAAGGTGATGGGAAACAACGCGGCAAGATTGGAATTCCACCTCAACGTGCATCGCCTGTTATTGGAAGTTACGATGCCATAAACCAGGTTTTAACTGTGCTCAAATGCGAAATTCCTGAAAACGAAACGAACTATGTAAACTCTGCCTGGGAAATGCAGAAATTCCCCTATAAAGGCGATGCAATAAATTCGTACAATGACGGCCCCCTTGAAGACGGATCGCAAATGGGGCCCTTCTACGAATTGGAAACTTCGTCGCCGGCTTTGCAACTGAAAGCAGGTGAGTCGGCTACGTATAAACAAACTACACTACATTTCGAAGGTTCAGAAAATGATTTAAACGCCATTTGCCAACAAATTTTTAATGTTACTTTAGCAGATGTAAAAGCAGTTTTTTAATGTCAGATTTCCCGATAATCATATCAGAATCAGCCGGACAAACCAAATTACAACAACTGATTCATTCCATTACCGAAGCCATAAGTAATGGATTACTAAAAACCGGTGACACAATGCCATCGGTAAATCAAATGAGTATGCAAAGTGGGTTTTCACGCGATACCGTTTTTAAAGCATATACAATTTTAAAAGAACGAAATGTAATTGAATCGGCTCCTCAGAAAGGCTATTTTGTGGCCAACGAGTCGTTTAAGGTTTTTGTTTTACTCGATGACTTTAGTGCATTCAAAGAGCAGTTTTATCAGTCGTTTCGGCAAAATCTTCCGAATTCGTATTCGGTAGATTTACTGTTTCATCATTACAATCCCGAAGTTTTTAAGCAGCTTATTCAAAACAGTTTAGGACGCTACAGTTTATATGTAGTTATGAATATCGAACACAAAACGATAGACCCAATTCTGGAGAAAATTGATTCGAATAAGTTGCTGATTTTAGATATGGGCCGTCCTGAAAAGGGGAAAATGAATTACCTGCTTCAGGATTTTAATAAATCGGTTAAAAATTGTTTGGAAGAAGGAAAAGAGAAATTGCTGAAATACAAGGAATTGATTTTAGTTTATGCTGAAAAGGAAACACCACACCCGATAGAAACGGTTTCGGCAGTGCGCAACTTTTGCAAAACCAACCACATGAGCTTTCGGAAAATTGCAAAAATAGGTGTGGCTGAAATTCAGACAGGTCAGGCTTATTTTGTGATTCGAGACAATGATTTGGTTGAAGTGATTAAAAACTGCCGTAAAAAAGGATTTGCATTGGGGAAAGACGTTGGAGTTCTTTCATACAACGACACGCCCATGAAACAAATTGTTGGGGGAGGAATTAGCGTCATTTCAATTGATTTTGAGAAAATGGGGAAACGTGCAGCTGAATTTGTAAAAAATAAACAAAAAATTACGGAAGTTTTGCCAACTTCATTACTTTTAAGGGATTCATTATAAAACCTAACTTATGAAACCTTTTTCCTTGCTTCTCTTTCTAAGCATTTTCACTTTTATACATCAAACTTCGTATTCTCAAGGCATGAAAACACAGTTCTCAGGAACAGCAATTGGAAATCCTAAATTAAGTGGAAGCACAAGTTATGATGCAGAAACACAAACCTACACCTTAAAGGGGGCAGGAGAAAATTTTTGGTTTGCGAAGGATGAAGGTTGGTTCGAATTCAAAAAAATTAAAGGCGATTTTATTTTATCAGCCAATCTTGCCTTTATTGGCGAAGGTGTTAATGAGCACCGTAAAATTGGAGTAATGATTCGTTCTGATTTTGCTGACAATGCTGCGTATGTGGATTGTGCAGTTCATGGCGATGGTTTAACAGGCATGCAGTTTCGAAGTAAAAAAGGAGAAAATACTGACGAAGTAAAAGCAGAAATTAGCAGTCCTGAATTTGTTCAAATTGAGCGAAAAGGCGATACATATATTGTTCGGATTTCGAAAGATAATAAACCATTAGAAACCGTTTCTGAAAAAAGTTTTGATTTGGGAGAAAATGTGCTTGCAGGCCTATTTATTTGTTCACATGATGAGAATGTTGTTGAATCGGCAAAATTCTGGAATGTACGTTTGGAGGTTCCGGCAGCAGATGGCGTTGATGGTTATCAGCAACAATCGGCCAGTCGCCTTGAGATTATTGATATCGAGAGTGGAATTCGCAATGTTATTTATGAAACATCAACCCACATAGAAGCGCCCAATTGGTCGCGGGATGGAAAATTTCTTCTTTATAATTCAGGAGGAAGGTTGTACAAATTTGACCTCGAAACAAAACGAAGCATTGTTTTAAATACAGGTATTGCAACGAACAATAATAACGATCATGGAATTTCTTTTGATGGCGCAAAAATAGCACTCAGTAATCATGTTTCTGAAAATGGGACTAGTAGTTCTATTATTTTCACGGTTCCAATTGAGGGCGGAGAAGCCAGCCGAATTACCCCCAAAGGGCCATCGTATTGGCATGGCTGGTCCCCTGATGGAAAGTGGTTAACTTATTGCGCCGAAAGAAATGGCAATTACGATGTATACAAAATTCCTTCGAATGGTGGAAGTGAAGAAATAAGACTAACTAATGCTGAAGGGTTAGATGATGGTCCGGAGTATTCGTCAGACGGGAAATACATTTATTTTAATTCAACACGAACGGGGATGATGCAAATTTGGCGCATGAAACCCGATGGCTCGGAACAAGAACAGGTTACGAACGACAATTTTCAGAATTGGTTTGCGCATCCATCACCTGACGGAAAGTGGTTAATAATGATTTCGTATTTACCGCTTGTCCCAGCCGATTCGCATCCGCATAATCAGCGTGTAATGTTACGGTTAATGCCTGTAAAAGGTGGAGCAATAAAAACAGTTGCTTTTTTATATGGAGGGCAGGGAACTATAAATGTTCCATCGTGGAGTCCTGATTCGAAAAAAGTAGCCTTTGTTTCTTATACTTATTAGCAGAATCTACTGTTGAAAGTAAATCCCTTTTTTTAACCAAATTCTGGCTGCTTCTTCAGTTGAAAAAGCACGGTATAAGTAGTTTTTTATTGGTTTGGCCAATTGCCCATATATGAAACTTATAGCTGTATTAAGTGGGGTGTTTACCAAATCGGCATGACGAACTTCTAAAATTCCGAACAAATTCTTTCTCACCTCACTTAAAAGGGTTGGTATTTCGGTTAAATTAAAATTAAAAGAACTCTCCCTTGAATCTTCAAGAATATAAACATAATCTAAATGATTGTATTTACGTTTCAACATACGAAGCATTTTTATGGCTTCTTTAATATTTACCTTCCCTGAGTGCATAAGGTATATAATATGTTCTTCGCTATTGTATGTGCTCGTTGTCATCTGTCTTATTATTTAATTACAATAAGTTGTATCTCTTGGGTGCTTTCCTGAATTGTTTAACTTTTTCGTTTAGTTCTTGGGTTATATTTTGGAATGAATACAAGGTAAAAAAAAAGTCCCTATTAACATAAATAATAAGGACTTTTTCGTTTTTAAAAAGAAGCTTTTATTCTCTGCTAGTTTTTAAAGCGTGGCATGGTTATCGCATTTTCATCTTTAAAAATGTCGCTAACTGTAATTTTATCAATTTTCGCAATTTTTTCCAGCTTATCAATATCAACTTCTTTTTTGTTTCCAACAATAGCAATTGTTAGCGGTTTGCTTGCTACTTCTTTGTTATAAAAATCAAGAATGTTATCAAAACTTAGCTTTTCATATTCAGGAATCAAAGTTTTATTCGGATCAGTAGTATATCCTTTTTTCTCCCATGATTCAATAACCTGACTCAAATTTCGAAAGCCAGGACGACTGGCACGAGATGACTGAACCAAATAGTTTCTAATATTCTCGATACGTTCAGGTTTTTCAGGCATTTCCTTTACCAATTTAATAAACTCATCCACTGCGTCCGCTGTTTTATCAGCTTGTGTTCCAATATAACCTATCTGATAAGCTGGATTGCCAGGAATGGCGGGAACAGAATAGGACGCTCCGGCAGAATAAGCAAACGATCTTTTTTCGCGTAGTTCCTGAATTACCAATCCATTAAAACCACCGCTAAAATACTGGTTAAATGCATCAATTGTTGGTTTCTGATCCAACTGATAATCCGATCCCTTTGAAAATAAATAAATTTCACTTTGTCTTGCATCAGCGTTATTTAAGAATAAAATCGATTCTTTTTTGTTTTCAGCAATAGGGCGAACAAAGGGCGAATTCGACTTTTTCAAATCGGAAGCAAAAGCGAGGTTCGTTGTTAAGGTTTGTATTAACTGATCGAAAGGCATTTTTCCAACATAGTGAACACTGGCTTCGTAATGTGTGGCTGATATAAAGTCGCCGGTTAAATCGGAAATAGAAAGCGACCTGATTTCTGCAGTTGACAAACGATTTAATTCAGGCGAATTTTCACCATAAACCATGTAATCCCGAAGGGCATTGGCTTGCATATCTTTGTCGGTCTTTTCAACACTCCGCATACCAATTTCGCTGCCCACCACATTGTTCATTTGCTTTTCATCCAATTGGGGAAGTAAATAGGTACGCGATAGCAATTGACAAGCTTGCCCCAGATTTGCTTCATCTGCTTCCATAATAATATAAGTGTAACTTTCGTTGTTTTGGAAACGGATCGAGCATCCCAGTTTACTGTATTCCTTTTTAAGTTCTTGTGGTTGGTATTGAGCCAAAATACCGGCATTATTCATTAATTCTGTAGCCAAATCCAACGTAGGGATTTCTCCACTTCCAATACCATATTTAATAACTAAAGAAAAAATATCGTTTTGTTGGTTAGGAGTGTAAAACAATTTTACTCCCGGAGCCAATTCCGAAGTTGTAACATCCTTTTCAAAATCAACAAAATTTTCTGTCACATCGGTTAAATCAATAGCGTGAAAATGTTCTGCATAAGGTGATTGATGACCGGGTTCTGGATCAATTGGCTTATAGTCAGGCTTTTTAAGGGCATCTTTCTTTGGTTTACCAATATCGGAAAGATAAGTAATGCGATTTTTTGTAAGGTAAGTTTTTGCAATACGAATAATATCGTCTTTTGTAATTGACTGTATTTTATCTTTATAATTCAGAAACTCATCAAGTGGTAATTCATAGGCAAAATTGCTCATTAGCTGAACACCAACACTGGCAGGAGTTTCTAAGCTCATTTCATGCTGTTTAATCAGTTCCTTTTTAAAGGCCTCAACCAGCCAGTCCTCAAATTCACCATTTTTCAATTTCTCTATTTCTTCGTTTATCAGTTTCTCAACCACACTTAACGACATAAATTTCATTTGACTTAAGTCAAAAGTTGGAATGGCCTGAATTGTAACCAATCCGGCGTATTTAAATTGCTGGTGATAGGCACTTACATTTATCAGATCGCCATCTAAAACCAGCCTGTCGAGAAGTCCGGTTTGATTGTTATTTGAAAGTAATCGGGCGCAAAAATCAAAAGCATATTTGTCTTTGTCTGAAACATCAACTCCCTGAAATCCCATAATTAATGTAGGGTAGGGCGTTAACTTTTCTTTTATTTTAATTGGCTTCGAAATTTTCACATTCGCGGGAACAACTGGCACTCCTTCTGCTTTTCTGTTTTCCCATTTTCCAAAAGTAGCTTCAATTAACGGTTTTACTTCTTCAGGATTGATATCTCCGGCAAGAATTAATGCCATATTTGAAGGCACATAAAAGGCATCGTAAAATTCATTAATACGTTTTATGGAAGGACTTTTAAGATGTTCCGTTTTACCTAAAATTAATCGGCCGTAAGGATTTTCAGCATCAAATATTTTGCTCAAAAAATCATTGCTCACTGCACGAAAAGGATTGTCGGAATACATATTTTTTTCTTCGTAAACCGTTTCCAGTTCCGACTGAAATCCACGAAAGACTGGATTCACAAATCGATGCGCATATAAATCTAACCAGCTTTTAATTTGAAAAGGAGGGAACGAGTTATGGTAGAAGGTATAATCATATCCGGTACCTGCATTTAAACCGGTGCCACCAATTGCCTGAACGAGGTTTGAAAACTCATTAGGAATAGCGTACTTTCCTGCTGCCAAAGATTCTTCATTAATCTCTTTGTTAATTTCTTCTTTTCTGGTCTCATCTTCGGTAGAACGCAGTTCTTCATACAATTCAATAATTCTGTCGTAATGTGGTTTTTCCGCTTCCCAGTCGTATGTGCCAAGGTCTTGAGTACCCTTAAACATTACATGTTCCATGTAATGGGCCAAACCGGTTGCATCAGTTGGGTCATCTTTAGCTCCGGCGCGCACAGCAACTGATCCAAAAACAGTAGGTTGCGAATGATTTTCATACAAAATAACAGTTAATCCATTAGCCAGTTTGTACTTCTGGATGTTGTTTTTCTCTCCAAAACCGGGAGTTGCACAAAACAGTGCAAGCAAGGAGAAAAGAAATGCTCTCATAATTTTTATTTTTTGTGTTTAAATTTCCAACAGGTGATTTGTAAACATAAGGCAAAACAAATTTAACTTGATTAAACATTAATCTGCTCAGCGCCATTTATAATCAGATTTTACAGAATGGGTTAGTTCTAATTTGTTTAAAATTATTGTGTACAAAAAGGGTCTGTCGTTTTTAACTCGTTAATTATTAATTTACTAGTTGTTTGTTCTAATTCTTTAAACCATTAAGCAATTGCTTATTTAGCAAAAGAATAGAATAAAGATAGAAATTAATTAGAGCGATTAAAGTAACATCACTAAAAATATTGCAGAAAAAAGAAAAGCCGTTTAAAATAAAAAAGGCCGTTTTGTAGAAAAAACGGCCTTGAAAATATTATTCTGAAGTATTAATCGTAGCTATGATCTTTACTACGTTTTCCGGTTGCTTCATCGGTGTACAATCCTTTTTCGTATTGTTGAAGCGCACGTAAACTCATTCCCATATTCGAAAAACCACCATCGTTAAATAGGTTCTGCATGGTCACTTTTTTAGTTAAATCAGAAAAAAGTGTGATACAATAATCAGCACATTCATCGCCGGTTGCATTTCCAAGTGGCGACATTCTTTCTGCAAAGTCTAAAAGACGATCAAAACCTTTAACACCACTTCCTGCTGTAGTCATTGTTGGCGATTGAGAAATGGTATTTACCCTTACCCGACGCTCACGACCATAAATATATCCGAAACTACGGGCAATCGATTCAAGTAAGGATTTTGCATCTGCCATATCATTGTACCCAAAAAAAGTACGCTGTGCAGCAACATACGATAAGGCAACTACCGAACCCCATTCGTTTATGGCATCCATTTTACGAGCCGTTTGCAAAATTTTATGAAATGAAATAGCTGAAACATCCAATGTTTTATCCAGGTAATTGTAATCCAAATCACTGTAATGACGTTCTTTTCTAACGTTTGGCGACATGCCAATTGAGTGGAGAACAAAATCAATTTTCCCACCCAAATACTCCATCGACTCTGTAAAAAGATGGTTTAAATCTTCAACTTTTGTAGCGTCGGCACCAATAACTTTGGTGTTTAGTTTTTCTGCCAAAGCATTTGTTTCACCCATTCGCAGTGCAACAGGTGTATTTGTCAATGTTAAAATTGCACCTTCTTCGTATGCTCGCTCAGCAACTTTCCAGGCAATTGAATCTGGATTTAATGCTCCAAAAATAATTCCCCGTTTTCCTTTTAGTAAGTTATTACTCATAATTATTTTTTATGAAATAGACCGCAAAGTTAATTGAGATTAGTTCTAAATACTCAAAGTTTAATGTTTTTTCAGGTTTAAACTCTGCTTTGTTAACTTTTTCTATCGAATTTTGTTCACGGCTATTCGAAAATTTCGGAACGTGAATGAATATAAACGCTTGGTGGCGCAGTTTTATTTGGGAATAGATATCTACTATTTAAAATTTTTAATCTATCGATTCAAACTAAAAATCATTTAAAATAGTACGAACTTTTGTAGTTTTGAACTCAAATCAAAATCTAACTCAAATGAAGAAAGTATTAATTCTATTTATTGCTGCAGCCTTTACTTTTGGTTGCTCAACAAATAAACAAAAGGAAGAAAAAATGGAAGTGAACGAGGAGATAAAGAAAAAAGCAGATGAATTTGTTCCGTTTAAATTAAGCACCGATTTAAGTATTTTAACACAAAAAGAAAAACAAATGCTTCCGCTTTTATTAAATGCTGCCAATTTAATGGAAGAAATATATTGGATGGAAGCTTTTGGGAACAAAGATGAATTGTTTCAAAAAGATTGGGATAAATATACCCGTAAATTTATCGAATTAAATTATGGTCCATGGGAGCGTTTAAATGCCAACAAACCGTTTTTAGCTGAATACGAAGACAAACCTGCGGGTGCAAATTTCTATCCAAAGGATATGACTAAGGAAGAATTTGAAGCTTGGGACGATGACACAAAAACTAGTTTGTACACCTTAATCAGAAGAGGCGAAGATGGAAAATTAAAATCAATTCCATACCACATCGCATTCAAAGAACAAGTAGGAAAAGCAGCTGATTTTTTGCTGAAAGCAGCTGAATTGGCAGAAGATGCGGGTTTGAAAAATTACCTTGAAAAACGCGCACAGGCCTTATTAACCGATGAATATTTTGAAAGCGACGTAGCCTGGATGGAAATGAAAAACAACACCATCGAATTTATTATTGGCCCCATTGAAAACTACGAAGATCAATTGTACGGCTACAAAGCAGCTCACGAATCTTTCATTTTAATTAAAGACAAAGTATGGAGTGAAAAACTGGAAAAATACGCCGCTCTTCTTCCGGGTTTACAAACTGCTTTGCCCTGTGAAAAACAATACAAAAGTGAAACACCGGGGATAGACTCTGATATGAATGTTTACGATGCAATATACTATGCCGGTGATTGTAATGCCGGAAGTAAAACCATTGCCATTAACTTGCCCAACGACGAGGTGGTGCGCAATACAAAAGGCAGTCGTAAGTTACAATTTAAAAATTCGATGCAGGCAAAATTCGATAAAATTGTAATTCCGATTGCTAATTTATTGATT
>JBFFMM010000081.1:0-11924 GCA_041554075.1 Draconibacterium sp. | reverse complement strand
GAACCTCATTTCTTCCGGGATGATTTTCTGGAAGTACTTCAAGTAATTCCACCATCGTCATAACGGCCCATCCGTTGGCACGTGCCCAGTGAAACTGCGGATGTTCCTCCATTCCCTGCACCCAACCGTGCATAAATAATCCCTTTTGTTCATTAAACATTCTTTTCGAGAAGAGTTTAACCTGACTTACGGCATCATCAAAATATTTTTGTTCACCCGAATAAGCGCCCATTTGCGCCAATGCCGGAACACTCATGAATAAATCGTCGAGCCACAAAGTGTTGGGCTGTGGACGATTACGGGCCAAAGTTCCATCGCTAAAACGAAATTGTCCGTTGCGAATGTAATCGATGTAATTCTGAATAATCGGATCAAAATCGAGTTTATCATCGGTTTGCTGTGCTTTTATGATGGCAGCACACATGGCGCCGGCATCGTCGAGAGCATGAGGGTGCAAAACAGAATTGACCGGAGTTTTTAATTCAGGATAAGTAGCGTTTAACTTTTTAAAGTGCGGAAGAATGTCGGCAATAAACTGGATACGTTTATTTGTGTAGGCGGCATATTTTTTATCGCCTGTCGCTGTTGTTGCCAGCGACATGCCTGCATAAGTTACACCCCATTCGTAACTGATTAAACGAAAATCACCCGCCTCGAAAATGGTGTTTTTATCCACTTTCGAATAATCTGTTACTTCTTCACCGGAAACTTTATCAACCAGTTTCATTGGAGTGGTGTTGTCCAGATAGTTATAAACTCTGTCTAAAACTGCAGTAATTTCTGCTACCTCGGGTTTTCCATAAGGTACATCGTAAGCAGGTTGCAACAAATGAAGTGGTGAGTTTGAATCGGTTACTTTTTGTGCTGAAATGGAGCTTGTAAACGCCAATACAAAGATCAAAATTGAAGTGTAGAATTTTGTTTTATAGTAATACATAATCATAAATCTTGTTTGTTTTGTTGCAGATATTCAGGAAGTTGGGTGTAATAACGTAGGTTGCTGGTTGTGCAATTTGTGATTAGTTCAGCAACAGTAAGTGCATTTAATTGTGCACCTTTTTCATTTGTATGTGTATGATCGCCCGGGAAAAATGCCTTTACTTGTTTTTCTCCCAAATCTTCATATTTTCTGGCAACAGTTTCGTTAAGATCAAGGAATATGGCACCTTCCATTTCTGCCGCTTCTTTGGCCCAGCCACCGTAACTATCAGCCACACGTTCAACTCTTCCGTTGCGCCATTCGTTACGCGGTATTTGAGAAAGCACAAAAGGTTGCACCCCTTTTTGTTTGGCATCTGAAATGTATTTTTTCATGTACCAGCCGTATGTATGTACCACTTCAGTTGTGCTATCGGGACGGGTAATTTCCTGTATTTCATCCCCTGTTCCTTTTAGCGAACCCCGGAATTTAGCTTTGTCTATATTTCCTCCATCGTTATGTCCAAACTGTATCAATAAAAAATCTTCATCGGTAAGTTGGTTTAAAACCTCGTCCCAAAGTCCTTCGTATTGATAAGTCCGGCTGCTTCTGCCACCACGGGCTTTATTTATTATCTCAATTCGTGCTGTGTCAAAATAGGCAGATAATTCGCGCCCCCAACCAATAATTTCGTCTTTGCCGTCGGCTACGGTAGAGTCACCAATAATGTATACTTTCTTCTTTTTTGGGAATTTTATTTTTGGATTATCGAGTAGAAATTCTTTCAGATTACATTCGTCTGCTTCACGCAGGCCTTCAACGATAAACGATGCAGAAAGTATTGCACCTTTAGCTGATGTGTGTGTGTGATCGCGTTTGAAAAAATAATTTCCGGTTACTGAATCTTCACCCATTTTTTCCATTGCAGAAGCCATTTTTTCATTCAGGTTGATAAACTGAACTTCTTCAAAATTGGCAACTTCTTTTGCCCATAATCCATAGGTACTATCATTGCGGGGAACTTTTCCATTTGCCCAATCGTTTCGTGGAATTGGCGATAGTACAACCGGCGTTACTCCTTTGCTTTTTGCTTCGGCAATGTATTGCCTTAAATACCAGCCATAGGTATGAACTTCTTCGTGAATACCTGTGAGCAAATTGTCAATTTCTTCCGAGGCATCACTAATACCTTTAATGGTTCCACGCGCTCTGAAGTCGTCGTTAATCGGGCCATTATCATTGTGTCCAAACTGCATTAACAAATAATCGCCGGGTTGTAATCTTCTTAAAACCGTATCCCACAAACCTTTACTTCTAAAAGTTCTGCTACTTGTACCTCCCAAGGCATGGTTTTCAAGGTTTACCCTGCTGGTATCAAAATACTGCACAAGAGGATCGCCCCAACCCCATAAACCACCGGAGCCATCTCCACGGCCATTTTTAACGGTAGAATCGCCGATAATAAAAATAGTTGGTTTTCGGGTCGGTGCTTCCTTTTCTGTTGGTTTACAACTAACTAACAAACTCACGAAAATAATTAAACTCAATATGCGTATCATAATTCTACAATTTTTGTTCAATATAAAATACAAAAGGTGACGATGTTTCAAATTTTCCTCCCTGCGATGTGACAAATAAATGGGTTGGTTTACCATTTTGCATCAGCACTTGTGGACGCTCAAATCGTCCGTATTTACTCAAATGTTTGGGTTTAGGTGGTTGTTCAATGTAATGTGAAACTCCAAAACAGCTGATTTTAGGTTCCGACCAGTAAATGCCATTTTCCGATTCCAGAATAATTCCAACTTCGTGATCGAAACGACCCATGTCGCGGGCCAGCATATAAAACTTGCCATTGTCCATAAACACATTCCCATCTTCCAACTGGCGGTTATTACCAAATGATGAATAATCAATTATCGGTTCTTTCGAATAGCGAATATACGGACCTTCCGGTTTTTCGGCAATGGCCAGACCGTATTTCCGGTTTCCCCTGATTTTGGGATTTACCGGATGCTCGTATTCTTCATCATTCCAGGCTTTGTAATACAACCAATATTGCCCGTTGGGGTGTTTTATAACTGAAGGATTAGATGTGCAATGGTCATCCCATGTGCCTTTTTCTCCAACCTCAAGTAGTGGTTTCTCAGGGCGTTTCCATGGCCCTTGTAATGAATTGGACGTAGCAACAGCTATTCGTTTTGTATTGGTTTTACGATTGGAATTACCAATGTAATACAAATAATATTTTCCGTTGAAATGCTGAATATGTGGATTGTGGCAAGTTGTACCATCGAAATAACCTTCGCCGCGTGGTGCCAGAATGGTTTCGATATTGGAATAAGGACCTTCTGGTTTTTCGGCAGTGGCATGTGCTATTTCCGATGAATTTATCCAGCCTCCCATTCCTTTTGCAGAATTCCAGCGCGAGAAAAAAACATGGATTTTGCCGTCGGGTGCAACAATGGGACTGCACCCCCACACATAATATCCCTCCAATTCAAGTATTCTTCCCAAGGGTTTTAGCCTTTTCGAGAAGTCGGAAACATCTTTTTTATTGTATTGTTTTTTCTGCAAGGAAGCCCATGCGTTCCAGCTGGAAACCATAAGTGCACTTCCGGTAATTATCGATTTATATATGAAACTGCGTCGTTGCATCCTTTAAGTATTATTGCAGCAAACCAAAGTAGAAATAGAGTGTTCGTTTTACAGGTTTTTTCATTTTATTCAAATTTCCTGCAGGTCCCAAATTCCAGGTGTCGTTGCTAATTCCCATGGCGAGTTTTGTGCCAACAGGAGGAATACCATCTAAAAAAGAAATGTTTCCAACAGGCAGAGCCGGATAATTTTTAGGCCCGGAAATTCCGTAGAAATCAAACAGACGGACAAATAAGTCTTCTTCGTTGGCCACAACCGTAAATTTACCATCCACAGTGTTAAACTCCATCCACGAAACATCAGCAAAATAGCCTTTAAATTGTGGGTATTCCCAGGAGTTATCACCGGGTAAAATATTGTTGTACAATCTTTCAAATACATCTAATCGGCCCCCTTGCAAACGGTTTTTCCAAACATGAGATGGACCTTCACCCAGCCATTTAGCGCCAATCACGTCCGATTCAGGAAAGTCGAAACTGATGCCTGTAAAATACTGATCACCTTCCACCTGGTATTCGTAATCCATTTGTAGCCATCCGCTGTTGTACATCGTCCAGTTTACTTCTTTCAAGTCGCCGGAATATTTCATATTTACCAGGTGCGCATTTTCGATTTCATGATGAGACACATTCAATAACTCAGCGTCACCGGAAACGAGTATCGGCCCGTTGGAAAAGGGGAGAGGTAAACTAAAATCGTTTTTTAAGGATTGAATGGTTCCGTTAATCATATTGAAAGTTACAGAAATGCCAGAAGCTTTGAGTGTAAGCAAGCTATCGTTTTCAGTTACTTCTACTTTTGAGCTAATTTTATTGTCGCCGGCCTGTTGTGCAATGGGTAAAATATTATCCTCTTCCACACCCTGTGCTTTTAAGGCTTTTAATCGTTCCTTTTCGCTATCGGTTAATGTTTTTTCTACCAGTTTCATTACCTGATTGGTGTTGCCAACCGTTTTCCAGCTCCAGCAATAAATCTCTTTATCAAATGGATCAAAGGCCTGCAAATAAAGTGCATCGTATTGACTGTATCCTGCAGGCAAATTAATTTTTAATTCCCCTTTTTGTTCCGGTGCAACATCGGGGCTTGTAGCAGTCCCTGATTTTTTTATTTGATGACCAGTGCCTCGCTGAAAAGGTGTACTAAAATTAACCAGTTTCCATTCGAAGCGAACGTTTTTTAAGTTGGTAAAATGATAACGGTTTTCCAGCGGAATAACTCCATTAAAATTCGTTGGCAATTTCTCCATGAAGATTTTTACAGGAGAATAAATTTCACGCATGGCATAAAAGCTGCCTTCTTTTTCGCGATGGGGCCCAACAATTCCGTCGGGAGCGTTAACGCGGTTGGCATCAATTACTCCGCCCAAATCGGTACGTACCAAACCCTCGTCGGCCAGTACCCAGCTAAAACCACCTGCCGAACGCTCCGAATTCCAGAACAGTTCCCAAAAATCGCCAAGTGCAGCAGCGCCGCCACCGTCATCCTGTGCATGTAAAAATTCGGTTGGCATATAAATTAAACCGGCATCCAAAATCTTTTTCGAGCTGAAATAATTTTCATAATGGTTACAATCTATTCCGTTATAATCGTTACCCGGTTTATGGTGGGCATGAATTACAGGGCGCTTTGAGGGATCATAAATCAGATAATCATCATCCAGTTCTTTGTTGGTGCCACCTTCGTTTCCGTTGCTCCAGAAAATAATGGAAGGGTGATTTACATCATGTATGACCAGCTCTTTTACCAGTTTGCTGCCTGATTCTGTATCGTACGAATTTTGCCATCCGGCCAGTTCATCTAAAACATACAAACCCAGCGAGTCGCAATAGTCCAGAAAAGTTTTACCGGGAGGGTAGTGCGAACAACGAACCGCATTCATATTCATTTCTTTGATCAGAAGCGCATCGTTTAAGTCGATTGTAGCATTTACACAACGACCGGTTTCGGGCCAGAAAACGTGGCGGTTTACGCCTTTCATTTTTATTTTGGTGCCGTTTACATAAATACCGTCGCCTTCTCTGATTTCGATCGTGCGGAAACCAAATTTTTCGGTTAATTCGTAAGTCGTATTGGAATTCTCTTTTAAACTGACTTTTACCGAATACAGATTTGGAGTTTCGGCTGTCCAGGTTTTGGGATGGTCCAGCCGGCACGATAGAGTAACCAACGAATCGCCGGTATTCACTTTTGATTCGCAGGTTTTTACTACCAAACCATTTGTATCTAAAATTTCAGCAACAATGGATTGGTTGGTTTTGGTATTTACCGGAAATACATCCATTGTAAACGAACCGTCTGCCTTTGCATTTATGGCAACTCTGTCGATAAAAGTTTGCGGCACAGCTTCCAAATAAACCGGGCGAAAAATACCTCCGAAAATCCAGTAATCGGCATAACGTTCGGCGCGGTTAACCGAATTATTTGCTGAGCGTTTGTGCACCGTTACTTCCAGTTCATTTTCTTGTCCCGCGATAAGTTTGTCGGTAATATCATAACGAAACCGATAAAAAGAACCTTGATGAATTGCCCCGGCTAATTTGCCGTTAACTTTCACTTCAGTGTCGGTCATGGAACCTTCAAATACAATATATATTTTTTTCCCATTCCAGTTTTCAGGAAGAGAGAAACGACGTTTGTAAATACCTGTTTCATCGGCAAATTTGAATTTTTTACCGTAGGTTCGGTAGTCGCGTCCGTAGTCGTATTCGCCAAAACCCTGTTGTTCCCAGTGCGATGGAACTTCAATGGTAGTCCAAACTCCGCTTTTTCGCCCCGAGGTACAAAAGAAATCCCAGGTTACGGTATTTTCATTGTCAGTCCCGCTGAGGTATTTTACTTCCTTCTTTTCAGGAGATGCCCAGGTGCCCAATGCAAGAAAAAGGCAAAAACCTACTGCTATTAATTGCTTTAAAACTATCATGGTTATTTGGTTTTAATTCGTATTTATTTTATTTGTAAGGAAAAGGAGATGCCTTTTTTATCAATAAGTACTTGATGTAAATTAGTGTTATAACTCCAATTGTCAACGTTAGTGACACTTTGGGGCTTGGTTTTTCTGTTAACAACAAAACTATATTCGTGTTCTTTTTGAGCTTTAACTTCAATTAATCCGCCATCTTCTTTTGCTGAAATTTCAAGAGGTAAATAATTACCACCATCACCCATTGGTTCAATTACGGTTAGTGAAGCATCTTCTTCTTTTAAAATATAGACACTCAGCTTTTCTGAATATGCGGTAGTATCACCATCAAGCATTGCTTTTCCCTCGCTGGGATTAACCAAAATGATAGTAGCTTCAGCATTTTTGATGATTTCCTTAAACTGCTCATCTAAACTAATTCGTGTATTTACAGCTTTTGGGGCTGCTTCAATTTTAATTAATTCAGGCTGCTCAATGTTATTACTTTCAAATAACTCGATGGGCTTGCCACTTACCGATTTTAGCAACACATTGGTCATTGACCAGTCACTGGCATAACTCAACTTACCGCTTTCTTCGGCTTCAATCATAACGTTCTCCCAACTAATATTATGAATGTGTTTTTCAGGATAAGCATTGGCATAAAAGGCGCGTTGTGCTTTTTCAACCTTTATATCACTCAGTTTTATATTTCTGAATTCGGGAATTCCTTTTTCTTCGGGGGTAACTCTTTGACTTAAAACACGCCAGCGATCACGAATTTCTTCTTCAGGAATACTTTCAGGAATGTTACAGTAGCTGTATTCCGGGTACCAGTTCAATTCAAAATGAAAGGGATTTGCAACATCCGTCATTTTTATGTCGTGAAACCAAATGTTCTCGATGAGGCCACCCCGTACTTTAGCTGATTTAAACCGGACACCTGTATTTGTACCAATGGCTTCCAGACCATATACTTCAATGTTTTTCATTCCGCCAGAGGTTTCACTACCCAGCGTAATTAAACCATGCCCCGAGCGCGTGATACAATTGCGGTAAACGATGTTTTCTGCCGGACGATTTACGCGTAGTCCATCCGCATCTTTTCCGGCTTTAATACACAGGTTATCGTCGTTGCAGTCGATATCGCAATTTTCAACCAAAATATCCTTTGACGAATCGGTGTCAATTCCATCGGAACTTGGACCATGACCACCAATGTTATTCCGAACCACAAGTCCATCCACATGAACTCGGGTGCTGTAGGTAAGCGAAACAGTCCAGAAACCGGCGCGTTTAACCGTAAAGTCTTTTAGGAGTATATCTTCCGATTCCCAAACAACAACCGGGCGCACACGTTCACAGTCGTAATCAACTGCCCAACGAATGCCTTTTTCTTGGTACTCGCCATACATGCCACCGCTGTATTTTGGGTCGCCCCAGAATTTATCCCACCAATATTTTCCGTTTCCGTCGATTACTCCTTTACCTGTAATGCGTACGTTTTTTTCGTCGTATACATTTATCAATGCAGCCGGCCATTTCATTTCAATTCCGGCAATACGTGTGTCTAATCTGGGGTAATGATTATTGTCTTGGATGGCTTGGATAACCACGCCTTCATCAAGGTGTAAATTCACATTCGACTTTACAAAAAGTGCTCCCGACAGATAAGTACCAACTGGAAAAATAACTTTTCCACCTCCGGCTTTAGCGGCAGCATCAATGGTTTTCTGTATGGCTACTGTTGCTATTGTTTTTCCATCAGCAACTGCACCAAAATCGGCTACATTAAAAATCGTACCGGGAGTTTTAGCAAAAGAGCTGTCGTGAAAAATGTTTTCCAATCGTTGAACCAATTCGCTTTTCTTTTCAGTGTTGCATGCGAGCAAAAACAGGTTGGCTATCAATAAAAGTGGTAGTATTCGTTTCATTTAATTTTTAATTAGAAGCAGGACATATCAATAAAGACGTAGTACAAAAGTTAATTCACCTAAGTTTATACAAAGGTTCTTTTATGAGATAGCTTTTTTCTTGCCTTTTTGTTTAATTGATAAGCCTCGTTATTTTAAATTCAAAACATTTAAACCTGTTAAACTTACCGGACCAATTAATCCTGATTCAAGTGGTTTCCAGTTAGAAGCTGTAAATGTTCCATCGGGTCCTACGTTTTCCCTTTTATTTGCAGCAAAATTGATGTTGTAGAATTTTTTGTAATTCACTCCACGTTTTTCCAAATCAATCATGCTGTTTGCCATCAGGTTGGTAACCTGAATTTCCAACTCATTTGTTTCTTTAAACAAATTTTGAGGAATGGTTAACTGATAAACCGGTCCAACAAGCGTTTCCAGTTTTTTACCGTTCAAGATAACAACAGCCGATTCGTGCACTTGCCCTAAATCGAGTACATAAGCCATTTCATTCCCTGATGGTTTTTCAAATGTAGTTTTGTAGCTGGCAATACCCGAGAAATTTTGTAACTCATCAGATTGCTCGGTCCACGATTTTAACAGAGTTGTATTGTAAGAATCGGGGAGGGAAGGAACGCCTTTTACAAAAGAGATATTCCATTCGTTGTTTAATACTACTTTGTCATTTGTATTTTCCCAAAGCGGATAATCCTCGGCTTCAATTGAAGTTGAATACCATTGAAGAATACGAGTTTCTCCGGGTTTTAACTGAAGATAAACTTCTGTTTGTTCATCGGTTTTATTTTTGATAATTGCTTTGCCAATGGTTTCATTCATTGGATTAAACAAAGCTGCTTCTTTGCCTGACGATTGAATAGTAATCCACTGATCCACTTCTTTTTCCGACCAGTTACATATAAAATAACAAATACCTTCGGGGCGGATTACCCGGTTAAACCAAAGACCTGCATCGGCCATTTTTTCTTCAAAAATATTTTCTGAATTTAAAGTGGCAGAAACATTCGCTCCGGTAAGCACTTTCCCTGTTCCAATTTTAGCTTTAGAACTTCCGGATGTTTCTTGTAAGTTTAAGTTTTGAATCAGACCTTTAAATTCAGTCTGGCGCTCTTTCAGTTTGCTCAATCCCGAAACATCACCGGGTAGTTTATTTTCAAAAATAATGGTTGCACCTGCTTCTGCCAGGGCAATTAGTTTTTGCATGGTTTCCAAAGGAATAAAGTTGGTTGAAGGAACTAATATCGATTTGTAGGCAACTTTGCCAGATTTAATTAAGTTGTTTTCAGTAGTAAGTTTGCTGATTTGTTTGTCAGAAATGTAATCGAAGGTAAATCCTTGATTGATTAGTTTATTACTAAGTTCCTTTGTCAGTTCCTCGGTATGGGCTCCAAAGTGTGGCAATATTTTTCGGTCTCTTTCTGTCCATGCATCGTAGATGGGGAAATAAAGTAAAATATCGTTGTTGGGTGTTGATTTTTGCATAAACGACTGGCAGTTGGTAACGTAGCGGTTTATTTCTTTCAAGTCGTCCCACCACGGGTTTGTTGGTGCAAAATGTACAGCGGCATAAAACATCCAGCCCGGGTAATCTTCTGCTTTGGGCGAATAAGGAGTTCCGTGATATACAATGTGGTTTACGCCGTTTGCCAGGTAATTGTCGAGGTTTTGTTTTACTGCTGAAAGATTGGCTAAAAAGTGTTCGTCGAGCCAGGTGGCAGCTTCGCAGGCAATTAGCGGTTTCCCCGAAACGTGCCCCGCCGAGGTAGCCATTTTTAAGCGCATTGGGTTGGTTCCTTCGGTTTCGGGAATGTGGCTGGCTTCATACAAATCTAAAATATTGGCTGGTGAACCGTGTGCCTGATTTCGGATGATTGTTTGATGCGATTCGGCCCAGCTGGCCCACACTTTTGTGAACCGATCGAGCAGCAAGTCAGAAATGGTTTCGCGGTAGTCGCATAAAACCCGCTTATTGTATTCTTCGGTATCGTTTCCAAATAAAGCAGGCAAATATTGTTTTAAATCGTAGCCTCTTCTTGTTTTAAATTCTTCGAAAAACAGGGGAGTCCAGTTTGAATCTCCTCGGGCATCGTCTACTTCGTAAGAATCGTTAAAAAAGGCACGTAATCCGGTTAAATCAATATCTTTTGCATTTTTATCAAAATCAGCTAAAAAAAGTTTTGCTGCTTCTTCCGAAAAGTGGTCGATAACATTTCCTTCGCCACCCGTTCCGGCACGTTCAACCATTTTACCGTGCCATCCCTGAAAAACAGCATATAAATTCCAGTCACCTTCTGGCGCTTCCCAATCCAATGTTCCATCGGGCGCTACTTTATCGGTTAATTCCAGGACTTCGCCATTGTTACTGTAAGCCATTAATGTTTGTAATGGCAGTGGTTTTTCAAATTTTACCTGATCAAGAGCGAGTTCTTGTAAATTGCTATTACTGCTAATTGGGAATTTAACTTCTGTAATATCTACTCTATGCCCCACCGCACGAACAGAAGCTTTCTGTATAAACTGAATTTTTTCATTTAGTTTTTGTCCGCCTTTTACCATGTACTGTTTGTATTCAACATTTTTACAGGCATGTTCGGCATCAATCCATGGACCTCCAAAAGGCCATCCCGAGGCATTTGCCAAATCGATTCCCAAATTAAGGCGTTTCCCTTCTTTTAAGGTGTGCTCAAACATTTTCATCCACTCGGGTGATTGGAAACTTAGCGATTGATCTTCGTATCCTTTTACATCGTAAATGGGCGTAATTTCTACACCTCCAAAACCGGCAGCTTCCAACTCCTGCATGTTTCCAGTCAGGTCGCTGGCATTTACTGCGCTACCGTGCCACCACCAACGTGTCCAGGGTTTGGTTTCGTTTGTTTTTTCGGGCCAATTCACTTGCTGAGGTTCAGGGCTACAGGCGCTAATAAGTAGAAGTGCTAGTAACGAAAAGAGGCTGGTTTTTAAATAGGATGTTGGTTTCATTTATTTGTATTTTATAATTTATTCATTTGAAAATTAGACGAACATGTTTTTAACATGATTGATCCACTCGCGCGCAATTAGTTCGTGTCCTGCCGGCATAGGATGAATACCATCCCAAATCCAATAATCGGCTGGTGCTTTTTCGCAAGCTTTTGTAAATGGTTTTTGTAATTCAATGTAAATGGCCTTGTAATCTTTTGCCAGTTTGCTAATTATAGTTTGTTGTTTTTTTAGTTCCGATTGATAGATTTCCAGTTTGTCGGCAACTCTTCCAACCGGTAAACAAAAAGGTTCACAAAGAATTATTTTGGTATTCGGAAGTGTTTTTTTTGTTTTGTCCAGAATGTTTCTGTAGTGCTCTTCAAATTTTTCAATGGGTTCCGGATTTCGATTGTAAATTGTTGCTTCAACATCGTTTATTCCAACTAAAATGCTGATTACATCGGGTTTTAAATCGAGTGCATCAGTTTGCCAGCGGGCTTCCAAATCTTTAACCCGGTTTCCACTAACACCACGATTGAAAAACATAAAATTCTTT
>JBFFMM010000080.1:0-11966 GCA_041554075.1 Draconibacterium sp. | reverse complement strand
TTTGGTGCTGTTAGTGAGCAGGTGGCCACCGAAATGGTAAAAGGTGTAAAACGGGTGATGAATGCCGATTATGCCATTGCTACTACCGGTATTGCCGGGCCAACAGGTGGCACCAAAGAAAAACCTGTTGGAACCGTGTGGATTGCAGTGTCGGGACCAAACAAAACCCGGGTAAAAAAATATACATTTATTGGCGATCACCGCGAACGTAATATTATTCGGGCAAGTCAGACGTCTCTGCAAATTGTGCGTAGGATGGTGTTGGAGGAAATGTAGAAAGAAAGTACCCGCTGTTTCGGAAATGCTCTGACCAGTTGGCGGATGCCATTGTCCTCAACGAGGCTATCTCAAAACAAATTTGAAAAGAAATTAAACTTACAATTTGAAAGTAAGCGCTTGGTTTTTACCCCTAAATCCCCTGTAGGGGACTTTAAGCCTCCCGCTTTAGGTGAGGTTGGGAGGGGAAATCAAGCAAGAGATTACTAATTGCAAGTTGAATATTTTGTAATAAGACTTTTGAGACATCCTCGTTGAGACCGTAGTCTCCGATGTGTCGAAGCATTTCCGAAACAGGGAGTAACCTTCCAGCTTCGGTTTTCGAGCTTCATACTTTTTAACAATTTCTACTCATCTTAAACGTTTCAAAACAGTACATTTGATCCCAGAAAACAGAAAATAATGAAGAAGACAATACTAATAATCCTGATAATTGTGCTAGTATTGGTTGGAGGTTTATTCTCCATTCCACTATTTTTCAAACAAAGTTTGTTCGATGTAGCAAAAAATACCTTAAACAAACAGTTAAATGCTGAGGTTGAGTTTGCTGATGTAAAACTGTCGTTGTTCAAAAATTTTCCGCAGGTAACCGTTGAGTTTAAGGAAATGACCATAAAAGGGAAAGGTGAATTTCAGAATGATACGTTATTAAATGTTGCTCTGGTAAGTACAAAAATGAACTTGTCATCGCTTTTTAATAAGTCGGAAATGAGCATCGATGAAATTATTCTAATACAGCCGCTGCTTAAGTTGATTGTTGCCGAATCGGGGAGTACGAACTGGGACATCACGCCCGCTGGGGCAGTTTCTTCGAAAAGTGTTACAGTTCCAAATGAGAGTTCGGAAGAGTTTAAGTTGCAGCTCGAGAAGATTGAAATACAGAATGCAACTGTTGTTTATACTGATCTGGAAACGAAAATGCAATTGGCACTTTTGGGTGTAAACTTTGATGTGTCGGGAAATATGTATGGGAATTCAACCCAACTTACAACGGAAGGGAATGTTGATGATTTTTCATTTAGCTACGACGGTGTTACTTACATTTCGAAAACTACGCTTGGTGTTCGCACACTGCTTAATGTCGATTTCGACCGGATGAAATATACCATTGCTGAAAATGAATTTTTAGTGAACCGCCTTCCTCTCGAACTTTCGGGAAGTATTGAAATGCCTTCGGATACAACACTTCTGGATCTTCAACTGAAAACAAAGGATTCGGATTTCGAAAACTTTTTGGCATTGGTTCCTCCAGTTTATGAAGACTATTTAAAAGATATCACCACCACCGGTTCTGCAAATATTTCGGGAAAGATTAAGGGGTTTTATTTTGGCGATAGTTATCCAGCATTCAATATAAAAATACAGGTGGACAACGGCAATTTTCAGTATGCCGATTTACCCGAAAAGATTAAAAATATTACTGCTGATGTATTGGTGTCAAAGCCACAGGGCGATATGGATTTAACTGAAATAAAAATTAATGAGGCGCATGCCGAAATCAGAAATAATCCTGTGGATTTAACGCTTCAAATACTTCACCCAGTTTCCGACCCTTATTTTGACGGGGCTTTTGTAGGAAAGCTAAATTTAAGCCATTTAAAAAGTGCGTTGCCCATCGACAGTGTAAATGTATCGGGAATAGTTGATGCCAATTTATTTGCCAAAGGAAAGTATTCGGATGTTGAAGCAGAAGCTTACCAAAAAATTCAATCGGATGGTGTGGTACTCCTCAATAATTTGGTTTACGACTCACCGGAGTATTCGCAGAAAATTGTTATTCCAAGCGGGCAACTTGATTTTTCGCCTCAAAGTATAACCCTCAGAGGATTGAATATTCTTGTTGGGCAAAGTGATTTTCGTTTGAGCGGAAAGGTTTCGAATTATTTAAATTACTTTCTAAAAGAGGGTGTTTTGAAAGGTAATTTACAGTTGAATTCGCAAAGGGTGAATTTGAATGAAATGCTTCGCCTTCAGGTAAAACCGGAGACACAAACAGCAAAAAGTTCATCGAGCAAAGCAAAGGTTGGAACAAGCGAAGAGAGCGAAAAAGAGGTGCTGGCTTTTGATGTTCCCAAAAACATTGATATTACATTCAGATCGAATATCAAATATGCCGTTTTTGATCGTTTGCCAATTAGCGATATAAGCGGAACTGTTCAGGCAGTTGATGAAAAACTATTGTTGGATAAGTTAAATATGAAGATGTTAGATGGAGAACTGACCCTGAATGGTTCGTATAAAAATACCACTCAAAATCAGCCACTTGTTGATTTTGGATTCAACATGGCAGGTTTTAATATTCCAATGATGTACAAAACTTTATCAGGAGTGCGAAGTATAATGCCAGCAGCATCGAACAGCACCGGAAAACTAAGTTCAACCATTGGGATGAAAGGCCGCTTAAGTCCACAATTGAAGCTAATTCCGGCAACTGCTAATGGACATGGAAGTCTGGCTACGGAAAATCTGGAAATGAAAGATTCGCCCATTTTTAACCAGCTTGGGGGGATCCTGAAAAAAGAAAAACTGAAAAATGTGACGGTTGATGATTTTAAAGCCAATTTTACCGTAACTGACGGAAACCTACTTTTAAAACCTTTTACAACCAAAGTAATTGGACAGGAAACAAAAATTGCCGGTAGTTTAAATGCTGAAAGTCTTTTAGACATGCGTTTTGATTTTAATATAGAAAGAGAACTTTTTGGCCCCGATATTCAAAAAATTCTGGCAGTAATTCCCGGAAACCAAAAAATAACAATGCTGCCTGCAGGTGTGTTAATTAAAGGTCCGGTTGGCGAACCTAACGTGAGTATGGATTTAAGTGCTACACAAAAAGCAGTTACTGATGCCACCAAAGATGACCTTAAAAAATCGCTCGATAAATTGGGAGAAGGTTTGAAAAAATTGTTTAAATAAGTACACTGTTAAATTATGTTATAGAATTTCCTTTTGGAACAGGATTCTGAAAGGAAAAATGTGTATTTTTCACATCTGAAATTTTTTACAGACACAGAATAGCAGTTTCAATTTAATTGTATGCAAAAAAAAGTAGTTGTTATAACCGGGGCTTCTTCAGGAATAGGAAAAGCATTAGCCGAAAAATATGCAGCCGAAAACTTTAATTTGGTTATAGCGGCCCGCCGGTTAGAGCGTTTGCAGGAATTAAAACAACAACTTAACAATGTTGAGGTGCTGGC
Organism: Draconibacterium sp.; assembly: GCA_041554075.1. Classification (GTDB taxonomy): domain Bacteria; phylum Bacteroidota; class Bacteroidia; order Bacteroidales; family Prolixibacteraceae; genus Draconibacterium. Next base: position 8,493 of record JBFFMM010000080.1, on the reverse strand, counting down.
TGTACAAACCGATGTTTCGCTTGAAGAAGATTGTGAGCGTTTAATTGAAAAAGCAATCCATAAGTTTGGTCGAATTGATATACTAATTAACAATGCCGGCATTTCAATGCGCGCTGCATTTATAGATGTTGAAACCGATGTGCTTCGACGATTAATGGATGTTAACTATTGGGGAACTGTTTATTGTACCAAATACGCACTTCCACACATATTAAAACAAAAAGGCTCAATTGTTGGAGTAATTTCAACCGGAGGTTACATTGGTTTGCCGGGACGAACCGGTTATTCGGGATCGAAGTTTGCCGTACGGGGTTTTTTAGATACGGTTCGGATTGAATATTTACGTGCAGGCTTACATGTTTTAGTTGCAGCACCCGGTTTTACCGCTTCCGAAATTCGGAAGACTGCTTTGGTGCAGGACGGAAGTCAACAAGGTGAAACTCCGCGTAACGAAAGTAAAATGATGTCGGCAGAAAGATGTGCCAGTATTATGTTTCGAGCCATTAAACACCGACGTCGAAAAATGATTATTTCGTTTTGGGATGGAAAATTTATTGTTTTGGTAGCCAAACTTTGGGCTTGGTTGGTTGATCAGCTACTTTACATGGTTTTTAAAAACGAACCCGATTCGCCGTTAAAATAGTTCAGAGTGGTATAGAATCCAGGAAGCTCTTATCTATCGATGGATTTAAAAATATTCTGTTCACAACAAGTAATCAGTTAAAGTTGTAGAAATGAAAGATAGCACGCTTCAAGAAAGTTAAAAGAACTGGAGAATAAGATAAAAGAACTGGAACCAATAGTTGGTCAGAAGCAAATAAAGATTGACTATTTGGAAAAGATGATTGATTTGGCAAAAGAAGAACTTGATATCTATATAAAAAGACTCATGCACCTTACAATCTGGTGGTTTCAACGAAACAAACAAAAAACAGGATATTCGATGAAGGCACTCTGGCTCATATTTGTTCGGTAGAAATTTATTAAAATGAAAGTCAATAATTAGTAAAAACTGTCAATCATATATAGGAATCAACAACTTTGTGCTGTTGTCTTCCTTCTTCTATTATGAAACTAAATTGTATAATAATCGACGATGAACCGCTTTCGCAGGATGTACTTGAGGATTTTGTAAAGGCATGTCCGGAACTCCGTCTGGTAGCTATTTGCAATGACGCTTTAGAGGCAGGCGAATTGTTAAAAAGGGAGTCGGTTGATTTATTGTTTCTTGATATAAATATGCCCCGACTTAGTGGAATTGGTTTTATTAAAAGCCTGAAAGAACCGCCGTTGGTAATTTTAGTAACAGCTTATCCTGAGTATGCCATTGATGGTTTCGAAATAGAAGCACTTGATTATTTGTTAAAACCGGTGGCTTTTGGGCGATTCAGAACGGCTGTAAATCGTGCAGTTGAACGGTTCTCAACAAAAGAAGACAAAAGCGTGCAACACTTAATGGTTCGATCCAACAAAAAGAACTACCGTATAAATTTCGATGAAATAATATACCTGGAAGCGCAGGGCGACTATGTTCGTTTTATTACTGAAGGGCTGTCATTGATGGTGCATGGAACCATGAAAGAATTTTTGGAACAATTGCCTGCCAATCAATTCGAGCGTATTCATAAATCCTATGTAATTGCATTGGATAAAGTGGTTTATTTAGAGGGGAATCAGGTAAAATTGGGTGAATACAAATTGCCGGTAAGTTTAAGTTACAAAGACGCATTAGTGGAAAAGTTAAAGTCTTAAACGAGATAGTAGTTAGTCTCAGTTTCAGTCTGTCATAGATAAAGATAAAGTATTAGATTTCAATTATTCAGGCATGAAAAAGGCATAAACCAGAAGATTTATGCCTTTTTCACTATTTATTATTTTTCTATTAGAATTTAAATCCTAATGTAAATATTACATCATTGTTCATTGCGCTATATTCCACAGGGCTTGGTTGCGGATAAATACTAGAGTAAGGTGAAGCGTAAGGCAATTCATTAATCAGGTTGTCGGTCAAACGGTAAGCAATATCAAAAGTAAAACTGCCAAAACGATAACCCAAACCTGCCGAGTAAGTCATTAATCGGTCATCCGATTTAAATTGGTCGTTTCCAAACGATTTTGATTTATAAGCTGATGGATAATATTCGTAACCGGCTCTTAAACTCAAAGCGTTGGTTGCTTTTAATTCTCCTCCAACACGAATATTGCCGGCTGATTTTAATGATTCAGTTATGTCCTGATTTTCAGAAGTGAAATTATAGCCATCGCCGCCTTTTCTTAGTTTGTTGTGGCTGTAATCAACATATTCGTAATCAATACTAATAATTCCTTTTTTAGCAATAACAAAAGCTCCACTGAAAGTAGCCCTAAACGGTGTTTCAAGGTTGTAATCGTAATTATTGTAAGGCGAATCACCTTGGTCATTGGTGATTCCTGTATCTTCAAAATTATTTGTCGAATACATTGAAGTGTGGAAAAAGTCATGCAATTGGTAAAAGGTTGGTGTTTGAATAGACGCACCCAACCTCACTTCGTTGATAGGTTTGTAAATAATACCAAAATTAAAATCATAACCGGTTCCTGTTGTCCTTAAAGATTCTGTAAAACGCATGCTTTCAAAGTTTGGAATACTACCATTCTCATCCCATTCTTCATAAGTGCTGTTTTGCTTGTAATAGAGGTCGGTTATTCCGAGTGAGGCCCCCAGATAGAATTTATGGTTAAAATTTAATCCAGCAACAAATGAATACTCATCAATTGATCCTGATCGTGAAATACTTTTTCTTTGAGCCACAGGATGATTGTTAACCTGCTGGTCGAATGGATTAATTTGAATATCAGTCCTCCAGAATCCAGCTTCGTCGTCGTAATACATTAAGTCGGCTCCAGAGTTATTATCAGAATTGTAATACGCAAGTTCTTCGTAAAAATCACTCCATCCATTGTTGGGATCATCACCGTTGGCATTTTCTACCAAATCATCCAAAAATGAACTGTTAACTCCCGAAGCTCCAGCCAAAGAGTAACTGTTAAAATCTTTTAAACGGTTGTACCCGATTCCCAGATTTATACTAATTAAACCCACTTCGCTTTTACTTGCAGTTGGGATACTGGTAACATAACTTATGTTGTTTAAAGCAAAGTTATATTTATTGTCTTCCATTGAAGTATTCATGTAATTTCCTTGAACCGAAGAGTAGCTGAATTTTGGAGTAAAAGCAAATTCAGATGTCCGGTACACAGCTATTCCTGCCGGGTTAATTGCCGCCGAGGTAAAATCACCGCCCAAAGCTCCAAAAGCATTTCCCATAGCTCCTGCACGAGCAGTTCCTGTAGTCTGTATATTTGAATATCTTAATGCATCAACCATGTCTTGTGCTTGAATAAAGAAAGGCACAACTAATGCTAATGCGAGAATTATACTACTTTTTTTCATCTCAATTCGTTTTAAATTTTCTATGGCTTTTGAAGTAACTTAATTATTATAATGAACTTGTTACTATGCAAATATTGTTTGTATTGTTTTCAGCTTTATTTTATGTAAAAGTCAGTTACCTGCGACCACCTCCGCTGTTTCTGGAGCTACTACTTGAAGATCCTGAACTTCTGGAACCACCTGAAGATCCACTGCTAACACTGCTGCTGCGGCTACTTGAACTTCCACTACTACGGTAACTGCTACCGCTACTACTGCTACTACTACGAGTTGGCGTACTGCTACGATAGCTACTCGAAGATTTTGTGGAAGATGGAGCCCGGTAACTTCTTGATGAGGTACCACTACTTGAACTTCTGTTGTAGGTAGAACTTGACCTGTAACTTTTGTTGTAAGTAGATGTAGAACGTGGTTTTGTATAGCTACTTGATGATTGTGAACGATTGTTACTGCTATTGCTGCTAACTACCCGTGGAGTAGAATAGGAACTGCGTGTGCTACTTGGCCGTGTGTAACTTTGTGTACGCGATGTTGTTGCTGCCTTAGTCGTAGCCCGTGTTGTATTTGTAGCTGATGATGTTCTTCTTCTTTCAGTTAAAACTTGTGAGTCAGATGTTGATTTTGTGCTACCTGATGCTCTTGTGCCACTTGCCTGACTGCGAGCCGATACTGCTGATCCAACAGTTGTACTTGATCTTCTTGGATTGGTTGAAGAAGAAATTGCTTGTGATGAAGTTCCTCTTCGGTCTCCACGATATACATTTGTTCCTGTTGATCTTCTTTGCCCGTATGTATGGTCACGGCCATATGATGGGTAACCGGAGTAATGACCTCCGCCCCAATATCCACCGCTGTAATAACCTCCACCATAATAAGGATAATTATATCTCCAACCATAACCGGGATATCCCCAACCGTATCTGGGGTAACCCCATCCATAACTTGGGTAGCCCCAACCATAACCAAAGCCCATACCCCAGCCCATTGAGAATGACCATCCTGGGGAATAACTGTAATAAGGATCGTAGAAAGGATCGTAATAATTCCAGCTGTCCCAATAGAAAGGATCGTAATAATAAGGATTGTGGAAACGACGGATACGATAAGCGTAGTCTAATTCTTCGCCATCGTAGTAGTTGTTAATTACGTATTTCATTTCGTCATCGTTGTAATAAATAGTAGTGTCACTGGCTTCCATTTCCATTTGGTCCATGTTGTAGCGCAACACATCTGCATCTTCTTCAGTGCCTTCAAAAATGTAGTTGTTCATGGTGTTGCTGCCATCATCATTTTTTTCAATTTGACTGACAATCATGGTATTTGCCGATTTCTCAACCGGTTTTGCTGCCACTTTTTCCTGAACAACAATTGGAGGAGGTACATCTCCCGGATTGAAATAAATATCATCGGAATAGGTACCGGAAACGTAACTTCCCGTGCTACAGGCTCCTAAGAATATTGCCAGTAAGCTTAATAATGTTAATCTTGATTTCATAACGTATCCTCCGTTTATTTAATGTCAATAATAATTACTTTATTTGTAAGCTCAAAATATATAACAAGTAAAACAAAATCTATACCAAATATTAGATTATGGCGAAAGAATTGACTTCGCGAAGCGAAAATTATTCACAATGGTACCAGGATTTGGTAATGAAAGCAGACCTTGCCGAAAACTCGGCAGTGAGGGGGTGTATGGTTATAAAACCTTATGGTTATGCTATTTGGGAGAAAATGCAGGCCGAGTTAGACCGGATGTTTAAAGAAACAGGTCACGTAAATGCATACTTTCCATTATTCATCCCAAAATCCTTTTTTAGTAAGGAAGCCGATCATGTTGAGGGCTTTGCAAAAGAGTGTGCGGTAGTTACCCATTATCGCTTAAAAAACGACGAGGTAAATGGGGGAGTAATTGTAGATCCGGACGCAAAACTGGAAGAGGAATTGATTGTTCGACCTACATCGGAAACAATTATTTGGAGCACCTATAAAAACTGGATTCAATCGTACCGCGATCTGCCAATATTGGTTAATCAGTGGGCGAATGTGGTACGTTGGGAAATGCGAACACGTTTGTTTTTACGAACTGCCGAGTTTTTATGGCAGGAAGGACACACCGCACATGCAACAAAAGCAGAGGCGATTGAGGAGACCGAAAAAATTATAAATGTTTATGCCACTTTCGCTGAAAACTTTATGGCTCTTCCGGTGATTAAGGGATTAAAATCAGCAAACGAACGTTTTGCCGGTGCTTTGGAGACCTATTCTATTGAGGCATTGATGCAAGACGGGAAAGCCTTACAATCGGGAACTTCGCACTTTTTAGGACAGAATTTTGCAAAGGCTTTTGATGTAAAATTTGCCAATAAAGAAGGAAAAGAAGAATATGTTTGGGCAACATCGTGGGGTGTTTCTACTCGTTTAATGGGAGCATTAATTATGGCCCACTCCGACGATAATGGTTTGGTACTTCCTCCAAAACTGGCTCCTTTTCAAGTAGTAATTGTGCCTATTTACAGAAAGGAAGAACAATTGGCGCAAATTACCGAAAAGGTAGACGAAATTATTGCCAAGTTAAAAGCCAAAGGAATTTCGGTTAAATACGACGACCGTGATACCCGTAAACCGGGATGGAAATTTGCTGAATACGAATTGAAAGGGGTACCTGTGCGTTTGGCAATAGGACCACGCGATTTGGAAAATGGAACGGTTGAAGTTGCCCGTCGTGATACTTATGAAAAGAAGGTTGCAGCTATCGAAAATATTGAGGAGTACATTGAAAATCTATTGGAAGATATTCAAAACAATATTTTTAATAAAGCTGAAAAATATCGGGCAGAACACATTACCAAGGTGGATACCTGGGATGAGTTTAAAGATGTTCTGAACAATAAAGGAGGTTTTATTTCAGCACACTGGGATGGAACTTCGGAGACTGAAGATTTAATTAAAAATGAAACCAAAGCAACCATTCGTTGTCTTCCATTGGAATACGAAGCAGAAGAAGGAGTTTGTGTTTATTCAGGAAAACCATCGAACCGGAGGGTTTTATTTGCACTCGCATACTAATCAGAGATGCCATCTGTTTGTGTCGACTAAAACACAGATGGCATCCTTCATAACGAAAAAAGCAGTTCAAAAGAGCTGCTTTCTTTTTTTATACAAATTGCTTTGCTTATTTTTAAATTTAAATTGAATTTTTAAAGATGAAAGCAAAAGAAGTTCGGGCCTCTTTTCTTGAGGCACTTGTAATAAAAACATCGGTAAAACAAAAGGTCTATTCCAATACGCAACAAACATTCACCATTTTAAAAAAAGTGTTGAATGGGCTTGAAAAAGAATACCTCAAAGCAATAAAAGATAAAGTTTCTGATGCGGTATTGCCAAATTATATTGAGCGAGGACCATTTGAAGCCGAGTTTAAAATAGGGAGTGATTTGTTGATTTTTAGTATGCACTCGAATGTGTTTGAGTTCGACGACAAACATCCGGTTTGGAAAACTCCCTACATTGTGGAAGATCCGATGCGTGCTTATTGCGGAACCATAAATATTTATAATTTTTTGGCAGATTCGTTTAAATACAATCGATTAAATGATTTGGGTTATTTGGTGGCACGAATTTTTGTAAACAAAGACAAGCACTTTTTTGTAGAAGGGAAACGTCAGGATGATCAGGTAGTGAAGGATTTTGCCATAGATGCCATTTCTCCGGGAGTTGTACGACAAATTGTTGAAACGGCCATACAATATAGCATTGAGTTCGATTTATTGGTGCCTTTGTACGACCAGGTAAAAGTGGCAACCGTGGATCAAATGCGGCAAAAAATAAGTCATTCGAAAATGACTACCGGAAAACGTTTGGGTTTTACATTTAATTCGGATGATGTGTAAAATCCCCTTAACTATTCTAAAGTTTGTAGATTAAAAAAAGCCTGTGATAAAAGGTAATTTATCAGACAGAAATCAGATTAATCCCAAACCATCTTTGAAAAAGTTTGATGATGGTTTGAGATTTGGATAATTACAATTCAAATTTGGTTTGGCAATAAAGTTATGATTTTTAATCCTATACGAATTGGTCGCCTGGATTAGTTAGAGCTGATTATTCAATGGGCGTGGTAACCTAAATCAAGAAATAGGAATTTAAAATTCGGTTAAAAGCTGATCGATAATTGCTGTTATTTCTTCGAGGTCTGTTTCAAATTGTGTTTTAAATACCACCCAGTCCTCCTGTTTTATGTTCTTTATTTCGTGCATTCGTTTGTTAATCGAAGCCTGTTTAAGTTCAAAGTTATCAAGCGCCGTATTTTGTTTATCGCTAAATTTTCCGCCCTTTTCACGAATTTTATCGTTCAAATTCCTTACTTTTTGATTTATGCCGGCAAGTTCTTCGTTTGCTTTGGCAAGCAAATCGCAGTGCTCCTGATGCAACTCCTCGCTAATTAAATTCTCGTTTACAGTTGCATTTTGGGTTTCGTTTTTTGGTGAATTAAAATTGCAGGCTCCAAAAACGAAAATGCAGATTCCTAGAGGAATTAACCATAATAATACTTTTTTATTCATAGCTATTTTGATTTTAAGTTCTTTTGCGCTTTATAATACGGTTCATACTTTGAATAGTTCTATTTCCTGATGTGTTTTATTGTTAAATATTTTCAAAACTGATAACACTCATGTTTTACGAAATTTTTAGACCGCTTTTGATTGTTTTGGCTGCTGGTACTAGCCAAATGCTTTGGGGTGTATCTCCGATTGTTCTGGTATAATAATCCGGTTTGCAGTGTTAAATTTGTATATTTGGACCTCTTTTAAATGCAATGAAAAACAATAGAAATATGGAAAAAGTAGTAGAACGATTTATTAATTACGCCAAACAATACACCACTTCCGATCCACAAAGTAAAACTTACCCAAGTACCGACCGCCAGCTGGTTTTCATGCAAAAGTTGGTTGAGGAGTTGAAATCAATTGGTTTAAGTGACGTAGAAATGGATAAGTTTGGTTATGTTACAGCAACTATTCCGGCCAGGGGTGTTGAAAAGGCTCCAATAATAAATT
>JBFFMM010000079.1:0-12478 GCA_041554075.1 Draconibacterium sp. | reverse complement strand
TGTGTAATAAAGTAGATATTAAATCAAAGCACTCTTAAACCTGCAATAGTCTCCATTGGATTTGTGCTATTAAATACAAAACTCCCTGCCACCAAAACATTTGCTCCGGCTTCATATAGTTTTTTACCTGTTTCGTAATTAACTCCGCCATCCACTTCAATTAAACAATCAGAATTAGCCTGGTCAATCATTTTTCGAAGTTTCCTTACTTTATCGTAAGTATGCTCAATAAATTTTTGCCCACCAAAACCTGGATTAACCGACATTAGTAGTACCATATCCAAATCGTTAATCACTTCTTCCAACACAGCTACAGGAGTATGAGGATTTAAACTAACGCTGGCCTTCGCGCCAAGCGACTTAATTAACTGAAGCGTACGATGTAAATGTGGACATGCTTCGTAATGAACAGTTACAATTGAGGCGCCTGATTTTACAAACGGCTCCAATAAATGGTCAGGATTTACGATCATCAAATGGACGTCGAGCGGCTTTTTTGCAATACGATTAACGCGTTCAATTACTGGTATCCCAAACGAAATATTAGGGACGAAAACTCCATCCATCACATCGAAATGTATGTAATCTGCCTCGCTGGCATTAATCATTTCAATATCCTTTCCAAGATTATTAAAGTCGGCAGAAAGTATGGAAGGCGCTACCAATTGTCTCATTTTTGTCATTTTTTGTTGGCTGAAAATACAAAATCCTGTGGAATTGAGCACAAAAACAGAAGTGAATTTAAATGATTCTACAAAGAATTAAGAATAACCAAATTTGGAGGAAGTGGTAAATTTTAATACTATTTCCCGAGGTAAGATTTTAATAACCTATTTCGGTATTGGTTTTTCAATTTTTTAATCGCCTTCTCCTTGATTTGACGCACACGCTCTCGAGTGAGTCCAAATTCATCACCAATTTCTTCTAAAGTGTGAGGTTGATATCCATTTAAGCCAAAGTAAAATCGAAGAATTTCTGCTTCGCGATCTCCTAAAGTTGACAACGAACGTTCTATTTCCTGTCGCAAAGAATTATCCATTAATTCCTCATCAGGTTTTGGCGAATCTTCATTCAACATTACGTCATACATATTATTTGCTTCTTCATCGCGTAATGGAGCATCCATTGAAACATGAATACTGGAGAAGTTCATTGAATCTTCAATCAAATCAGGCTTGGCTTCCATTAATTCGGCAACTTCATCAACAGTGGGTTCACGTTGAAATTCCTGCTCAAGTTTACTAAAAGCCTTGTTTATTTTATTGATTGATCCAATCTTGTTCAATGGTAGCCTTACAATACGTGCTTGTTCGGCAAGTGCCTGTAAAATAGACTGTCGAATCCACCAAACCGCATACGAAATAAATTTAAACCCCCGAGTTTCATCGAATCGTTCAGCTGCTTTTATCAAACCAAGATTTCCTTCGTTGATCAGGTCGTTTAAAGTAAGACCTTGATTTTGATACTGCTTCGACACTGAAACCACAAAACGTAAATTTGCTTTTATCAGTGCTTCCAAAGCTTGGCGGTCGCCTTTTTTTATTCGTTTGGCAAGTTCAACCTCCTTTTCAGCAGACAACAATTCTACCTTCCCAATTTCATGCAGGTACTTATCCAGCGAGAGGGTATCGCGATTGGTTACCTGCTTGGTAATTTTTAGTTGTCTCATAACTTAATTTTGTTAACATTTTTTCAAGAATAAAAATACCATATATAATAATATTCCATTCTGGTAGTAAAAGTAACACACTATTTGTAATAAACTAAAATCTCCACAATGTATTACTTCAATTTCAAAACATATATTTCCGACAAATAGTTCATCCAAATGCCGAACTATTTGTTAAAACTGTTTTAACAGGTACTCTTTAAATACCTGATAATTTTTACTGAGTTCTATACTCCTTTTTTTTCCTTTCATAAATGCTGCCAGCTTCGACGGAAGCTCAACATTTCCTTTTCCTATAACTTTTTCAACTGTTTCGGTAAACTTTGCAGGATGTGCTGTTTCAAGAAAAACACCTACCTGATTTTCCTTTAAATATTCCGCAAGTGATTCAAAACCACATGCACCGTGCGGATCGCACAAATAACCTGTTTCAGAATAAACTTTGTCAATTACAATTTTAATTTCATCATTGGAATATCGATAGCCAGTTATTTTTTCTGAAATGATTTTATGTGAATGATCATACAAATCAAGAATCCGTGCAAAGTTACTGGGTGCACCTACATCCATTGCATTTGCGATGGTTTCAACTGACGGACGTGGGCGATATTCTCCTGATTTAAGGTATTCGAAAACTACGTCGTTTTCATTGTTTGCAGCAATAAACTGAGCTACTGGCAATCCCATTTCACTGGCAATTAATCCGGCAGTCAGGTTCCCAAAATTTCCACTCGGAACTGAAAAGACCAACTCCTGTCCATCAAGAACACCACTTTCTTTTAAGCGTGCATAGGCATTAAAATAATAAAATGCCTGCGGTAAAAACCGGGCCACATTTATTGAATTTGCCGATGTTAAAACCAAATTTTCATTTAGTTCTTTATCAAGAAATGCTGTTTTTACCAGATGCTGACAATCATCGAACGTTCCGTCAACCTCGAGTGCCGTTATGTTTTGTCCAAGCGTTGTAAACTGCGACTCCTGAATTTGACTCACCTTTCCTTTCGGATAAAGCACATACACATGGATACCATCAACTCCCAAAAAACCATTGGCAACTGCACTCCCGGTATCACCTGAAGTTGCAACCAACACATTCACCTGATCTTCTTGTTTGCCAAGAAAATGCTGTAAAAGTCGCGCCATAAAACGAGCACCAACATCTTTAAATGCAAGTGTAGGACCATGAAACAACTCCAGAGAATAAATTGAATCGGTAACCTTTACAACAGGACAATCAAATTGCAAGGTATCGTAAACAATCTCTTTTAGTTTATCCTTTTCAATATCTTCCCCAAAAAATTTGGTTGCCACTTCAAAGGCAATTTCCTGAAAGGTGAGATTTTGAATATTCTCGAAAAAAGAAGCTTCAAACTTCTCAATATTTTCGGGCATAAACAATCCGTTATCGGAAGCGAGCCCTTTCACCACTGCTTCCTTTAATGAAACCTCGGGTGTATTTTTATTTGTGCTGTAATACTTCATTAACAAGGGACAAATTTATAAGTTTAGAAAAAAGAACAAGAATGAAACTGCCATGAATTATGACTTATATCATAAACTTAACAGCTCAAAAAACGAACTCAGGAGACAATTATTCTAAAATTCAAAAATTAAGACTACTATCTATCCAGAAAAAGATGAATAAATTCATTCCCTTTTACAACACCGAGAATTCCATTTTTTGTATCGAACTCATCGTAAACTTCCACTAAATCGGGTTCAATACCGGGTTTGTAAATAGTGAATGGTACCGCATCGCGCGTGTGTGTTTTTAACGCGCACGGTGTTGGATGATCGGGTAAAATGGCAATGGCCACATCCTCTTCCATTTTGGCAGTTTCTTCCAAAATATATTTTACCACACGTTGATCCAAATATTCAATAGTCTTGGTTTTTAATTCCACATCACCTTCATGACCGGCTTCATCACTGGCTTCAATATGCAGATAAACAAAATCATTTTCTTTCAAAGCGTCAACAGCTGCCTTCGCTTTTCCTTCGTAATTTGTGTCGTATAAACCGGTTACACCTTCCACCTGAATCACTTTCATTCCGGCATAAACACCAATCCCTTGAATTAAATCAACCGCTGAAATTACCGCTGAATTTTGGATGCCATACATTTCTTTTAAAGTGGGCATTGCCGGCTTGTAACCCGGCGACCACGGCCAAATACTATTGGCGGGATCTTTCCCTTCTGCCTTTCGTTTTAAATTTACCGGATGATTTTCCAGCAACTCCTGCGACTTTAAAATCAAGTAAGTAATAAGATCAGCTGTTTTCTGAGCTTCTTCTGTTTTGCTTTTTGGAAGAAGTGGTTTAAATACTTGCCCAGGAACATCGTGTGGCGGAATACAAGCAAAATCTTTAATACCTCCTTTTATTACCAACAAATGCCGGTAAGATACACCGGAATAAAACTTCACTATTTCGCTTCCAAGGTTCTCTTCCAAAAACTGAATCAACTCAGCAGCTTCTGTATTCGAAATATGTCCCGCCGAATGATTTTTAATTCTTCCTTCTTCCACACAAATTAAATTGCAACGAAGTCCTAAATCACCGGGTTTAATTTCCACTCCCATGCTGGCAGCTTCAATTACTCCCCTGCCCTCAAAAACTTTTTCTACGTCGTAACCCAGAACAGCCATGTTTGCAATCTCACTTCCGGGGTGCATGGTTTCAGGAACGGTTTTAAACTGTCCCGACTGTCCGTTTTTCGCCAACCAATCGATGTGTGGTTTGTTGGCCATTTGCAGTGGAGTTTTGTTGTCGTAGTCCTTTAAAGGCTCATCCGACATACCATCTCCAAGAATTATTATATGTTTCATTTTCGTTTAAAATTGTTAGAAGTCGGAAGACGAAATCAGGAGTAGAACTCACCTCATTCAAGTCATCTTATTCTGATTGTGAACTTCAAATACCGGTTTTAAATATTCGATACTTTAATAATGTCTGCAAAAACACCTGCAGCAGTTACCGAGGCTCCGGCTCCATAACCTTTTATCAGCATCGGAAACTCATGATAGCGCTCCGTAGTGTACATTACCAGATTATTGCTACCTTCTAAATCGTAAAATGGATGAGCCGAATCAACCACTTGCAAACCGGCTTCCGCTTTCCCATTTTCAAATCGGGCAACAAAGCGCCATTTTTTATTTTCAGCTTCCAGTTTTTTGCGTTTTTCTTCAAATTCGGTATCTAAAACAGATATGCCACTCCAGAACTCATCCAAAGTCCCGTCAAATAGTTCATCGGGAACAAATCGGTTGATACTGATTTCATCCATTTCAATTTTGTAGCCTGACTCGCGTGCCAGAATCAGAATTTTTCTTGCGACATCCACACCGCTTAAATCAACGCGTGGATCCGGCTCAGAATACCCTTCCTCTTTGGCCATTTGAATGGTTTTACTCAAAGGAATTTCTGCAGAGATTGTATTAAAAATATAATTTAGAGTACCCGAAAGTACAGCTTCTATTTTTAAGATTTTATCTCCTGAGTTTACCAAATCATTTAAAGTATTGATAATGGGAAGACCCGCTCCCACATTGGTTTCAAACAAAAATTTGACACCTTTATTTTTGGCGATTTTTTTCAGTTCTGCATAATTATCGTATTCTGATGAAGCTGCCACTTTATTTGCAGTAACAATTGAAACGTTCGAGCTTAAAACCTCTTTATAAACAGTAGCCACCGCATCCGATGCGGTACAATCAACAAAAACTGCATTAAAAATATTCATCGCTTTTATTTCATCCACAAATCCTTGCAGGGTCGAACTTTTGTCAGAATTCTCCAAACCTTCTTTAAAAGAAGATATTTCAATTCCATCGCGGTTAAAAAGCATTTTACGCGAATTGGCAATACCCGTTAATTTTAATCGTAAGTGTTTTTCTTTAAGCAATCTTTCCTGTTGTTTTTCTATCTGTTGAAGTAAGTTTCCTCCCACTGTTCCAATTCCCATCAGAAAAACATTCACTTCCACATTCTCTGACAAGAAAAATGATTCGTGAACAACATTTAAAGTTTTGCGCAGGTCGTCGTTTTTTACTACCCACGAAATATTTAACTCCGAAGCTCCCTGTGCAATTGCAATAATATTTACACCGCTTTTTCCCATTGTTGAGAAAAGTTTACCGGCAATTCCGGTGGTGTGTTTCATATTCTCGCCAACGATAGCAACTACCGATACACCTCGTTCCATTTCAATTTTATTGACCTGACCAATGGCAATTTCTTTTTCAAACTCATCACGTATCGCACTTTCTGCAATATCAAGTGCCTGTTCATCAATAGCAATGCTAATTGAATTTTCGGACGAAGCCTGTGAAATAAGAATAACATTGACGTTTACTTTTGCCAAAGCGGTAAAAAGTCGCATTGAAATTCCGGTAACTCCAACCATTCCAATTCCCTGTAAAGTAACCAGTGTAATTCCTGAAATCGAGGAGATTCCTTTAATGGGTCGGTCGAAGCCATTTTTTACACCTTTTACAATTTTGGTTCCCGGGTTTTCAGGTTCGAATGTATTTCTAATTTGAATCGGAATTCCCTTCTGGTAAACCGGCAAAATTGTTGGCGGGTAAATTACTTTTGCGCCAAAATGCGAAAGTTCCATCGCCTCCGAATACGTTAACTCAGGAATGGTGTAGGCTTTACGAATTACGCGAGGATCAGCTGTCATAAAACCATTAACATCTGTCCAGATTTCAAGAATATCAACATCTAAAGCAGCAGCGATAATTGCAGCTGTAAAATCGGATCCTCCGCGCCCCAGCGTAGTAAATTCGCCTTTGCTGTTTTTCGAAATAAATCCAGGTGCTACCGCTATCCCTTTAAAACCTTCAAAGGTATTTTGAATTTGCCGATTGGTAACTTCAAAGTTCACTGTGGCTTTTCCAAAATTACTATCGGTTTGAATAAAATCCGAAGAATCCTTTCGTTCAGCTCCCAAAAATTGAGCTACAATATGTGACGAAATCCGTTCTCCAATTCCGGCGATACGATCGAGTGTTTTAGCCGTTAGCTCACCCACTAAAGTAATTCCGGTTAGAATTTGTTCCAGTTCATCGAGCAACTCATTAACAATGTATTTTATTGATCCAGAGCCATTAAAAAGTTCTTGCAGCGTATCGTTGTGTTTCGTACGAATTTCAGTAAGTTCTGTATGAAAGTTCCCTGTACCTGAGGCAGCATTGTACGCTGCCGATAAAATTTTGTCGGTTATTCCACCCAAGGCAGAAACTACTACAATTACATCATCATTCTCTTTCAGAACAATTTCTTTAACCCGCTTAATGTTTGCGGCAGAACCTACGGATGTTCCACCAAACTTCAACACTTTCATACGATATATTCTATTTTACATTTATAAATACATGTAAATTGACTTGAATTCACATGTCAAAAAAAAACACCAATCTATCTAATAAAAAAACCGGATGAATCAACAGAAATAATTCACCCGGTATATTCTGTCTATTTTAATCTTTTTATTCTGTTGTTACTCCCGTAATTGCCTCAATAATCTTAGTCTCAAGCTCTTGAGCCAATTCAGGATTATCAATTACTAAATTACGCACGGTTTCGCGACCCTGACCCAATTTCGTTTCACCATAACTAAACCACGAGCCACTTTTTTTAATAATATTATATTGAACACCCAAATCAATAATTTCACCCGATTTAGAAATTCCTTCACCATACATAATATCAAATTCAGCTTTGCGGAATGGAGGTGCCACTTTGTTTTTTACCACTTTCACACGAACATGGTTCCCGTTTACCTCGTCGCCATCTTTAATTTGTCCGATACGACGAATATCCAAACGAACCGAAGCATAAAATTTAAGTGCATTACCCCCGGTTGTGGTTTCAGGGTTTCCAAACATAACACCAATTTTTTCGCGCAACTGGTTAATAAAAATACAGCAGGTTTTAGTCCTGTTAATATTTCCTGTAAGTTTTCGTAAAGCCTGCGACATTAAACGTGCCTGAAGCCCCATGCGGGAATCTCCCATTTCGCCTTCGAGTTCAGCCTTTGGAGTTAAAGCAGCCACCGAGTCGATAACAACAATATCCAAAGCTCCCGAACGAATTAAATTATCCGTAATCTCCAAAGCCTGCTCACCACTGTCGGGTTGAGAAATTAAAAGCTCGTCGATATCAACACCCAGTTTTTTTGCATAATAGGGATCAAATGCGTGTTCTGCATCAATAAAAGCCGCAACCCCACCAGCCTTTTGAGCTTCGGCAATGGCATGAATTGCTAGCGTTGTTTTACCCGAAGATTCAGGGCCATAAATTTCAATTACCCTACCTTTAGGAAAACCACCTACTCCAAGAGCAACATCTAAAGCAATCGATCCCGACGAGATGGCAGGCACATCATCCACTACCCTGTCACCCATTCGCATAATCGCACCTTTTCCGTAACTCTTTTCAATCTTATCCATTGTCAGCTGAAGTGCTTTCAGCTTTTCTTTGTTCACTTGGCTTTTTTCTTCTTTGGTCATGTGTTTTTAAGCTTATAATTTTAGTGCTTCAATAATCTGATTTGTGTGGTCTTTTGTATTTACTTTCTCGAAAATTTCCTCAATTACACCTTCTTCATTTATTACAAAAGTGGTACGAAAAACTCCCATGTACTTCCGACCATACATACTTTTCTCTCCCCAAACTCCGAAAGCCTCTAAAATTTCTTTTTCCGTGTCGGCAATTAAATTGAATTTAAATCCAAACTTATCAATAAATTTCTGATGCGACTTTTCACTGTCGGGACTCACCCCAACTACATCGAAACCTTTTTCCAACCAGGCATCGTAATTATCGTTTAAATTACACGATTCGGCAGTGCAACCGGGAGTGTTGTCTTTGGGGTAAAAATATAAAATTAACTTTTTCCCTGCGAAATCTTTCAGACCAATTTTCTCTCCATTTTGATTTACACCCTCAAAATCAGGTGCTTTATCTCCAACTTTTAAATTTGTCATGTTGCTTTTCTAATCTGTTTTACAAATATAAATTATTAAATGATATAACTCAGGTTTACAAATCACTAATTGCTGCCAATTCAGACAATAATAAAGTTCCAAACACAATACATTTTTTGTAGATTTACCTTATCGAAAAAATGAACACATTTTGTACATGGACTTGAAAATAACCAATACACATTTAACAATATTTCTGACTCTTTTGTTTGCTTCAATTTTTAGTACGAGTGGAGCACAAGAAAATCCCTTGGTAAAGGCAATTAAATTGTATGATGCAAAAGATTATCAGGAAGCGGAAAAAATATTAGAACCACTTTTGAAGGAAAATCCCGAACATTTGATGGTTAACTATTATTATGGCGCATGCCGTACTGAAACAAATAACTTTGGATCGGAAGAAATTCAGTATTTATCAAAAGGCAGCACCGGTGAAGCTCCGCTAAAAACTGACTATTACCTTGGTGTTCAGTATCACGCACAAAACCAATGGGAAGAGGCACTAAAACATTATATCAACTACCAGAAAACAACCGGGGAGAATGAGCAAAATGAAGTCCATCTTTCTGAAAAAATTCAGCAATGTTACGATAAAAACAATCCCTTTGTAAATGAAACGGATATTGAGGAAGCTGACACAAATGACGTAATGCCGGCTCCACTTCCCCGCGAGAATGAAATTGAAGAATACAATCCTGTTATTACTGAGAACCTTTTGGAAGATAGCTTAAGTACAGATAGTATAACGGTTACTGAGCACCTAGAAATTACCGACTCCCTTGAAAGTAAAAAAACCAGTGTACCAATCGTAACGCCCCAAACAATTATTAAGGCCGAACCAATTAGTTTTGTTATAAATGGAGAAATAACTTACCTCGATACTTCTCATTTTAGAACAAGGGAAGGTTTATACGCTTATCTCGAAGGAAATAAAAACAAAAAGAAGCTGGATGCCCAATTAAAAGAAGTTGACGAACTTCGAAAAAAATATGGTGAAGCGAGGTCGTACGATGAAAAACAAAAGATTGGAGAAAAAATATTAACGGCAGAAAATAACAATTACAGCCTTCAGAACGAAACCCAGGAACTTTTTGCACAAGCCAAACAAGCAGAAACAAACTACTGGGGAACTGTTTCTTTCGAAGCCAAAGAAGCTTTTCGAAACGAACTGGCAAATTATTCAAAATCACTACTAAAAACAGAAGATTCTGTAAAATCAAAAATTGATAGCAGTACATTTATCGATCCCGGTTTATTATTGGGTGCTCCGGAAATAGACACTAAAACTGAAGAAGGAGCTGAAGACGAATTGATTTATAGGATTCAACTGGGTGCTTACAGTCGTGAACTCCCCACGTACGTAAAAAACCAATTTAAAAAATTATCGTATATCCGTAAAATTGAGAACTATACGGATGATAAAGGAGTTGTTGTTTACACCACCGGAAATCTTACCAAATTTGAAGATGCACTAAAAATGCAGAACCAGGTTCGACAAGAAGGAGTAGAAGATGCCTTTGTCGTGCCGTATTTTAACGGAAAAAGAATAACTTTGAAAGAAGCTAAAGAAATTGAAGCAGGGAAATGACACAAAAAGAGACAAAAAAAAGTCCGGTAAAAGAATTTAAGGAAGAAGTTATCGAAGAAAACTTCCTGACCTTACATAACGATGATGTGCACACTTTTGATTATGTGATTGAAGCTTTGATTGATATCTGTGAGCATGGATACGAACAAGCCACACAATGCACGATGCTAGTTCATTACAAAGGAAAATGTGATGTAAAAAAAGGGGGATTTGCCGCCTTAAAACCAATGAAAGATGCCCTTATCGAACGCAAACTAAATGCAACTATAGACTAAACCAATATGACCATATTTACCATTATTTTACTTATTGTACTCGGACTTGTACTGTTACTGATTGAATTTGCAGTAATTCCGGGCGTTACCATTGCAGGAATTGGTGGATTCTTGCTTCTTGGTGGAAGCGTTTACATTGCTTTCTCTGAACTTGGAACAATTCCGGGATTTATAACCCTTGCCGCGGTATTAATCGCTTCGCCAATACTCATTTTCTACTTCTTTAAGTCACGAACAGGAAAAAAAATGATTCTCAATAAAAATATTGAAGGAAAAGTAGAGCTCATTAACTTGGAAAAACTGGCAGTTGGAAATACAGGAAAAACAATTGGCCGACTTGCACCAATGGGTAAAATTAAAGTGAATGGAGAAATTGTGGAAGCTCAATCAACAGGAATATTTATCGACCATAATTCAGAGATTAAAATAATAAAAATAGAATCCAGTAAAATAATTGTAGAACCTTTAAAAAAATAATAAAATGTTAGAAGAATTAGGAGCATGGGGATTAATAATAGGAGTAATTGTATTACTTTTTATTGTCCTTTATTTTGTACCAATAGGGTTGTGGTTTTCAGCCCTGGTTTCAGGAGTTAGAATTTCGTTATTACAACTGGTTTTGATGCGTTTTCGTAAAGTACCTCCAGGAGTAATTGTAAGTGCATTAATTGAAGGAACAAAAGCAGATGTAGCTTTAAACCGTGATGCGTTGGAAGCCCACCATCTAGCTGGTGGACATGTTGCCAGAGTTGTGCATGCACTTGTTTCGGCAGCTAAAGCAAACATCGAACTTTCATTTAATATGGCAACCGCAATCGATTTGGCCGGTCGCGATGTTTTTGAAGCTGTACAGATGTCGGTAAACCCTAAAGTAATTAATACGCCCCCTGTTACAGCCGTTTCGAAAGATGGGATCCAATTAATTGCAAAAGCGCGTGTCACTGTTCGTGCCAATATTAAACAATTGGTTGGAGGTGCCGGAGAAGAAACAGTTCTTGCCCGTGTTGGTGAAGGAATCGTTTCGTCAATTGGTTCATCGCACTCGCATAAAGCAGTTTTGGAAAATCCTGATTTTATTTCGCGTGTTGTACTTGAAAAAGGATTGGATGCAGGAACAGCTTTTGAAATTTTATCAATTGATATTGCAGACATTGATATTGGTAAAAATATTGGTGCTGTGCTACAAATGGACCAAGCGGAAGCCGATAAGAATATTGCACAGGCGAAAGCCGAAGAACGCCGAGCCATGGCCATTGCACTGGAACAGGAAAACAAAGCAACAGCACAAGAAATGAAAGCTAAAGTTATTGAAGCCGAGGCCCAGGTTCCGCTAGCTATTGCTGAAGCCTTCAGAGGCGGTAACCTTGGAATTATGGATTACATGAAATACAAAAACATTATGGCCGATACTTCCATGCGCGACTCCATTGCCGGCGAAGAAAGCTCACCCAAAGGTTAATCAGATATTGTAAATAATACTTAAAGCCTTTCATCTATAGATGAAGGGCTTTTTATTTTGATAAGGGCAGCTAAGTTAACTATGAGTTAAAACAGACTAAAAAAAATACGTTTTATTAATAAACCAATTCCTGTTTATGTTTTTCAGCATATCTTTGCACCATAAGTTTTAGTTCATAAGTTTAGGTTTGATTAGTTTTATTGGTTTAGTTAGTGAAAAGGATGGGTGTTGACCCGTCCTTTTTTTGTGTACGCAAAACAATAAAACTTCAGAGCCAAAATACAACTCTGCCAACACTATTTTTGATCAACTTCCCTTTGATAGATTCGCTCGATTTAAGATAAATTTAAGATATGTTATAAAACACATTTTTTAACATTCGCTTAACTCCAAATTCAAAAATACACCTTACATTTGTTGCATAGTTTTAGTTCATAAGTTTAGGTTTGATTAGTTTTATTGGTTTAGTTAGTGAAAAGGATGGGTGTTGAC
>JBFFMM010000078.1:0-12676 GCA_041554075.1 Draconibacterium sp. | reverse complement strand
TATCAATAACTTAAAAGCTGATTATAGTTTCAACACAAGTTTGTTCGATCAGATTACTTTACATTTTATGGCAAATAATTTATTTAACCATACCTACGAATCGAATGCCTGGGTGTATTCGTACATTTTGGGTGGCGAACGCTATAAAATGGATGGCTACTATCCGCAAGCAGGAGCCCATTTTATGTTTGGTATTGATTTCAAATTTTAGGCGAAATTTATAGTAGTTAGCTGCAAGCCACAAATAAAAAAATCCATCTTTGATTTAATCAAAGATGGATTTTTTTATAGTGATTTTTGTGAAGGTGACTTTAATTCACCTGCTCAATGTCATTATTCCAAAATAACTTTCCCTTCAATTTCAACCAATAAGTCGGAGCGGCAAATATCAGCAATAATATATACCACCGGCAAATTCCCGAAATGCGTTTTAAACGTTGTTTTTATGGCCGCAAAATCTTCTCGGTTTTTTACATAAACACGAGCATGACCATATTTTGCCTTTAATTTGTTTTTCGAGAGCTTTTGCAATACATCCGAAGAATACAAACGTTTAATATTTTGTATGGTGATTTCAGTTTGTGCCACCGGATCGCCAACACCAATTGTTTTTTCTCCGGTAATTGATGCAGTGCCCGAAATAAAAATCAGCTTATTATTGAAGAGCTCAAAATAGCGGGCGCGTTCGAATTTGGGTGTCGTTTTTAAGATACACTCTTCGCCAACCAGAACATTTTTACTGTAATGATGTGCCGCAATCTGATCAGGATTGTCAATCGGTACTGTTACAACATCGCCTGACTTCACGGCCACAAACTCAACGATTACTCCTCCCCTGTTTGTACCAATTCCGGTAGCTGCTGGATAACCTTCGGCTTCAAAGTAATCTTTGTAAAACTCCGAACGAACATTGTTAAACTCCTGGTATTTTTGTTTGTCACCATCAAAACCCACAATGTCTTCCAAATAATTCCACTGACGGACAATTGAATTGACAGGCAATTCAACTTCTGCCAACATTTTACTCAAACTTGAGAAGGTGTTTTCAGCATCTCTTCTGTAGCCCTCCTTTTTATTCGATTGTACATTTCCAATTAATATTTGGGTAGAATCTTTTTGAAATAAAATGGCTGAATCATCTCCTGTTTTAATCGTTGTTGAACTCCACAAGCTGGGATTAAAAAGAAAAACTTCGACAATAATTTTACAGGTTAATGGAGGTTGCGCAATCAGGTTCAAAACAATATCAGTTGAAAATTGTGCTTCAACCTTTGTTTTAATTTCTGATTTTAAATCGGTGTAAACTTTGTCTGATTCTGCGTCAACAAAAAAATTCAATTTGAAAACCCGTTTCTCCGAATTAATTTGTGCGATTTGAGACAAACAACTGTTTATTTGTTCATCAATCTTTCCACACCTTCTTCCCGGTTTAATATAAATTCTGTCGCCGTTTAAAAAATACATATCCCTCCCTGTAAAAAAAGAACCACAAATATGGGGGTTTTTTGATTGAAAAAAAGAATATAAATCAATTTTATTGTTGTTTGTACAAAAACCAATCGACAAATTTTTTGTTCTATCGAAACGATTGAAAATTCATATTAATAATCACCTTCAGCTTTTGCACCATTTAAAACTGCCTCTGTTGACCCCACTCCCAAACGGTCGGCACCTTGCTCTAAAAATGCTACGGCTGTTTCCCAGTCGCGTATTCCTCCGGATGGCTTTACCTGCATTTTATCGCCAACAGTTTTTACCATTACATCAATGTATTCGGGTTTTGCACCTCCCGGACCAAAACCGGTAGATGTTTTTACAAAATCGGCACCGGCTTCGTACGACAATTCGCAGGCTTTGGCTATCTGGTCCAATGTTAAATGCCCACTCTCCTGAATAACTTTGACCAAAACATTGTTTTTGTGGGCCACTTCAACAACTGCTTTAATATCAGAAACTACATAATCGTATTCGCCCGATAAAAAACGGCCAATATTCATTACCATATCAATTTCGTCCACGCCATCTTCAATAGCTTGTTTTGCCTGGAATGCTTTTACGGGTGTTGCATCGGCACCGTGCGGGAAACTTAAAACACACGATACTTTAACATCGCTGTCTTTTAACAATTCAACTGTTGTCGCCACATCGCAAGGTTTTACACACATGCTATACACCTTGTTTTCGATGCACATAAGGGCATTCGACTGTAAATCGGCTAAAGTTTGTTCGGGTTTCAAAACCGCATGATCTATGGTTTTTGCTACTTGTTCTTTTGTGTACATTTTATTCTTCGGTTAAAGCTTTTACAATTTCATTTGCTTTTTCAAAATATTCTTCGGTAACAAAAATATCAATTGCCGAGGGAACACCGTCTCCATACCCTGCCGCTAAACCTTGTTTAAAACGATCCTTAATCAAAGAGTTAATTCCCTTCTCCTGCAATTCTTGCTTTATCCGGTTTATTATAACATCGCCTCCGGTGTACAATTTTTTCAATCCATCATTTTCTGTCATAGTTTATCGTTTAGAGATTAGTCTTCCATTTCCTTCAAAATTGTTTCCACCTGTTCGTTCGTTTTTGTCAGCTTATCCTTGCAGGTTTTTAACAGAACAGAAACACGTTTCACCTTTTCGGCCAACTCATCCACATCTAATTCTTCATTCTCAATTTTTTCCAGAATTTCTTCTATTTCGGCCATCGCCTCGCTGT
Organism: Draconibacterium sp.; assembly: GCA_041554075.1. GTDB lineage: Bacteria > Bacteroidota > Bacteroidia > Bacteroidales > Prolixibacteraceae > Draconibacterium. Next base: position 9,966 of record JBFFMM010000078.1, on the reverse strand, counting down.
ATGAAACTTTTTTAGTTGCCATCCAATTCTTTTTTTGAAATTTTACTCTTTATACTACCATCGGAAAATTGTGTTTCAATCTCTTCGTGCAGTTTCAAATCATTTATCGATTTAACAATCTTACCTTCTTTCAAAGTTAAGGTAAATCCTCGTTTTAATACATTTTCGGGGTTTAATAATCGCACCGTATTTTCATTTAAACGCACTCTTTCCTGTTCTTTAAAAACTAACTTTCTCGACTCACCTCCCAATACATCTTTTATGTGAGTAAGCGTTGCATGTTCTTTTAAAACTGCCTCGCCAACTACACGCTTTAAAATTCGGCGTTTCCTGTTGATGGTATTTTTTGTTTCCACAGCCCAAACCGAAAGTGCTGAATGAAAGTAGTGTCTTAAATTATTAAGCTCGTATTGTTTTTTAAACGAAAACTCACTTACATTCTGCTGTAACTGGTTTCCTTTTTTTGTGAGCCGATTTTGTTTTTCGTTAATAAACCCGGTAATCGAATAATTTAATCCTTCTGCCATCCGCTCCAGTTTTTCTTTCTGAAAATTCAATGTTTCGTGGGTAAGCTGAACAACTCCATTTTCAAGTTCAAGCAATCGTTCATAAAATCGTTCTACCCCATTCACAAAAAATTCGGCCACAGCAGTGGGTGTTTTTAACCGTGTGTGTGCCACCAGGTCAATTATTGTATCGTCTTTTTCGTGGCCAATCCCGGTAATTACCGGCAACGGAAACTGTGTGATATTCATCGCCAAATCATAATCATCGAAACTACTTAAATCGGCCGTTGCTCCACCTCCGCGGATGATCACCACAGCATCAAAAAAATCTTCATATTGAAAAATACGCTCCAGTGCATTTATTATTGACGGAACCGCTTCTGCACCCTGCATGTATGCTTCAAACAATTTGGTGTAAAATGTAAAACCATATTCATTGGTTTCCAATTGATTCATAAAATCCTGGTAACCGGCAGCAGTTGCCGACGAAATAACAGCGATTTTTTGCGGAACCACAGGCAATTCCAGCTCCTTGTTCATATCGAAAACACCTTCAGTTTGCAAACGACTAATAATCTCCTTACGCTGCAAAGCCATGTCGCCAACAGTGTAAGTCGGATCAATGTCTTTAATGTTTAAACTTAAACCATAAGCAGGATGATATTCTACCGAAACCTGCACGAGTACTTTTATTCCTTGCGAGAACAGTTTGCCGGTTGTAGTTTCAAAGTAGGGTTTTAACATGCGATAAGTATACGACCAAATCGTCCCCCTAGAACGGGCAACAATGGTATTCCCTTCTTTTTCGATTAACTCGAGGTAACAGTGTCCACTAAGGTTTTCCTTTAATTCACTTATTTCAGCAACTACCCAAACCGTTGTTGGAAATACATCCAGCAACGCATTTTTTATGGATTCGTTAAGTTGTGAAAGCGTAAATTGTTGTACCATGCACTAATTACTTTTACTCAATTTAAACGTTTCTGATTTGTCGCCGTCGTTTACTCGAAGTAAAAACATTCCGTTTACAGAAGTTGGCAGTTCAGATAAAACAATAGTTTGAGCAGCTGGTTTAATCCAAAGTTGAATTAATTGTCCGGCAATTGAATACAATTCAAAGGTAATAGTGTTTTGAAGTTGGCTGCCACTATGTTGTAGTACAACTTTATCTTTTACCGGATTGGGATATACTTGCCAATTTGTTCCTTTTTCTGAAACTAAAACCGATAGTGGATCGAGAATAGTAGACGCAGACCGCATATTTGGAATTCCGTACCCCAACAAAGAATCAGGATTTAGATACATGTGCGCACTTCTTTCCAGCGCATCTTTTATTTCAAATGCCGTTTTTGTTGGATAGCGTTGCCACAAACAAGCTGCCATACCCGCCAAAACCGGAGATGAAAATGAAGTTCCGTTTAACATTCCAACATTTCCGTTTGAAAGTTGCAACGTAGTATGATACCCCATTGCCGAAACATTGGGTTTAATATCTCCGTCAGAAGCAGGACCGGCTGAAGTAAAAAAGGCTGGATTCAAATCTTTATCAACGGCTCCAACCCCAATAACATTATCACCATCCGAAGGGGCAATTATTCGTTGCCACGAATCGTCCCGCTCGTTTCCGGCACTGGTAAAAACCAGCATCCCTCGCGAAGCAGCAATATTTGCTGCCCGGGTTACGCGGGTCGTTTTTCCGTCCATATCGGCATAAGAATGATTGGTCGATGCATCATCAAACACGTAATATCCCAACGAAGAATTTATGATGTCGGCACCAACACTGTCTGCAAATTCGGCAGCTACTACCCAATGGTCTTCTTCAATAATATATTCCGACCCGGTATCTTCCGAACGAATAAGCCAATACGATGCTTTAGGTGCAGTACCTATTAACTCTCCCGGAATATTTCCTCCCATACACGACAACACACTCATTCCGTGGTAATTTGTACTGTAAAAATCGGAGTTTGGATCAACTACATCTTTTGTTCCTAAAATCTGATTGTTAAACCATAAACTATCAAAAGCAGGATTAATATTGGCATTTAAAAAACCCCCGTCGAGAACAGCAATTTGCATTCCCTGTCCTTTAAAATTTTGTTGATGCAAAAACTGTCCTTCCAGCATACTTACCTGATCATAAAACGAAGAATCAATTCCCCCAGAGAAGAGTTGGCTTTCATCTGCAAATTTATTAGTGGCACTTTTAGTGGAAAAAGAAGTCGGTTTGGTTAACTGAATTTCTTTTATAAATGACCAATCCAGAAGAATACTATCTAAACCAGTGCTATCCGTTTTTATGGTGATCCCGTTTAACCATTTTGTGGAATGAACAAACTCTACATCAAGCGTTAACACTGAATCAATATAATTTGAATTTACAGGCAAGTCGAGCGAATCAATTAGAATATTTTGTTTCTGACGCCGTTCGATGGCACGTTCCGAAAGATACTCTTCCGGTGCCGATAAAGAATATTCTGTGCTATTTTTATCGGTAAAAGCAATCCAATAATAGTTTTGGGCAGATGTTTTAACAACAAGTGCCAATAAAAAAAAGATGAATAGAATCGTGTACTTCATTTCCCAATATAATATCGTATGTTGAAACGCCAAATTAGCGAAATATTACCGATTACGAAATCGATAAAAGGGAAACTTTTATCGCATTATTTTATTTTTCATCATGTATTCCGATGGATCTTCCAAGAATTTTTCCGGATCAAGAATTGAACCTTTATTTTTCTCCAAATCCTTCATTTCCAAATTATCGATACTATCGCGCACTTCAGGATTTAAGATTTGTCCGTTGTTGTAAAAAAGAGAATAGCGTTTTTCGCCATCTTTATTGTAATAGTTCCACTCGCCATGACGAAGTCCCTCTTTATATTCTGCAACCAATTCCTGTGCTCCATTTTCAAAATAAACGATAAACAAACCGTTACGTTTATCGTCCTTCATTTTGCATTGCATGTATGGTTCGCCGGTTTTAAAGAACACCTCGTAATTACCAGTCTGTTTTCCATTTACCCAATCGGCCTTTTCCATCAATTCTCCGGTATCGTAAAATCTACATGCTACACCTTGTTTTACTCCATTTACAAATGTCTCTTCAGCAACTTTTCTGTTTTCATTAAAAATTATCCAAACGCCTTCTTTTTGCTGATGAATATAATTTCCCTCGGCCACTTTTTTTCGCCAAACATCAAAAAGCTGGGTATGTGCTGTATCTCCACTGTAAGTAATCAATGCTTTTACCTGCCCTCCCTGATGATAACGCTTCCACTCTCCAACAGGTTTATCATCTTTAAACTGACCTTCGTAAACAGGTCTTCCGTTTTCCTGTTTCTTCTGCCAAAGTCCTTGTTTTAACCCATTACTATCGGTTTGGTTTATCTGCGATAAAACAATTGTGGGAATGAATAGTAATATGAGTAGTATAACTCGCATAGTTTTGTTTTTATTAGAACTGCAAAACTATCGATTTATTTTTAAGGAAAATGTATTCGATTTAAAGTTATAAATTAGCCTACGCTTTTTTTAGCTAGTTTTAAAACCTATAAAAATCAAATATTGCTTTTAAACCTGAAAAAAATATTGCTTTGCTTTTGTGTCATGAACTTTTTCGGAAATGTTTTATGTATCGCACAGAATCAAGAAATACATTTAATTGATTCGCTAAAAGCAGTAAATAGACTCGAAGCAGATCAGGAAAAACGAGTTCTAAACCTCAACCAAATTGCCTATTTATTTGGAGAACACTACATCGATAGTTCACTTGTATATCTCGACAGTTCAATATTTCTTGCAAATACAATTGCGTATAAAGAAGGAGCAGCCGAGGCCTATTTCTACAAAGCCAAGGCATTGATTCAAACGGGGATTCTGATTGAAGCTATTGAAAATTACAACAAATCACTCACGCTATATACCGAACTCAAAGATTCAGCAAGTATATTATACAATTACAGAGGATTAAGTTATGCCTATTCGTTTGGTACAAATCAACTCCAGGGGCTCGACTACAATCTGAAAGCTCTGGCACTTGCCGAAGAATTAAAAGATTCTGCAAGCCTTTCCATTGCCTTTAATAACATTGCTGTAAATTACAAAAACCTTGAAAACTACGAAATGGCTCTTTTCTATTTCGAAAAAAGCCTTGAATTGGATCTTAAACAAGATGACAAAGCTAATAGTGCGATTACTTATTCGAACATGGGTGTTTTAAAGGTAGAACATCAGAAACTTGAAGAAGCAAAAACCGATTATTACATTGTACAAAGCCTTATTCCCGACATTAAGAATCCATACATAAAATCTTACTTATATATTTCGCTTGCAGGATATTACATTGCTACCGAAAAATATGATTCTGCGAAGTACTACCTCAGTCTTGCCGACACCATTTGCGAAGAAAACAATTACCCTCATATTCTGGTTCGTGCATACCGCAGAAGAGGAGAAATGTTTTTTAAACAAAAGAAATTTAGAGAAAGTATTGTTTATTTCGACAAATGCCTCGAACTCTCAGAATCAATTAATGTATATGAAGAGTTTCCTAAAATATACAAACTAAAAGCGCAGGCTTATTCGCAATTAGGTAATTTCAAGGAGGCATACGACAACTCTGAACAAGCCGATCGGTTTCTTGATTCTGCCAAAACGAAATCAATCGCCATTTCTCTGGCAGAATTTGACAAAGAACAAAAAGTTAAGCTTGAAAAAGAATTGATCTCTCAACAAACAGAGAATGTGCAATTGCAACTGAGATTTAAATATCGACTGGCACTTATTTCCAGTATTCTGTTGTTGATTTCAGGATTGCTCTTTATTTATCTATTTCTTCGAATCCGAAACAAGAACGCCACTCTCAGAAAACAACACGATTTAATTAACCAGCAAAAAAACGTTATTGAAGATAATTTTGAGAAGCTACAATTAAACGAAAAGAAACTGCATAAACTGAATGCTTCAAAAGATAAATTATTCTCAATAATTGCACACGATTTGCGCAGTCCGTTTAATGCTATTTTGGGATTTAGTAACGAGCTGATTTCAAGCTACGATGAATACAACAACGATCAGCGCAAGGAAATGATATCGGTTATTTCAGCAAGTTCTGAATCTACCCTGTTTTTACTAGAAAATTTACTAAACTGGGCACGCGCACAAAGTGATTCCATCAAAATCAGAAAAGAAATTCACAACCTAAAATTCCTGATAGATGAAAGTATCACTCCCTATTTGGGAAGTGCCGAATTTAAAAGTGTACTTGTTCAAAATACAATTCCTGAAGACCTGGAAATTCGGGCTGATAAGGAAACCATTAAAGTGGTATTTTCTAATTTATTTAGCAATGCCGTAAAATTCAGCAGCAACGAAAGCGAAATTAAAATCAGCGCCAAACTGAAAAAAAATGCGGTTGAGATTTGTATTGCTGATTCTGGAATTGGAATGAGCAAAAAAATCCTTAATGACCTTTTTACTATTGAAACAAATACACAACGCTCCGGAACATTGAACGAAAAAGGCACAGGACTGGGTTTAATCCTTTGTGAGGAATTTGTATTGCTGAACAACGGAACAATATGGGCAGAGAGCGCAGTAGGAAAAGGCAGTAGTTTCTATATTACACTACCACTTGCAAATAATCAATAAAAATAGGTGGCTTTAAAATATCGATAATTCGAACTTCATCTCAAATAACTTACCAATGAAAAAAATCAAAACAACACTAATTATCTTGTTTTTGTTTTTAGTTGTATTCTTGGTTATTAGTAAAGGATTTCAACTCTATTTGTTTTCTGATGAAGTAAAAAATGTTGAATCGTTAACGCAAGCATTGAATGCAAAAAAAGTGATGATTGTTTTTGCACATCCCGATGACGAATCGTACACTACTGAACTTTTAGTAAATGCCGAAACAGAAAACATTAAAACAGCCTTACTAACTTTTACGCCGGGAGATGCAGGAGAACAGCAACCACAGGTTTGTCAACAACAGTTTTTAGGCACTATTCGTAAAGCTGAAGTTTACAAGAGTGGCTTTTCGTTGGGAATCGATTACCAGAAGGTATTCGACTATGGCGATGGCACTCTTGCAAAACAGAGTTTGCAAGAATTGCAAAACAAAATTGTAACCGAACTGATGCAATTCCAGCCCGATTTAGTTGTGACATTTTGGCCCGAAAGCGGCATGACCATGCACCCAGATCATAAAACAATAGGTAAAGCAACCCAACTTGCATTTAAACAATATTCTGCCAGAAAAACACAAAATCTGCCAAAACTTGCCTACACAATTATGCCTCCTAAAGTGTTAGGTCTTTTAGGAAACGAAGACATGATAAAACTTCAGGCAACAGCAAATGTCTCAATCCAGGCTGATCCGACAATAAAAACACGACTGTGGAAGATTCATGCATCGCAAAAACAATTTGTTAAAAACTATACCGGAATGCCGGCCTGGCTACTTTACCGCTTGCTAAATCGCGAGTACTATTATGTTGATGGGGCAAAATAAAAACAGCTCAATATACTTCTTTTGTAAGACGCTGTGTTGCGGTCATATAATAACGTGCAAAATTATCGTCTTTCATATATTCAGTAAGCTCTGCCCGCCAAGTCTCGGCCTCCTCACTTAACTCAACAATTTTTGCTTTTGCAATTGCATCGTTCTGGTTTTCACGCTGCGCTTTTACCGCCGGAATAAATTTATCCATCCAAACTTCGTAATTCTCCATCAGTCTTTTTTGTTCGTTTGTCAATGCAAACTCAGCCTTATCATGCATTACTATTGCCGAAAGTTTTGCCGATCCAACAGCCACATTTCCAACAGTTAATCCCAACTTCGCTAAAAATTTCCTCCTCGATTCTTCGTAGTCATTCATCCCAGCATTTTTAAAATCATTTTTCATTTCAACAACGTTTTTCTGGTATTGTTTATTTTGAAATCAATCTAATTCGCGATGAAATAAAAAAGCCCCTCCGTATTAAACGGAGAGGCTCTCAGTATTTTTGTAGAATTGATCGCTTGACTCTAAATCATGCTATCAACTTTCAAATCAAATTATTTGACTTCTTCGAAATCAACGTCAGTTACCTCACCGTCGTCTTTCGATTGTCCTTGTTGAGCTCCTGCATTTGGATCAGCTTGTGGTCCTTCCTGTCCACCTGGCTGTCCACCCTGAGCTTGCGAAGCATTGTACATTTCTTGCGAAGCTGCCTGGAATACTGTATTTAGTTCTTCCATTCCGGCGTCAATTGCAGCAATATCTTTGCTTGCATGTGCTTCTTTCAGCTTTTTCAATGCATCCTCAATTGGTTGTTTTTTATCAGCCGGCAATTTATCACCAAACTCAGTCAACTGCTTTTCTGTTTGAAAAATCAAACTGTCAGCCTGGTTAATTTTGTCAGCTGTTTCTTTCACTTGTTTATCAGCTTCTGCATTTGCTTCTGCTTCTGCTTTCATTCTGGTAATTTCGTCATCGCTCAAACCTGAAGAAGCTTCAATACGAATCGACTGTGATTTACCAGTTGCTTTATCTTTTGCGTTTACATGCAAAATACCGTTGGCATCGATATCGAAAGTTACCTCAATTTGAGGAGTTCCACGACGTGATGGTGGAATTCCATCCAAGTGGAAACGACCGATTGTTTTGTTGCCTGATGCAATTGGACGCTCGCCCTGAAGAACATGAATTTCAACAGATGGCTGATTGTCGGCTGCAGTTGTAAAGGTTTCCGACTTTTTAGTTGGAATGGTTGTGTTCGACTCAATCAATTTAGTCATTACACCACCCATTGTTTCAATACCCAACGAAAGCGGAGTTACATCTAACAATAGAACGTCTTTTACTTCACCGGTTAAAACACCTCCTTGAATAGCTGCACCAACGGCAACCACCTCATCTGGGTTCACACCTTTTGACGGCTCTTTTCCAAAGAAATCTTTTACTTTACTTTGAATTGAAGGAATACGAGTTGATCCACCTACTAATATTATTTCGTCGATATCGCTTGCTGTAAGACCTGCATTTTTTAGTGCTTTACGACAAGGTTCGATAGTTGCATTGATCAAACTATCCGCCAATTGCTCGAATTTTGAGCGGGTTAACGTTTTCACCAAATGCTTTGGAATACCATTAACCGGCATAATATAAGGCAAGTTAATCTCGGTTTGAGTAGAACTTGACAATTCGATTTTTGCTTTTTCTGCAGCTTCTTTCAAACGTTGCAATGCCATTGGATCCTGACGTAAATCAATACCTTCATCGCTTTTGAATTCGTCGGCTAACCAATCAATAAGTACCTGGTCGAAATCGTCACCACCCAAGTGAGTATCACCATCGGTTGATTTTACTTCAAATACTCCGTCACCCAATTCAAGAATTGAAATATCGAAGGTACCGCCACCCAAGTCAAACACGGCAATTTTCATGTCGCGATCCATTTTGTCCATTCCGTATGCCAACGAAGCCGCTGTTGGCTCGTTGATAATACGACGAACTTGCAAACCTGCAACTTCTCCGGCTTCTTTTGTTGCCTGACGTTGTGCATCATTAAAATAAGCAGGAACTGTAATTACAGCTTCTGTCACCTCTTGTCCAAGATAATCTTCAGCTGTTTTCTTCATTTTCTGAAGTACCATTGCTGAAATTTCCTGCGGCGAATATTTTCTGTCGTCTATTTGTACACGTGGCGTATTATTGTCGCCTTTTACTACCTTATAAGGTACACGGGCAATTTCTTTTGCAACACTGTCGAAACTTTCACCCATAAAACGTTTAATCGAAGAAATCGTTTTTGTTGGGTTAGTAATTGCCTGACGTTTTGCAGGATCACCAACTTTACGTTCGCCATTTTCTACAAATGCTACAATAGAAGGAGTTGTACGTTTTCCCTCGCTGTTGGGGATAACTACTGGTTCGTTACCTTCCATTACCGAGACACACGAGTTTGTGGTTCCTAAATCAATTCCGATAATTTTTCCCATTGTTATATGTTTTAATTTATTTTTCTTTTAAAATTACGTCTGAGAGTAATCAATGATTGTGCCATGGAAAAATCGAATGCAATCAAGGCAAAACTGACACGTATTTTTAGATTTAAGCTGTTAAGCCTGTCAAAAGTGGTGACAAAAAGACAGAATGAAACAAATAAGTTCGAAGGAGCTTTTATGAAAAATTGAAATCCGATAAAAATTTTTAAATTCGATAAACTAAACTTAAGAACCATGCCAACTAAATCATTAAGAACCGAACCTCAAAAAAGACTTCAATCTTTAGACGCACTGCGCGGATTTGATATGTTTTGGATTACCGGTGGTGGAATGCTATCTATTGCTCTTTCAAAAATAACTGGAATTGAGTGGATGGAAACTCAAATGCACCATGCACACTGGGAAGGATTTCATTTTGAAGACTTAATTTTTCCTTTGTTTATGTTTATCGCAGGTGTT
>JBFFMM010000077.1:0-12736 GCA_041554075.1 Draconibacterium sp. | reverse complement strand
TTTACCCACACTTACAACATGGGTGGCTGGAATGGTGCCATTTGTGTGGCCAGCAGAGCGATGCTGAATACCGGACGTTTTGTGTGGCATGCAAATGCTGCGGAAAAGAATTATCCAGACATGAAAGAAAAAGGTCAATTCTGGAGTTTATTGATGAAACAAGCCGGTTACGACACCTACATGACCGGAAAGTGGCACGTAAAACAAAGCGCTGAAAGTATTTTCGACACAGTAAGACATGTACGTCCGGGAATGCCGCCATCGGTTCCAGAAGCCTACAACCGCCCACTATCGCCACAAGATACTACCTGGCAACCGTGGCATACCAAATATGGTGGTTTTTGGTCGGGAGGAAAACATTGGAGCGAAGTGGTGGGAGATAATGCCATCGATTATTTAAACATGGCAAAACAAAGTGAAAATCCATTTTTTATGTACCTCGCATTTAATGCTCCGCACGATCCGCGACAATCGCCTAAAAAATATGTGGATATGTATCCTTTGGAAAATGTTAAGGTTCCTGAAAATTATTTGGATTTGTATCCTTACAAAGACAGTATTGGCTGTGGCCCCGGTTTGCGCGACGAGAAGCTTGCGCCATTTCCACGTACTGAATATTCAATAAAAGTTCACCGTCAGGAATACTATGCCATTATTACACACATGGACGATCAGATTGGAAGAATAATCGCCCATTTAAAAGAAACCGGACAAGATAAAAACACCTATATTCTGTTTAGTGCCGACCATGGCCTTTCTGTTGGTCACCACGGATTGGTTGGGAAGCAAAATATGTACGACCATAGCATGCGTGTCCCTTTAGTAGTTGTGGGACCTGATATTCCTGAAAATGAAAAACGCGACATGCAGGTTTATTTGCAGGACATAATGGCGACATCGCTTGATTTGGCTGGAATTGAAAAACCTGAGTATGTTGAGTTCAATAGTTTGCTGCCACTGATTAAAAAAGAAACGAACACGAGTAGTTATCCGGAAATTTATGGAGCCTATGTTAAGCTTCAACGTATGGTTCGAACTGATAAATACAAAATGATTGTTTACCCACATGTTCCCAAAATATTGGTATTCGATATGGTGAATGATCCTTTGGAAATGAATGACTTATCGGACAATGCAGATCATGCTGAAGTAATAGAGGAATTGATTTCAAGATTGAAAAAACAACAGCAATTAATGGACGATCCACTGGATTTGCATGAATTCTTCCCTGAGTCATTCTAAAAAAACTAAAAATATATGAAAGGGCAATTTGACGAAGAGCGAATTGTGTGTTTCCTTTCAACACAATTTAAAATCTGCTGTTATAGCTATAATGAATGACAATAATCCGATAATTCTATTCGATGGCATTTGCAATCTGTGTAACAGTTCCGTTAATTTTATTCTAAAAAGAGATAAAAAGAAACAGTTTCACTTTGTGTCTTTACAGTCAGACGAAGGCAAAGAATTAATTAAAAGATATAAAATCCCTCAAGAAACTGATTCAGTAATTCTAATTCGCAAAAATGAAATATTTATTGAATCGGATGCGGCACTAAAAATTATCGGACTCCTTCCGACACCCTGGAAATGGCTGACTATTTTCAAAATAATCCCCATAAAATGGAGGAATAAAATTTATAATTGGGTGGCTAAAAACCGTTACAAATGGTTTGGAAAAAGAGATGTTTGTAATTTCGGCGATGAATGAAAAACTCTGTTCTATTTTCCTCTTTTTCCCCCCTCTGTCATCCCCCCACTTGCCTTATGCAGTCATCTCCCCTCCCGCAGGTGAGAAAAATCGGATCACTTTTCTTTCTTAAAACTCAAAATCGCCATTTTCAAAATCTTTGTACAATTTCGACAACGCACTTAACCAGGCACTTATTCGTTTAATAGCTTCGGTAGTATCAATTGAAATCTGCTTTTGTTGCATCTTCAATAACAGAAATCCATAAATTGCTGTAATTCCCAAATCAACATCATTTTTAGCTTCGGAATTTTTTTGTTTCAACTCTTCAACCAATCCAGCAACCAATTTATACGCTTGAACATACATTTTATCTTCCTGCGTTTCCATCAACTTTAAATGAAAATCGTTGACATCGGAAATTAGGTTGGTAATAAACTGCAAATGCCCTTTCTCCTGAATCTTTTCTTTTTCCATCATTACCACCAGATTTTTATACCAGTCGGCAATGGCTTTCGAAGTTGTTTCATCAGCTACGTAATTGGATACAAGCTTTTCCTCAATTAAAGACATATCGAATTTAAAGGCACGAATTAAATCCTCAACCTGATAGAGGTATAAAATATATTCAGCTATGTTTTCTTTGCGTTTTTGTTTTGCTACAAGCATAATTACAGTTTAAAATTTCCTGTTCAATGTTCAAAAAACACCTACAGAGTAGTGATTGGTGAATGAGTTTTTTTTGAAAGTCACAAATCAAAAAAATCATCCAATTCGCGTCGATCTTTTTTTGTCGGACGACCAGTTCCTTTGTCACGAGCACTCCAACGCATGTGTTTTTGCATTTCAAGTATATCGAGTTCTTCTGCTGGTGTTACATCCTCAACAAAATCTTCAATAAGTTTTGCTCCCATTCTTTTTTCTGCCAAGCCTAAAACTTTCAGACTTTTGGTAATCGGAGCTTTTCTTACTTTAATTATTTCTCCAAGCTGTATGGTTCGCGATGCTTTAACCGGCAATTCACCAATAGAGACATGACCTTTTTTACAGGCTTCGGTTGCCATGCTACGTGTTTTATAAACCCGCACAGCCCATAACCATTTATCGACCCGCACACTGTCACCCATTGTATTATTTTTTATTATGAAAATTCATGGTGCGTTCAACACCAATGGTTCCAAAACTTTTAATAATTTCTATTGAATCATCGATTTTAAAAGGCAGTTCCTTCTTTTCTTCACGTCCCCACTCACCCAACACATAATTCACTTGTTGCCCCTTATGAAATTCGTCGCCAATTCCAAAGCGAAGACGGGCATAATCGTTACGCCCCAACACTTGATTTATGTTTTCCAATCCGTTATGGCCACCGGCGCCACCTTTTGCTCTTACGCGAAGCGTACCAAATGGCAAAGCCAAATCGTCAACCAACACCAGCATATTTTTGATGTCGATGTTTTCTTTTTGTAACCAGTAATTTACAGCTCGCCCACTCAGGTTCATATACGTTGTTGGTTTTAACAAAATAAACGTTCTTGATTTGAATTTATATTCTGCTACAAAACCATAACGCTTATCGTTAAAACTAATATTGGACGCCTCAGCGAGTGCGTCCAATATTTGAAAGCCAATATTATGGCGAGTATTTTTATATTCTGGTCCTATATTACCGAGACCGGCAATTAAGTACTTCACAGAATTTAATTTTAAGATTTATTCTTCGCTAGCAGTTTCTTCTGCTTCTACTGCTTCATCCTCTTCATCTCCTTCATCACCTGCACCACCTGCAGCCGATTTAGCAGCTCTTGTAATACCTACACTAACAACTACGTTCGATTTAGTATCTAAGAATTCAACATTAGGCACATTTAAGTCGGCCACTTTAATACCCTGACCAATTCCTAATTTGGTTACATTCACATCAATTGTATCCGGTAAGTCAGCAGCCAAAGCTTTCACTGTTAGTCTGCGAAGGTTGGTATTTAATTTACCCCCCATTTTAATACCTTTTGCCAAACCAGAGATTTTCAACGGAACATTAATTTTGATCGTTTTACCTTCTTGGATTTTCAAGAAATCAATATGTAAAACTTCTTCTTTTACCGGATGCCACTGAATATCTTGCATCATTGCCAGAGATACGTCACCGTCAATGTCTAGTTCTAACAAATATACACTTGGAGTGTAAATCAATTTTCTTAAGTCAGCAAAAGGAATAGAAAAGTGAACGGGTGTTTCACCTCCGTACAATACTGCAGGAACGATTTCCTGTGCACGAAGTTTTTTAGATTCTTTTTTACCTACGGACTCTCTTTTATGTCCTTTTAATACTACTGTTTTCATTTTTAATAATTTACGTTAATAATTATGGTACTCAGCCCTTCCCGACCAAGGTCGGGACAAACAGCATGCATAACTAAAATGCGATCTGCTTATGGAAAAAGCGGTGCAAAAATAGAAATTATTTGTAATATAACGAACTAATTGACTGATTTTTATAAACTCTTCTAATCGCCTCAGCAAAGGCTTCGGCGGTAGAAATATATTTTATTTTATCGCTAGCTCCTTTTGTTTGAATGGAATCGGTAAAATACACTTCTTCCAGCTCCGATTTCTCGATGCGTTCAATAGCAGGTCCCGACAACATTCCATGTGCTGCAAAAGCACGTACAGTGCGGGCTCCCTTTTTCTTCATCAGGTTTGCTGCCTTGGTGATTGTTCCTGCTGTGTCAATCATATCATCAACAATAATTACATCTTTCCCTTCAACATCACCAATAACGGTCATGTTACCCACTTCGTTAGGACGTGCACGTGTTTTGTGGCAAATAACAATACCGGTATCCAACATTTTCGCATAGGTATTGGCACGTTTTGTTCCGCCTACATCAGGCGACGCAATTATTACATTGTCTAATCCCATTTTTTCAATAAACGGAACAAACAAAGCCGACGCAAATAAATGATCAACCGGGACATTAAAAAAGCCTTGAATCTGATCAGCATGTAAATCCATCGTTATCAAACGATCAACGCCAGCTGTCGATAAAAGATCAGCCACTAATTTGGCACCAATTGAAACACGAGGTTTGTCTTTTCTATCCTGACGGGCATAACCAAAATACGGAACAACGGCAATTACTTTGTACGCACTTGCCCGTTTGGCAGCATCAACCATTAACAACAATTCCAAGAGATTATCAGCCGAAGGAGGTGTTGATTGTACAATAAATACATGTGAGCCACGGATGGTTTCTTCAAAACACGGTTCAAATTCGCCATCGGCAAAAACCGGGCACGACGAAAGTCCCAAATCAACATCTAAACTGTCGCAAATCTTTTCGGTTAAATACCTGGTGGTTCTTCCTGTGAAAATTTTTAGCGGGTGAGTTTTCATTCGTTTATATTTTTAATTTTCATTGGTAACTCATGGAACTTGCCTGGAATACTATCAACCACCTGTGCCGAAATCTTTACCATGCTCGTTTCATCTCGTTAAGTTTATAGAATTTTTATATAATGATGAAATCTAATACAGTGCATTGTTAAAAGAATTAATAAACTCTGCAAGATTTTATTCATCCATCTCTGTAACTTTAAATTTTAGGAATCTGCCGCAAAGTTAAAACTTTAAGTGGATGTTACTTAATTTTTATCGGCTTTGAATTCACAAGAAGTTAACAGAATTAATTGTTCTGATTTACACTTTCGATAAATTCAAGAATTTCTTCTTGACCGGCTCCGGTTTCCGCCGAAGAGAGAAAATATCCGGGCATGGTTTCCCAGGTCTCAAACATTTTTTGTTCGTAAGCCTTTAAATTCGCTTCCAGTTCTTCCGGCTTTAACTTATCGGTTTTTGTGAAAATTATTGAAAACGGAATTTCACTAATCCCCAACCACTCCATAAACTCAAGATCAACATTCTGAGCTTCGTGTCGCGAATCGATTAAAACAAATAAGCAATAGAGATTCTCGCGTTTCAGAATATATCGCTTCAGAAATTTCTCCCATTTTAATCGTTCAGCTTTTGGAACTTTGGCATAACCATAACCGGGCAAATCGACCAAATACCATTCTTTATTAATCAGGAAATGATTGATCAACTGGGTTTTTCCTGGTCGCCCCGATGTTTTTGCAAGGTTCTTTTTATTGGTCAACATGTTTATCAACGACGACTTCCCAACATTAGACCGACCAATAAAAGCATACTCCGCCCGATCGGGAGGAGGACACTTGGCAACATCGCTATTGCTAACAATAAATTTTGCTTCTTTAATTTCCACAAACAGTTATTTTGAATGAATTCTGAAGTTAAGAAATATATATTATTTAATATAAACTTCCATTATTTTTACACTTGCCGAATTCGGTTTTAACTGAATCGATTCAAGGCTTGCCGGAATTAATACGGTCTCTCCCATTTCAACAGTTTCAGTTCCTGCTTCGGTAACAATATCAAAACTTCCTTCCATGGTCATGTAAATTACAAATGAATCCAGAGTTAAATATTCTTTATCAATATCTTTGTTGAATTCGATAATATTTGTGGTAAAATAAGGACAGCTAACAATTTCTACCGCCTTATTTTCTTCAATGGCATATTTCGTTTTGTATTCGTTTGAGTATGAAAAGTCAATGGCGTCCAAAGCTAAATCAGTATGCAACTCGCGCTCGTTTCCTTTATCGTCTTTGCGGTTGTAATCGAAAATCCGATAGGTAACATCCGATGTTTGTTGAATTTCGGCTACCAAACAACCTTTGCCAATGGCATGAACACGGCCTGCAGGAATAAAAAACACGTCGCCAACCGCAGCCTCATCGTAATGCAAAAGGTCGGTTAACTTGTTTGCATTAAAATATTCAAGGTATTTTTCGCGCGAAACTTCCTGGTTAAAACCCGAGTTGATTAAAGCGCCTTTTTCGGTTCCGGCTACATACCACATTTCGGTTTTCCCATATGCATTGTGTCGTTCTTTCGACAACTTATCGTTGGGGTGAACCTGAATGGAAAGATCGTCTTGTGCGTCAATAAACTTGATAAGCAGCGGAAATTCAATACCAAACTTCTCATATACTTTATCGCCGACCAAGTCGCCCATGTAAATTTCAATAATCTCGTTTAAGTCGTTACCGGCCAAAAACCCATTACTTACTATTGATATATTTCCCTCTACACCTGAAAGTTCCCAACTTTCGCCACAATTGGCCAAATTGCCATAATCTTTGTTTAGGATGGTTTTCATTCGGTTTCCACCCCAGATTTTTTCGTGGAAAATAGGTTTAAACTTTATTGGATAAAGACCGCTCATTTAAATTAATTAATAATGATTGAATAGTGATAATTTTAAGAATGATACGTTTAAAACGTAAAATCGACAGCGGCACGGGCAACTGTTACTTCGCCAATTCGGGCGACTACTTTCAGGTGTTCAGGATGTACACGATAGGCATCCAAATCTTCAACAGATTCGAAATGCGAAAGTAATGCCAAATCGTAACTTTTTGATTCCAATTCGTAGTTTTCACCCACTTCAATGTACTTTGCTTCAGAAATTATATTTTTTAAGGCAAGTAACTTACCTTTTAACTCGACTATAATTTGAGCCTTTTCTTCTGCTGAATAGTCTTTCAATTTAAAAAGAACAACATGATTAATCATTGCTATCTATTTTTTGTAACTTGTGCTTTTATGGCTGCGAAATTAGTGTTTTCTTAGCGTTTAGTTTTATAATTCATTTTCATTTTTTGAAATATAACATTTAATTAGAGGAATATGCTGGTAATTGGCATTGCAGGTGGCACCGGTTCGGGTAAAACAACGGTGGTACAAAAAATTAGTGAGAAATTTTCGAAAGACGAAGTAGCCATACTTTCGCATGACTCGTATTATTTCGACAACAGCCACCTTTCGCTGGAGGAAAGACGGAAGAAAAACTTCGACCATCCCGCTTCCATCGAATTTGATTTAATGATTGATCACGTAAAAAAATTACAACGTGGAGAATCAATCGAAGAGCCGGCTTATTCGTTTATTTCGTGTACCCGCGAAGCCAAAACAAAAACAATTTATCCGAAACAGGTACTTATTATTGAGGGGATTTTGTGTCTTACCAGCAAAGCACTGCGCGATTTAATGGATATTAAAGTATACGTAGATTGTGATTCCGATATACGACTGGCAAGAGTAATCCAGCGCGACCTTCAGGAACGTGGACGGAATGTTGAACAAGTACTCAATCGTTACAGAAAAACGGTGCGCCCGAGCCACCAACAATTTATTGAACCTAGTAAAGAATTTGCCGATATTATTGTTCCACAGGGTGGTAAAAACAAAATTGCCATTCAAATACTTACCAACCACATTTTACAAACTTTAACCGAATAAGCATGTTACATAATGTAAATATTGAAGAAATACTTTTCCTCGACATTGAAACCGTACCTCTGGCGCCCGAATATGCCGAACTTACCGAAAAATGGCAGCAACTGTGGGAACACAAAATGCAGTTTCAAATTAACAATGGCGAACCAGCCGAAGATTTATATGAACGAGCAGGCATTTATGCCGAGTTTGGAAAAATTATTTGCATTTCGGTAGGATATGTGGTCCAAAAGCAAGGTGAACCCTATTTTAGGGCAAAATCGTTTTACGGCGACGATGAAAAAAAACTGATTCAGGAATTTTTTAATGCTTTGGATGGTTTTGCACGTAAAGGGAAACGCCGGCTTTGCGCCCATAACGGGCAAGAATTTGATTTTCCATATATTTCGCGCAGGGCTTTGGTAAACAACCTTAACTTACCCAAAATGCTCGACATTGCCGGAGCTAAACCCTGGGAGGTAAAAGACATTTTAATCGACACATTACAACTCTGGAAATTTGGCGATTACAAACATTATACATCACTTTCGTTGTTGTGCGAATTGTTTAACATCCCCACCCCAAAAGATGACATTGATGGCAGTCAGGTAGCTAAAGTATATTGGGAAGAAAACGATATAGACCGCATTATTCGCTACTGTGAAAAAGATACCCTTGCTGTTGCCAACCTTTTGCTAAAATACAAAGGCGATAAAATTATTCCGTTCGATCGACTGGAGGTAGTGTAATTCTATAATCAAACCGTACAAAAAAGCTGACCATTTGATCCATTCCCTTTTTTGATGATTAAGTTGGTAAAAAACAATTTCTATTTTAATGGCATTGTCAATGCAAATTCAGAACCTTGATTTGGCGTGCTAGATACTGAAATCGATCCACTATGTGCTTCAACTATTTTTTTCGCGATGGCAAGGCCTAATCCCGTTGATTTTTCACTATTGGTTGATTTTACAGATGTAGTTTTATAAGATGTAAACAGTGAATCTAATTCATCTTTTGGGATCCCTTGTCCTTCATCTTTCACTTGTGTAATTATCTTATCTCCTTCTAATTGAACATCTACCCAAATTCTATTATTTGGATGAGAATATTTAATCGCGTTACTTATTAGATTATTTAAAACCTGTTCTATTTTATCTTTATCAAAAATGAGCGTTGTTTGCGGACACAGGCAATTAAAAAATATTTTCTGCGATTTTTTATTGGCAAAAAGAGAGTTTTGATTGATACACGCCTGCACAAACTCACAGTAATTATAAGCTTTTAGTTTTAAATCCAAGATCCCTGCTTCTATTTTTGACGTATCCAAAAAGCTTTCCATTAAATTCAAAGCAAAAGAACATCTTTCATTAATAATTTTCAAAAAATGAAGCTGTTCGTTTTGCGCAAAATCGGAATAATCAGAGATTAGCAAATCTGAAAAACTCAGCGCACTTCCAATTGGGTTTCTTAAATCGTGCGCAACAATCCCAATGTATTTGTTTTTTTCAATATTAAGCTTGGTTAACTTAACATTAGCTGTTTCCAGTTCCTGAGTACGTTCCTTTACTTTACTTTCCAGAGTAGAGTTTGCTTCTTTCAATTTTCGAAGTAATGTTCTGTTGCTTGATACAAGCTCAAATCTTTCAAATGCCTCTTCAATGGCCATATTAAGTTCAACCGGGTTCCAGGGTTTTGTTAAATATCGAAAAACCTGCCCTTCGTTAATTGCCCCTATTACAGCATCAATGTCTGAATAACCTGTTAAAATTAGTTTTAGCGGGTCTGGGTATTTCTCTTTAATTGTTTTGAAGAAAGTAATGCCTGTCATCCCTGGCATTCGTTGATCGGACAACACTACCTGAATGTCCACTTTTTCCATAATAGGCAATGCATCGCTAGCGCTGTTTGCAACGTGTACATTGTATTTTCTTCTGAATTGCCGAAAAAGTGAATTACTATTAATAGTAGCTCGCAACCAAAGTACTAAGAGTCAACACAATTAGATTGTATCGACAGAATGTTCTGCTATTTTTAAGGATATTTAAATGAAAAATAGAAGCAGAATTTTTGGATGGAGTTGGTTGAATAAAGCGAGACTTATGCTACCAACTAATGCTTCATCATACGATCCATATCACGCTTGGCATCCTTACTTTTAATTGATTCGCGTTTATCGTACGTTTTTTTACCACGTGCCAGTGCAATTTCGAGCTTGGCCAAACCTTTCGCATTGACAAATAATTTGGTGCAAATAATAGTCAAGCCCGATTCACGAACCTTTTTATCCAATTTCAGGATTTCCTTTTTATTCAGAAGAAGTTTTCGGTCGGCTTTAGCAACATGGTTGTTGCAGGTTCCCATTTCGTATTCCGAGATGTGCAAATTAATGACATAAATTTGTCCATTAATAATCTGGCAGTACGAATCGGTTAAATTTACTTTCCCATTTCGAATCGACTTTATCTCGGTACCAACCAGTTTCATTCCGGCCACAAAACGTTCAATCAACTCGTATTCAAAAGTTGCCTTACGGTTTTTAATGCTAATATTTTGTTGCGTTGTATTTGCCATAATTCGTTCAGAGTTCAGAATTTAGAGTTTAAAGTTACGGGCTACCAAATTTCAACATCAATTTTTCTCCAACCTCTCCATTCCTAATCAATCTATTCAATAATACGCATTTAGCATTTTTGATAAAAAGATACTTAAAAAGCTAAATACAAAAAAGTTAACCACAATGGTAATTAAAATATAACTGTATTGTTTATTTTCGGGTAATTTTACCAGTTCTTTTGCTCCCACCCAAAAAAGATAAAAACTGTACATTCCCAAAACATCAACTACATATAAAAATGGGAATAAACCGGTAACCATCGAAACCAACAAAAATGGAGTCATTGAATAAGCCACCAATTTCCTTGCAGTGTTTACATCCTTTTCTCCACCAAAAGTTTTCATCAGTTCTGTTGTAAAAAATACACCAATAAAATATTCGAGGGCAAAGAGCGCAATTTCCCGAACAGCTTTTAATACTGGGTATTCAATAAAAAAGTCGGTGCGTTTAAAAAATTCACCAACAAATACAACAAGAGCCAACACAACCAAAAATGGTATTAAGTAAGCAAGTAATGTTGCTTGTCCTCCATCGGTTTCCTTTTTCCCTTCCCAGAAATCCTTTGGTTTAAGAATCAACTCCTGAACTTCAGCTATAATTTTCGAAAACGAAAAATCCATCCCTTCACATTTTGTCGCAAAAATACACTTTTTTAATTAAGCCCTAAATTAAGTCACTCGTAAATGATTATCCTTTTCGCTTTTTCTCCTGAACCAAATTCTGTAGTGCAAACATTTCGTCGCGTAAACGGGCGGCTTCTATAAAATCGAGATCTTTTGCAGCAGCCTGCATTTGTTTTTTCGTTTTTTCGATGGCTTTTTCCAGCCCATCTATACTCATGTACTGAACAACAGGATCCGCTGCAATATCAGGTTGCCCCATTCCACCTTCATACTGAGGCGGTTTGTTGCTGCGGTATTCGTAGCCAATTATTTCACGCGTTGGTTTAATAATTTGTTGTGGGGTTATATTGTTTTCCTCGTTATATTTCAATTGTTTTTCGCGACGGTAATTGGTAGAATCAATGGTTTTCTGCATCGACTTGGTTACTTTGTCGGCATACATTATTACCATTCCATTTACATTACGAGCCGCACGTCCTGCAGTTTGTGTCAACGATCGCTCCGATCGTAAAAATCCTTCTTTATCGGCATCCAAAATAGCCACTAATGATACTTCGGGCAAATCCAGTCCCTCACGTAAAAGGTTAATCCCCACCAACACATCAAACTCGCCATTTCGTAACTGCTCCAAAATTTCAATGCGTTCCATCGTATCCACATCAGAGTGAATGTAACGGGTTTTAACACCCATATTTACCAGGTATTTCGACAGTTCTTCTGCCATTCTTTTTGTAAGAGTTGTAACCAGAACGCGCTCATTCTTTTCAATGCGCAAATTAATTTCGTGCATTAAATCGTCAATCTGGTTGGCACTGGGTCGCACATCAATAACCGGATCAAGCAAACCGGTTGGACGAATAATTTGTTCCACCACAACACCTTCACATTTTTCTAACTCGTAATCTGCAGGTGTTGCACTAACATAAATAGTCTGCTTCATTAGACCTTCAAACTCTTCAAATTTCAAAGGACGATTATCAATAGCCGCCGGTAGTCTAAAACCGAATTCCACCAGATTGGTTTTACGCGAATTATCACCACCATACATGGCTCTGATTTGCGAAATGGTCACATGACTTTCATCAATGACAACCAAAAAATCATCGGGAAAATAATCCAACAAACAGAAAGGGCGGCTTCCGGGTTCGCGCCCATCAAAATAACGTGAATAATTTTCAATTCCGGGACAGTAGCCCAATTCACGCATCATTTCCATATCATATTCAGTGCGTTCCAAAATTCGTTTGGCTTCAAGTGGTTTCCCGATTTCTTTAAAAAAATCAACCTGTTTTACCAAATCATCCTGAATTTGTCGGATTGACGACTGCATACGATCTTTTGTGGTTACAAAAATATTCGCCGGGTATATTATTATTTCATCAAGTGATTGTATCGTTTGCCCGGTTTCAGGATCAAAACTCGAAATCTCTTCAATTTCATCACCC
>JBFFMM010000076.1:0-12746 GCA_041554075.1 Draconibacterium sp. | reverse complement strand
ACTCCTTTTACTCCCTTTTTTTTTCGTGTATAACACGAAAGGGCAAACTGTTGATATTGATTCAACCAAGATTGTTGAGTTGGATGCACAGTCCGAAATTGTTCACTCGCCACGAAAAGCAACCATTTTATCGGCTATTTTGCCTGGTGCAGGACAAGCATACAATAAAAAATACTGGAAAATTCCTATAATATACGCAGGCTTTGCAGGACTTGGTTATTTCATTCATTGGAACAACAACAATTACAAAATTATGAAATCAGCCTACAGTGATGTAATTGACAGTGAACCAGATGGTCCATTTGGAGAAGAAGACCCAACAAATTCGTATACCCAATTACGGGGATATGAATACTACAACCTATACAATGCAACCGAACGTTCGAACTTTAAAACGAACGTAAACAAACAGCAAGATTACTATCGCCGAAATCGCGATCTGCTTGTTATTGGCACATTTGTTTTTTACGGACTAAACATTATTGATGCGAACGTTGATGCCAATTTTTTCGATTTCGACATGAGCGATGACCTGACTTTTAATTGGCAACCTGCCATGCAAAACTTTAACCGACAAGCAGTTTACGGTATAAATTGCACTTTTACTTTTTAGAATGAAATACAAAACGCTTTTACTTTCCATATTCCTGTTTGCCGCGGTTTCTTTCCAAGGACTAGCACAAACTACCGACACATTAATCTTTGAAACCACCGATATTGATTCGATAACAGCCATCGATTCTAGCATCGATTTTGAAATGGAAATTGATGATGATTTAAATACGCTCTTTTCTGATCAAATGGACAGTTTGGTTGGTTCGTGGGAAATTCAGAATAAATTTAATTTCGATACTTCGGAGGTTCGACTAACAAATTTTCCTAAAGATTTACCAGATTCAATATACACTCAACGATTAAGGGATATTGAGCAGCGCGTGGATTTAACATACAACAAAGTAGTGCGCAACTACATAAAAATGTACACCGAAAAACGTCGCGAACAAGTTGAAGTTATGTTGGGGCTGTCGGCATATTATTTTCCGATTTTTGAGGAAACACTCGACAAATACGACATGCCGCTTGAAATAAAATACCTGGCCATTATTGAGTCGGCATTAAATCCGATAGCCAGATCGCGGGTTGGCGCAAATGGATTGTGGCAATTTATGTACGGCACAGCCAAAAACATGAAATTGGAAATTACGTCGTATGTTGACGAGCGCCGCGACCCCGTAAAAGCCACCGATGCCGCGGCACGTTATTTAATGATGTTACACAATATTTATGGCGACTGGCATTTGGCAATTGCCGCCTATAATTGTGGCCCTGGAAATGTAAATCGTGCCATTCGCCGCTCAGGTGGGAAACGCAATTATTGGGAAATTTATTATCGTTTGCCACGCGAAACACGAGGTTATGTTCCGGCCTTTATTGCGGCCATGTATACTTTCGAGTACCACAAAGAACACAACCTGGTACCTCGTTACCCGGAAATTTCGCTGGCAGTTGACACCATTATGATTAACGATTTTCTTCACTTTAATCAGCTTGCCGCCAAAATCGATATTGAAAAAGAACAATTGCGGGCATTAAATCCAATGTACCGCCACGATGTAATTCCGGGTAAAAAAAGCAAAACGTATCCATTGGTATTGCCTCAGGATAAAATCATGGCTTTTATTGATGCCGACACAGCTATTTTTGCTTTCGAACGAAATAAATATTTTCCAAACAATACACTGGTTGATCCAACAACCAGTAACAGCAGCTATTTTACACCGGTAGACATAAAAGGAAAAGCCAAAGTTGTTTACACAGTTAAATCGGGCGATAATGTTGGATTTATTTCATCGTGGTTCCATGTTCGCACTTCTGATTTACGCTACTGGAATAATATCCGCCGCGACATCATAAGAATTGGACAAAAGCTAGCCATTTATGTTCCTGAAAAAGACAAAGCCAAATACGACAAATTCAATACGATGAGCTTTGCCCAAAAACAAGCTTCGATAGGAAAATCAACTACTCCTGCAAAAAAGGCAGAGGTAAAGCCTTTGGATCCAAACTATGTTTATCACACGGTAAGAAAAGGAGATACGATTTGGGATATTGCTCAAAAATATGCCGGCATTTCATCCGACGAAATTATGCGTTTAAACAACCTGCAAAATGATCGGGGATTATTTATTGGCCAGAAACTAAAAATTAAAAGAAATGGATAATTTACTTTTAGAATTTTAAGAATTTGTAAAAAGTAGTTAGCTAATAACCTGAGTTCGATTCTAAAATATTTTCACAGAAAGTCTTAATTGCGTTAGATTTGTATTTAAAATTCTGCAGGAATAACGGGTTATTTCAAAGAATTTTAAATGCAAAGATAGCGTGAAAACGACTTTTCTTTCTGGCTTTGTTCTTTTTGCTATAAACTTCCTCCAATTTTCTTGTATTATCTCGATAGTACGTCAAAAACCGGAGGAAGTTTCTAACTAAAAACAACTAAAGCTGTGAGTTATTTTAAAGTCGAACTCAGGTTAATATTCAACTGCATTTGTAGACTTTTAATTTCGTTGGCCAAACGTATCGATTTTTTTAACGTTTTCGACAGAGCCAACGCATCGCGAACAGCTTCCTTATCGTAGGTTTCAAGAATAATGTAGTAATATTCTTTTCCCAGAAAGACAGCTTTTAAGTTACGATCGACATGTTGTGCAATAAATTCAATTACACCATTGTCTTTCCCGTTACGATAAGAAACCTTTTCCCATTTGGCATCCATAAAATCGCTACGGTGATTGTCAACCGAACCAATCGGAATTTCAGCGGTTTTGGCATCTTCGCCACTATCGTAAACACGCAATCCGGTATGGTTTAACCAATTCTCGCCATGGTAATTACTGCTTAAATACAATTCGCCACGTTCGTTTAAATGCACCTGAATATACGAACGATCCCAGGCCCGCTTAAATGTTTGACGTTTGTGAATGTATTGCGTATACCTGTCGAATTCCGTCTTTTCTTTCACAAACGACTTTTCAAGTTCTGCAATCTCAAGCTTTAAGGTATCCAATTCAGTTTCTTTTCGTTGCAACACTTCAAAGCGAATTTCCTTACTCAAATTTTTGGCTGCATTAGCTGAATAAATTGCTTCGGGATACAATTTAGGAATACTATCCAACTGCAAAATGGCATTGGCTGTATCGCTTTTTAAAAGTAACTCTTTCGCCATATCAAGCTTTACACGGGCCTTATCCTCATCCGATGGTCCACAGGCAACAAAAATTAGTGCCAGTAAAATTGTTATGTATTGAACAGAAATCTTCATCTTTAGTGTTTTGTGCAAAAGTAGTATTTTATAAGGAACGAAGAAAAAATGACTAGCATGATGAACACCAATTCTGTTCAATTTTTTAAAAATGAATTAAGCAAATCAATTCCGCATGGTTCTGAAATTATTGTGGCAGCGTGGAAGCTTGCAAACCCCGAAAATATTGGAAAAATAATACGTTTGGCACACAATCTGGGTGCTACTGAAGCACTTTTTATAAAAGACAGAGAAGCTCATCGCGAATCGAAAATAAAAAAACTCGCAGGATTTTCTTTCGACCAAATGAACTGGAACTTTATTTCAGAAGATGAATTCCACAAAAAAATAAGTTCAGACTATAACCTGATCGTTTTGGAAACATGTGATGGTTCAACAAATATCTTTACCACAAATCTTCCCAATAAAATAATATTACTGGCAGGAAGTGAGTCACACGGCATTCCCGAAGCAATTATTCAACAAAGCAAATTTAAGGTTCACATTCCAATGCCCGGAGGCTGCAAATCGTTAAATATTTCCAATGCCCTTTCAGTGGCAGCATTCGAATGGTATCGACAACAAACATTTCCTTAAACTGCCTCCAATAGCACAATCTTCTTTTCCTTTGGCCTCTGTCTCAACATTTGTCTGGCAACTTCAATTTTACAAAAAATATTTAACTCCCCATTAAGGTAATTTTTAATCGATTATTTCTATCTTTAAAACAAAAATCAACATACGCTATGATTACCCTAACCCAGTTGGAGTATATTGTTGCCGTGGATACATATCGGCACTTTGGAAAAGCAGCAGAATCCTGTTTTATTACTCAACCCACCCTCTCCATGCAGATTAAAAAGCTCGAAGAAGATTTGGAAATAATCATCTTCGACCGCAGTAAACAACCCCTGATTCCAACAGATGTAGGAATACGAATTATTGAACAGGCGCGGGTTGTGCTGAAACAGTCGGATGAAATCAACAACATTGTAAAAGACCACAAAAATCAGGTTTCAGGGATGTTACGTATTGGAATTATTCCTACTCTGGCGCCCTATTTACTACCCATTTTTGTGGGAAATTATAAAAAGAAATATCCAAATATTTTCATAAAAGTAGTTGAAGCTACCACCGAAAACATCATAGTCCTTTTAAACAAAGACCTAATTGATGTGGGTATTTTGGTGACACCATTAAACGAGGAGAAAATAATTGAAAAGCCGGTATTTTACGAAGAAATGCTGATTTATGCCAACAGTGGACACAAATTGCACACCCAAAAAGAAATTACGGTGCAAGACATAGCTTCTCCGGAGATTTGGCTGCTTAGCGATGGACACTGTTTTCGCGACCAGGTAATCAATCTTTGTTCATACATGGGAACTACCGACAGCAATTTACCCTTCCATTTTGAAGCCGGATCACTTGAAACATTAATGAATATTGTGGATAAAGAAGGTGGAATTACACTTATTCCGGAGCTGGCAAAAGCTACCATGTCGCAAAAACGTGCCTACAACGTAAAGAACTTTACCAACATAAAACCGCTTCGCGAAGTAAGTTTGGTGTATTCGCGACATTTTGCAAAACACAAACTCATTAATCTTTTGTGGAAAGAAATAAAAGAATCGATTCCAAAAGAGTTACAGGATGAACACCGCGGAACAATTGTAGAGTGGAGATAGAGAAAGTCGCAGCTTTCATTCGCAGTTTTCGAAAATAGAAGTAGAATGCAATTAGAACAAATTAATTTTACTTCAAAAAGAAGGTAAACTCTTTTGATTTTTTTCAATATTCTCTTGGCGGCAAAATATTTTTGTATATCTTTGCGCCGCAATTAGCGGATGTGGCGTAATTGGTAGCCGCGCTAGACTTAGGATCTAGTGCCTTATGGCGTGGGGGTTCGAGTCCCTTCATCCGCACAAAAAAGACAACCGCCGACCTTCCTTTATTGGTAGGTTGGCGGTTATCAATTTAGGGCTATTGATTTAAATTTTATCATCATGCAAATTAACAAGGAAAACATCGATAATGTAAACGCGGTAATTAATCTTACCATTGAAAAAGCAGACTACGAAAAACAAGTAGCCGATGTTTTAAAAGACTATCGCCAAAAAGCAAACATTCCGGGATTTAGACCAGGTAAAGCTCCCAAAGGACTTATCGAGAAAAAATTCGGAACTGCCGTGTTAGTTGAAGAAGTAAACAAATTACTTTCTCAAAACTTATCGAAATTTATGGTGGAAGAAAAACTTCCAATCCTTGGAGAGCCGCTTCCAAACGAAGACAAACAAAAAAATATCGATTGGGAGAAAGACGAAAACTTCGAATTTGTTTTCGACATTGCAATTGCTCCTGAAGTGAAAGTAAATCTTGACAAAGACAGCAAAATCAACTATTATAAAATCGCCGTTTCTGACGAAATGATTGAGCAGCAAGAACAAATGGCTGCATCTCAATTGGGACAAAACGTTCCGGCTGAGGAAGCAAAAGACAACAGTTCAATTCGCGGAAATTTTGTTCAGCTAGATGCTGAAGGAAACGAAGTAGAAGGTGGAATTTCTCCTGAAGGCGTTCTTATTGCTGTTGATATGATCAAAGACGAAGAAATTAAAAACGCTTTTGTTGGATCGAAAAAAGACGATATTGTAATTTTCAATCCTGTTAAAGCTTTTCAAAACAATCACGAAGTTGGTCACATGCTAAACATTAAACCCGAAGATGCTGAAACTTTAGACAGCGAATTCAGGTTTACTGTTAAAGAAATTCTGCAATTCGAAAATGCTGTTTTAAATGAAGAGCTTTTCAAAAAATTATACGGTGAAGAAACTGAAGTAAAAACAATTGAAGATTTCCGTGCACGTATTAAAGAAGAAATTGCAGGTAATCTGGTATACTCTTCCGACCATAAATTTACTTTAGACACCCGTGATTCTTTGGTTGAAAAAACCGAAATGGAATTACCTGAAGCTTTCTTGAAACGCTGGTTAATTGCGGTTAACAAAGAATTAACACTTGAGCAAATTGAAAACGATTTCGACGGGTTTATTTTGGACTTAAAATGGCAGCTAATTAAAGATGTAATTGCTAAAGAAAACGAAATTCAGGTAACACCGGAAGAAACCATCGAGTTTGCTAAAAATATGGCATTGGCACAGTACCAACAGTATGGTATTCACGATGTACCGGAAGAACAACTGGAATCGTTTGCAAACATGATGTTGGAGAAACAAGAAGAAAAAGAACGCATTTACAAAAAACTGCACGAAGACAAAGTGGTAGCAGTTGTTAAAGAAAAAGTTACTCTTGACGAAACAGAAGTTTCTCAGGAAGAATTCAACGAAATGATGAAATAGGCAGCTTGCTTAATTAGTCGATACGAAATAAATATTGCTGAATGTTACAGCAATAAACTTTTTTATAACTTTGTAAATCGTTTTTAAAACGTTTATAAAGTTATTTTTTTATACGAAATCTGAGAAATGGAAAATCATAACGAATTTAAGAAATACGCAACCAAGCATGCTGGAATCAGTAGCTTAACAATGGACAAGTACACATCGATTTATGGCAACTATATTTCGCCAACAATTATTGAGGAACGTCAACTAAACGTAGCATCAATGGACGTGTTTTCACGTTTAATGATGGACAGGATTATTTTCCTCGGTGTACCAATCGACGATACAGTTGCAAACATCATTCAAGCGCAGCTTCTATTTTTGGAGTCAACTGATCCGTCAAAAGACATTCAAATTTATTTTAACTCGCCGGGAGGTTCGGTTTATGCCGGATTGGGCATTTACGACACCATGCAATACATTACCGCCGATGTAGCCACTATTTGTACCGGAATGGCAGCATCAATGGCAGCCGTATTAATGACAGCAGGTGCAAAAGGAAAACGTTCGGCGTTGACTCACTCCAGAATTATGATTCACCAACCAATGGGTGGCGCGCAAGGACAGGCTTCAGACATTGAAATTACAGCACGCGAAATCAAAAAGATTAAAGCGGAATTGTACACAATTATTGCTGATCACTCGGGACAAACTTTCGAACAAATTGAAAAAGACTCGGACCGCGATTACTGGATGACTTCGCAAGAGGCAGTGGATTACGGTATGATCGACGAAATATTAGTACGAAATAAAAAGTAATGCCAAATAAAGTAAAGATGGATAAGTGTTCGTTTTGCGGCAGAGAAAAGAAGGAAGTAAATCTTCTGATTGCAGGGATTGATGGGCATATTTGTGATCGTTGCGCCGAGCAGGCAAACTCGATTATTCAGGAAGAAGTTAAAACTGATAATTCTTTTGATTTAGATGGTGTCAAACTTTTGAAACCAAAAGAAATAAAAGAGTTTCTCGACCAATACGTAATCGGACAAGATCGTGCAAAAAAAATTCTTGCTGTTTCGGTGTACAACCACTACAAAAGGTTAACCCAAAAGGTTGACGACGATGAGACAGAGATTGAAAAATCGAACATCATTTTAGTTGGAGAAACAGGTACAGGAAAAACATTATTGGCGCGTACCATTGCAAAAATGTTGCACGTGCCTTTTACAATTGTTGATGCCACTGTTTTAACCGAGGCCGGTTATGTGGGTGAGGATATTGAAAGTTTACTTACCCGTCTTTTACAAGCTGCCGATTACAATGTTGAAGCAGCTGAACGCGGAATTGTGTTTGTTGACGAAATTGATAAAATTGCACGCAAAAGTGATAACCCATCCATTACTCGTGACGTTTCGGGCGAAGGTGTTCAGCAAGGTCTTTTAAAACTTTTGGAAGGGTCGATTGTAAACGTGCCACCACAAGGTGGTCGTAAACATCCCGAGCAAAAATTAATTCCTGTTGATACAAAAAACATTTTATTTGTTTGCGGTGGTGCTTTCGATGGTATTGAACGCAAAATTGCCAGTCGTTTAAACACCAAAGTTATTGGTTATAGTGCGGCCAAAGATGCCGATCGAATTGAACGCGAAAACCTGCTGCAATACGTTTCTCCTCAGGATTTAAAATCGTTTGGGTTAATTCCTGAAATTATTGGACGTTTACCCGTTCTTACTTATTTAAATCCGCTTGACAAAGAAACGCTTCGAAGTATATTGACTGAACCCAAAAATGCAGTAATCAAACAATACAAAAAACTATTCAAAATAGATGGTATTGATTTGGAATTCGAGGATGAGGCTTTTGAATACATTGTCGAGAAAGCCATTGAATTTAAATTAGGGGCTCGCGGCCTGCGTTCTATTTGTGAAAACATAATGAATGATGCCATGTTCGATTCTCCTTCGGAAGAAATTGACAAACTGCTTGTCACAAAAGAATATGCAGCCGAGCAACTCGACAAATCAGGAATTCAACGCTTAAAAGCAAGCTAAAAAATGAAATACATATACAAGGGTGAACAAATTGTTCACCCTTTTTTTATCCCTTTTTTTTAGGGTACAACTTCACAATAAAATATAATTAACATTTTTTAACTTATCCCTATACTGCCTGTATTTTCAATACATTAAAGACGTTGTTTATGTATTATATAATTTTCTGTTCATTTTTTTATTTCATTAGTTAAACATTAAAAGATGTGTTGCGTTATTTTTAGTGTAAACAAGAATAATAAACTCTAATAAAAGAACAATGAAAACAGTAAATTTAAAACAGATGGTAAACTTAAGAAGTTTAACTCTAGCAGTAGTAGTAATTTTTAGCCTGACATTTGTAAGTTGTGAAAAAGAAAATGATGATTTTTTGCGAGGCTCATCAACAGATGTTGAATTAAAATCAGCGAAAGCACTTAAAAAGAGCGGAAGTACTATAACAGAAACAGCCGTTTCCCTGGCATCAGCAGAAGAGAATGCTGAATTCACACAACTAGTTGCAGCATTATCCTATGTATCTACCTACTATGAAGATGAAAACGGAATGGGTCTTGATCTGGTATCATTCTTTAATGGCAGTGATCAGTATACAGTTTTTGCACCAACTGATGCAGCGTTTCAGGGGCTGTATGACAGCGAGGCTCTTGAAGCTTTATTAGGGTATCCGGTTAATGGGATCATGGACATTCCTGTAGGAATAGTAAAAGACGTACTATTGTATCATGTAACCGACGGTCGTCGTGCAGCAAACAGTGTACTTCCCAAAAATAATGTAAAAACAATTGAAACCCTTTTGGGCGAAACATTTTCAGTTGACACTGAGGGGAAAATATGGGCAATTGGAAATGAAGCCACAATTATTGGAGGAAATGCAGTATCCGCGTCCAATGGAATTATACATGTAATCGATGCCGTTATTCTTCCACTAAATTTGTAAACAAATTTAGCCATGATAGAACTAAAGAGGTGCCTTCTGGCATCTCTTTTTTTTTAGAAGAATCCACGTCTTAACAATATGGTGGCTTCCGTTTTTAAAATTAGGATCACCTTCGAACAGCAATACTCGAATTCACTTTTATTCTTCCAAACGAAATTTACTTTATTATCTCAAAATATGTTAATATCCTTTCAAAACCTTAAAAATATAGGTTCGAGCTGATATTTTTTCTATTTTGGCAACTCTTTACGAAACCTTAGATATGAGTAAGTTATCACGCAGGAAATTTATAGGAACAACTGCTGCGACAGTGGTTGGAGCAACCATTTTGCCTTCGAATGTAATTGCCGGACTTGGGCACAAAGCTCCCAGCGACAAATTAAATATTGCCGGAATCGGCGTCGGCGGAAAAGGATATACCAATCTTCGTTTTATGGAAACAGAAAACATTGTTGCCCTGTGCGATGTAGATTGGGATTATGCCGGAAAAAATTCGTTTAAACGTTGGTACAAAGCAACGCAATACAAAGATTATCGTGAAATGTTCGACAAACAAAAAGACATTGACGCGGTAATGATTGCAACTCCTGACCATACGCACGCACTACCTGCGATGATGGCCATGCGCGAAGGAATGCATGCTTTCGTACAAAAACCACTTACTCATTCGGTTTACGAATCAAGAGTTTTAGCTGAAACAGCATTACGATACGGTGTTGCCACCCAAATGGGAAACCAGGGAAATTCGGCAGAAGGAATTCGACAAATTTGCGAATGGATTTGGGCAGGAACAATTGGGGAAATAACACATGTTGATACCTGGACCAACAGACCAATTTGGCCGCAAGGATTATCGAAACCGGAAAAAGGAAAACGCGTTCCCAAAACGCTGGATTGGGATTTATTTGTGGGGCCGGCAAAATGGCGTGAATACCATCCAATTTATCACCCATGGAATTGGCGGGGTTGGTGGGATTTTGGTACCGGCGCATTGGGCGACATGGGGAACCACATCATCGACCCGGTTTTTAAAGCCCTAAACCTTCAATATCCTTCATCGGTTCAGGCAAGCTCTACTCCTTTTAACAACGAATCGGCACCCAATGCCGAGTTTGTAAAATATGAATTCCCTCGCCGAGACAATCTTCCAAAAGTTGCGATGCCCGAAGTTACATTACATTGGTACGATGGTGGTTTTATGCCTCCCCGCCCCGATGAGTTAAAAGCCGGAGAACAAATGGGTGATGATAGTGGTGGATGTATTTTCTACGGAACAAAAGGAAAAATAATGTGCGGCACGTATGCTGCTAATCCAACACTGTTACCAACCAGCGAAATGGCACATTTTGAACAACCTCAAAAATCGATACGAAGAATTTCGGATGCAATGGAAGGCGGACATGAGCAAGACTGGATAAGAGCCTGCAAAGAAAGCAGAAGTTCGAGGGTAGAAGCTTCTTCGAATTTTGCCTATGCGGGACCTTTAAACGAAACGGTTGTAATGGGAGTTTTGGCAGTACGCCTGCAAAATTTACAACAAAAACTGGAATGGGACGGTCCAAATATGCGTTTTAAAAACATTTCTCCAAACGATACAATTAAAGTATTGGCAAAAGACAATTTTGAGGTATTGGATGGCGATCCTAAATTCAAAAAAGATTATACAACTCTGCCCGCATTACAAATGGCTGAAGAGTGGATCAGACACAACTACCGTCGGGGATGGGAGCAGATTTAGGTGATTAAATGTAATCGCGTCAATCTGCATGTCAAAAGGACGGATTGGGTTCTTCCTTTAAAGATTCTGAAACAGGTTCTGAAGGACGAAAAAACGGGCAACACTCCTGAGATTGTTGCCCGTTTTTTATATTATTGACAAGAATGTATCTATATCAATCCACCTTCTTTTAAAAGCACTTCCATTTCTTGCTGAACTTCCTGGGCTGCTAATTTTGCTTTATCAGCAAAATCAACATCTTGCGATGCATAAATAATTCCACGTGAAGAATTTACAAGTAGTCCACACTTTGCATTCATACCGTTTTTGGCAACTTCCTGAAGACTTCCGCCTTGCGCACCAACGCCGGGAACCAGCAAAAAGTGATTCGGGACAATTGCTCTAATTTCTTTGAGCTTTTCTGCCTTTGTAGCACCAACAACATACATCATGTTTTCATCCGTTCCCCACTCTTGTGATTTTTTCAGAACCGTTTCGAACAACTTGTCACCACTTTCTTTGTCTTCAATAAACTGAAAATCGAAAGCTCCTTTATTCGATGTTAAAGCCAAAAGGATAACCCATTTATTTTTGTATGTCATAAATGGTTTAACCGAGTCTTCTCCCATGTAAGGAGCCACAGTTACGGCATCGTACGCTTGTTTTTCGAAGAATGCACGCGCATACAAATTCGATGTATTTCCAATATCACCGCGTTTCGCATCGGCAATAATAAAGATGTTTGGATATTTTGATTTTACATACGAAACTGTTTTCTCCAAACTAATAATTCCTTTTGACCCCAAACTTTCGTAGAAAGCAAGGTTTGGTTTGTATGCCACCGTAAATTCTGCCGTTGCATCAATTATTTCTTTATTGAAAGAAAAAATTGGGTCAGAAGTTTCCATTAGATGTTGTGGAATTTTTTTGATATCTGTGTCCAAACCAACACAAAGAAAACTACGTTTCTTTTGAATTTGTTCGAATAATTGTTGTTGATTCATTTTTAAAAGTTGGAAGCACGAAGCCCGAAGTCGGAAGTTCGTCCTTTGTTTCTATCTGTTAACTATTAAATTTCTGCTTCTTTTAGTTTCTCTGAGTTTTCCTCAATCATCAGTTTTTCAATTACTTCATCAATGTCGCCATTAATAATTGCCTGAAGATTGTAAAGCGTTAAATTAATCCTGTGATCTGTTACACGGCCTTGCGGCCAGTTGTAGGTACGTATTTTTGCTGAACGGTCGCCCGTTGAAACCATGGTTTTACGTTTCGACGAAATTTCATCGATGTACTTCTGGTATTCCATGTTGTACAAACGGGTACGCAATTCTGCCATGGCTTTATCGAGGTTCTTAAGCTTTGATTTTTGATCCTGGCAAGTAACCACAATTCCGGT
>JBFFMM010000075.1:0-12778 GCA_041554075.1 Draconibacterium sp. | reverse complement strand
CAATTCGTTACTCATCGTTTACAAAAACACAAAATTTAAATAATTATCAAAACCCTGATGTTCTGGGGTTTTCATTAAAACTCAATAAGAAAAAATCGATTATCATACTAAATAAAAACATTTCGCGTTTTTAAGGCAGAAGGCAGAAAAACAATCTTTAAAATTTGATTTATTTAATTCGGTATTGCCTTCCAAAGAGGGATGCAAGGCGTCCCTCTTTTCTTATGTCGAACTTTCTTGTTGATTATTCCTTATTCATTTTAGAAATATGAATAAGATTAAAAACAAAACCGAATTTAAACAACTTTGCGACTGGTGTACCGAAAAGGAGCCAAAACTGGAAACAGTAATACTAAAGTATGATTATCCTCCTTTTTGGCATCGCGAAGCTAATTTTTCCACATTAATTCTTACTATTCTCGAACAACAGGTTTCGCTGGCTTCGGCAAAAGCGGCCTACAACAAATTGCTTGAAAAAACAGAAAAACTGACTCCTGAAAATCTTTTAAAATTGAGTAAGGAAGAATTACGAGCCTGTTATTTTAGCCGCCAAAAAATTATTTATACACGTATTTTAGCCACTGAGATTGTTGAAAAACGTTTAAATCTTGATGTTCTAAATACTTTGGACGAACCGGAAATCAGAAAACAACTCATCCGGCTAAAAGGCATTGGCAATTGGACCATTGACATGTACGTTTTAATGAGTCTCCATTTCTCTGATATTTTTCCACCGGGTGATTTGG
Organism: Draconibacterium sp.; assembly: GCA_041554075.1. Classification (GTDB taxonomy): domain Bacteria; phylum Bacteroidota; class Bacteroidia; order Bacteroidales; family Prolixibacteraceae; genus Draconibacterium. The sequence continues at coordinate 12,032 of JBFFMM010000075.1, read as the reverse complement.
CAACCATAAAAGCCGTTTACGAATTAAAACTGGTCTCTCCTGGAAGTTCGAAAGACGAAATTGTGGATTACATGAAACGTTTTTCTCCCTATCAATCGGTGGCTACTTATATATTGTGGCACTATTATATTCAGAAACGAAATTTAAAACTGGAATAGATCCGCGATTACTGTCATTTCGACCCCGGAGAGAAATGGACCTATTTAACTAAAGATTTCTCATTCGTTTCACTCATTCGAAATGACAACAAGTAAGTTTTATTTATCTTTAACAAAAAAATACATGTTAATCGATAATATCACCTCTCGGTTTTTAAGTGGCCATTTTATTTTTGCAGGCTTTGTATTTTTAGTGCCGGGTATAGTAGGTTTATTTTTACAGCACTGGGGTTTATCTGGAATTAATCTATTTATCTCCTGGTTTTTATTTGCCACCTATTCTGGTGTTGAAATTGATTCCGAAAAGCGAATTTACAGAGAATACAATCGTTGGTTTGGTTTATTCAGAACAGGCAACTGGAAAACTCTCGATAATTATGTTGGGCTTACTCTAGTTTCGATGAATAAAGTGTATCGCATGTATAGTCGATCCAACCGGGTTAATTCGTCAGCTAAAAAAGAATATAGAATACATTTGGTTAACAAAGCCAAACGTCCATCAATTCTATTGAAAAAATGCCAAACACGCGAACAAGCACAACGTAACATGGACGAACTGGCCATTTGGCTAAAGCTGACAGTTTTTAGTATATCAAATTAGTTTCCCCTGATTAAACCATTGTACTGCGCAAAACGTTACTTCTATTGAAAATTCACACATTATTTTCCATGGTTTTTCGTTATCTACAAAACAAATAAGAAAATTGAAACTATGAAGTCGATTATAACAATCATTCTTATCTCCCTGATTATTTCCACTTCTTTTGCCCAAAATAAGAAACGGGGAAAGGTAAAGCGTAAATACCGAAACACAGAAACCGTATCGAAAGAATTGCCTAAGGTTTTTATTCGCGGTGCCGTTTACGACGAAAATGACACTCCCCTTCCTGGCGCTACTGTCACCATTGACGGAACCAGTAAAGGTGTAAACACCAACGGTGACGGGGAATATTTAATCGAGAATTTGGTGAATGGAAGAGCACGTGTCAGGGTTTCGTTTATTGGTTACAAAACGCATACCGCCGATATTATTCTTCAAAACGGTCAAAATGTGAAAAACGTAATGTTGCCTACCGATAACATTCATTTGGAACCCATTTTAGTAAATGCCCAAAAACGCGAACAACAGATTCTCGATGTTCCTACTGCCATCACTTCTGTAAGTACAAATCGTTTAAATCAATCTAATATTACTGATTTAAGTCAATTAAGCGAGTTTGTGTCGGGCTTGTACATTCGGGAACAGGGTGCCAATCGCCCAACCTTTGCCATTCGCGGATTAAGCAGTGAAGAAGTAAGCCCCAGCGCCCAGCCGCGTGTTTCGGTATATTTCAACAATGTGCCCATCAACAGGGCAAATTCAGCATCGCTCGAACTTTACGATATGGAACGGGTGGAAGTTTTAAAAGGACCACAAAACACTCTTTTTGGTAGAAGTGCACAAGCCGGAGCCATTCATTATGTAAGTAAAATGCCGGGAACCGAGTTTAAAGGAACTGTAACTGCAGGAATAGGCGATTATGGACATAAAGAAGTTCGTACTTCTATAAACATTCCACTAATTGAAGATAAACTTTCTGTTCGTGCAGCCGGGATTTACAATACCCGCGATGGTTTTGTAAAAAACACTTTTGGTGGCGACTTAATGGGAAAAGAAACCCTTGCCGGACGTTTCTCTGCCAGATTCCGACCAAGTTACAACCATAAAATCGATTTGGTTTTAAATTACCAAAAAGACGATACACCGGGAATTGCTTTTATGAGTAATCAATTTCCAAATACTGAAGGCGTAACCGATATTTTTAGCGGAACAGCTTCACACGAGCAAGGTGAAAATCTGGGTACCGGAAAGACTATTTTTGATGCCACTCTGAATTACAAATACTATGTAAACGAACATACCTACTGGTCATCCATTACTTCGTACCGAAAAACCGATGCCTCCTCGCGTTGGGATGGCGACGGCACAGCTTCAGCAGCCATTGATATGGCAGAAGATGCCGGAGCCACTCAGTTTTATCAGGAACTTCGTGGAAATTTTTCGCAAAACAGCCGCTTAAATGGATCGCTGGGTGCCAGCTACTGGTGGGAAAAAGCAGATCAGAATTATTGGTTTTCCCCCAACGAACAACAGCTAGCCAGTTTAATGTTACTTCAGCCTCCAATGCCTGTCACGCCCGATGGACAGCCGGTGGTAATCTCGGGGCTTCCACCTGAATATGGTGGTTTAGAACTACCAACCAACCACCAGGAAGAAAACTTTAGCCAAGCCAATAACATGGCTGCAGAAGCCTTCATGGATGTTACTTACCAACTTACTCGCAAACTATTTGTTTCGGGAGGTGTGCGTGCTGTTTACGATCGTTATAAACTTAGTAACGAAGCTAGCTTTTCCGGAGGTTCAGGATCAGTTTTAGGGATGCTAACTGGAAATTCTCCCAACGTATTCTTTCTTCCCAGTGATTTGCAAGAAATTAACAAGAACACGCTTTCATATACCTGGCGAGGTGGTTTAAAATACCGTTTTAACGAATACGGAAATGTATTTGCCAATTACGCCCGTGGAAGAAGACCCAATGTTTTGCAGTTTACATCAAGTGGTGAAAAAGAAGTCTTGGATGCTGAAATTCTTGACAATTTTGAACTGGGTTTTAAAGCCTCTTTTTACGACCGTGTATTTTTTGATGTGGTGGGATTTTATCAGCTCTACAAAAATTTCCAAACCAGTGCGTGGGTAGCCGATCCGGAATCAGGAGAATTCAACCTTAAATTTGAAGATAGCGGACAGGCCACTTCTTACGGCGCAGAAGCGAATGTTCGCGTTGCCGTGGTAAAACAGCTTGATATTTTTGCCAATTATGCCTGGCTAAAATCGGAATTTGACTCAACCGATGTGGATGGATTAACACAAGAATATGCAGGCAATTCTTTCCGTTTGGCACCCGAGCATAGTTTTACAGTTGGTGCTACAGCGCGTGTTAATATTACTCCAACAATTCAATTATTTGCCACACCTTCGTATTCGCACAAAACACATATCTTTTTTGAAGATGCCAATACGCCAGGATTGGAACAAGACGCTTATGGTTTACTAAATATTAACGGAGGTTTGGAATTAGATGATCCAAATGTGATTTTATCGGTTTGGGCAACAAATGTTTTGGATGAACAATATGTTACCAGCGCCGGGAATACAGGAAGTTTATTTGGTGTACCCACTTTTGTTCCGGGCCCTCCCCGAATGGTTGGAACAAAACTTACCTGGAATTTTAATGAGCCGACGAAACGAAGAAGACGACGATAAAAAAGGTGCAACAGCTTCCCACCCCACTCATTCACCAATTACGATGAAAAAAGCCACGAGCAAAGTAGCTATTCACTACTCTGCCCATGGCTGAGAACTATATAAGTTATTGGTTGTCTTATTGCCGGGCCACTTCGCCGTGGTAACCAAAATCCAATCCTTTAATTTCGTCCATTCGACCTACTTTAACAGGAACAAATTTATTGATTAACTTCAATACACCGAGTGTAAAAGCAAAACCCCAAGCCGATGCCAAAACAATTGCAATAATTTGTTTAAAAAAGAAACTCAAACCTCCGCCCATAAAAAGGCCATCTGCTCCATTTGCGTTAATCGTTTTAGTGGCAAACAAACCAAGCATAATCGTACCAAGTACACCACCCATTCCGTGAACTCCCCACACATCAAGCGCATCGTCCCAACGTTTATGCTCTACAAATTTCACAGTAAAATAGCACACAATTCCGGCACAAAGCCCAATAAAACTGGCTGCCCCCAAACTTACAAAACCGGCAGCCGGCGTAATGGTTGCCAAGCCTGCCACTGCTCCAGTCATCAGTCCAATAAAAGTTGGTCGTTTCCTTCCGGTTGTCCACTCAATTGTTAACCATGTAATTGCTGCCACCGATGCCGATACATCGGTATTTAAAAAGGCCTGTGCAGTAATAGCATCCACATCCAGTTCGCTCCCTGCATTAAAGCCGTACCAGCCAAACCAAAGCAAACTAGTTCCAATAGCCACCAAAGGAATATTGTTGGGACCTGCATTTTTTTCAGCACGAGCCCCCACGAAAAAGACGGAAGCTAAAGCTGCAAAACCTGCTGTGGCATGCACCGTAATTCCTCCTGCAAAATCAAGAACACCCCACTCTTGAAGTATTCCGCCACCCCACACCATGTGCACAAATGGGTAATACACAAATATTTGCCAAAGCACAAGAAAGATCACATAAGCCTTAAAGGTTACCCGATTTATAAATGCACCGGTTATAAGTGCCGGAGTAATAATGGCAAACATCATTTGGTAGGCCACAAATATATATTCAGGAAAATTTCTATCAGCCGAATAAGGGGTACTTGAAGTAACACCATTTAAAAAGGCTTTATCGAAATTTCCAATTATTCCCAGAAAATCGGAGCCTTCAGCCAGGGTTCCACTAAAACACATGGAATACCCAAATGCAATCCATAAAATGGTTGTAATTCCAAGCGACACAAAACTCTGCATCATAATGCTTAAAATATTTTTCTTGCACCCAAGACCGCCATAAAAAAATGCAAGACCTGGAGTCATTAACATTACCAAACTTGTGGCAACAATCATAAAAGTGGTTAAACCTTTGTCGAACATCATAAAGTAAATCTTAATCGTTAAGTTTCGCCAAATGTAGAAGAATAATTAAGTAATTTGTTATTCCAAAAACACCAAATAAATCATTTAGAAAGCGTAATGACACCTTTTCTTCCAAATAAAAAGAATATGCCAACATTATACATCAAATTGATAAAAGGGGTTCGGAATGTGAAAGTCAAACTTTCAAATTGTGATTTCAATTTTTGATAGGGTTGAAGTAATAATTAGATGTAAATAGAAATTATTATTTGTTTTTTGATGGGGGTTGAAGATTTATAATCAAAAGAGAAATCAAGTCTCACACTCAAAACACATGACAAATCTCACGTTTTTTAAATTTACTCTAAATAACGCGCTCTTAAAGTTGAGTTAATATTGAATAGAAAATTGGAGGACAGTGCATCAGAAAACTATAAAACTGATTGATTCAAGAAGGTAAATAAACACTATAAAAGGCGCATACAATTCCCACAATGAGGATTTTGCAAGGATATGAAAATACAAAACGGGACTGTGATTAGCCAGGTTTCTGTTTTTACTGTTGTTTTAAATCGCGATAACTTAAGAACATCATTGCCGACACCAACAATAAGAACAGGATTGCTAAAGTAATTATTATCATAATCAGTACAATTTTAAATCAACTCCCAAACGGTGCTAATTATATTTCGAACTAAATTTACAATCTAAAAACAACGCTTACTACCTGTTTTATAGAAACTTATCAAACGCCACCTGTTAATACAAAAAAATCTGTGTTTAAGAATTTGTCGCTTAGCCCAATATCATCCCAATTATAGTAGCACTCATAAGCGATGCCAACGTTCCTGCCAACAAAGCTTTCATTCCGTATTGCGATAATAACACACGGCGTTTCGGTGCAAGTGCTCCAATTCCTCCAATTTGAATCCCGATGGAAGAGAAGTTGGCAAAACCACATAATATATAGGTTGCCATTATTATCGATTTGGTTTCGACAAAAGCACCCGCAGTTTTTAACTCGGCCAAACTAATATAGCCAATAAACTCGGTGAGTATTAGCTTTTCTCCCAACAAACGACCAACCACAGCAATGTCTTCGGGACAAACACCAATTAACCACATCAGCGGAGCAAAAGTATAACCTAAAATAAATTGCAACGAAAGTTCATTAAACTTACCATCAGTAAAATTTGCAATCATTCCATTTAAATGCGTCCAATCGCCAACTTTGCCAATAATAAAATTAAACATGGCGATAAAAGCAATAAAAGCCAGCAACATGGCTCCCACATTTACAGCCAGCTTTACACCTTCGGTAGTACCATTGGAAATAGCATCGAGCACATTACTTCCAATTTTATCTTTACTTACTTCAATTTCCTTATTAATTTCTTCGGTGGGTGGCACCAACATTTTCGAAAAAATAATAGCTGCCGGCGCTGCCATAATCGACGCCGTTAGTAAATGTTTGGCAAATTCGAGACGCAACACCGGATCGTCGCCACCCAACAAAGCGATGTACGCAGCCAAAACACCGCCAGCAAGTGTTGCCATTCCACCAGTCATTACCAGCAGAATTTCAGACTTACTCATTTTATCCAAATAGGCCTTAATCATTAATGGCGATTCGGTTTGCCCCAGAAAAATATTTCCGGCAACAGAGAGCGCCTCAGCACCCGAAATTTTTAGCGCCTTGGTAAACACCCATGCCAATCCATAAACCACTTTTTGTATGATTCCCCAATAAAACAATAAACTTGTTAAAGCTGAGAAGAAAATAATGGTTGGCAAAACCTGAAACAAAAAGATAAAACCGTAAGTGTCGGCGTTCATTAAATCGCCCAAAAGAAACTCGCTGCCTGCTTTTGTAAAATCAAGAATTTTAACAAATATCTGCCCAAAAAATTCAAAAGCCACACGAACGAAAGGCACATATAAAACACCCAACGCCAAAGCAACCTGAATTAATAAACCAATGACAACAGTACGCCAGGGAATATTTTTTCTGTTGGTGCTGAAGACATAAGCAATGGCCAGCAAAGCCACCATCCCCAACAAACCTCGCAGCAATGTAAGTATAGAAAAAGGATGTTCTCTTTGTGTAGAAATTAAAATATTAGATGTATCGGTTTGCTGAACAACTTGTTCAACAACTTCCTGACCAGCCTCGGCAACATTTGCCATTACAGGCTGAAAAAAGAAAATGCCGGTAACAACTACCAGCAAAACTACTAAGTATTTCATTTACGTTTATTTATAAATTCATTCACCCCTTTCATCTAATTAAACTTGCTTTCTTCTGCTAGTTTCAACAACTACAATACAACAAGAAGGATGATATTATGCCTTACTTTTTTAATGTACCTTACTTCTCCCTTTTATTTAATTCATCACGAATAATCGATGCTTTTTCATAATCTTCATCATTAATTGCCTGATCGAGCAATTCCTGCAGTTCACTGGTTGAATAATGTCCATACGATGAAGATCCGGGCTCGATGTAATCATCCTCGTCCATCAAACTACGCACAGGAGATTGTTCGTCATCTCCTTCCAGAACGATACCTGCTTTTTGAAGTATTTCTTCCGAAGTATAAATTGGGCAACGAAAACGCAGTGCCAAAGCAACTGCATCCGAAGTGCGTGAATCGATACGTATTTCTTTGCCATCCATCTCGCAGAGCAATTCGGAATAAAAAATTCCTTCCTCCAATTTATAAATGGTAACTTCGAGCAAAGCGATATCGAATGCCAATGCCATGTTTTTAATTAAGTCGTGGGTAAGCGGACGAGGAGGTTTTAAACCCTCCAATTGAATAGCAATTGCCTGTGCTTCTACCGGTCCGATAATAATTGGAATTCTGCGATCACCTTGTTCTTCTGCCAACACCAAGGCATAAGCACCTGACTGTGTCTGACTTACCGACAATCCTAAAATGTTTAAGCGTATTTTTTGCATACTACGTTTGGCCTCTTTCTTTTCGGTGCAAACAAATATAATAATCATTTTGGTATCGCACGGAAATTGTAAATGTTTTCTTCAAGTTGTTTAAACCCTCGCAATACTTTATTGCTACTAAGAATTGCAAAATGCACCTTCAAAAACAGGAAGTATGCTGAATAACATCAATTAAACTATTGACTTTCACATCTAAATGATACTAACTTTGTATAGTTCATTTTTTATGTAGTATTAATTTATTAAAGTCTTGAAGTCATGAGAAAGCTAAAACCCGACAGAGGAATACAAGGATTAGTCCCGGTAATTGTTTCAATGCTTATTTTCTTTTTTACGGCAATTGTTTTTAACCTGCGGAATGCGTTTAATGTTTTAGGTGGCGTAATGATAATCTATTCATTTGCATTAGGATTTTGGCCATTCATCAAAACAAACAACTATTATAATCTGATTACTACATTTTACCTGTTTGCTTTTGGTGTAATACTAATAATTTTGGATTTGCCTGAAGACTTTAGTGGGCCCGCTCCCAGATTTAGTGACGAATTCAAAGTTGGCTTACTGTTTTTTTACGTTTTTCTGTTTTGGATGATGTATAGTTGGTTTCTGAAAAAATTAAAATTCAGGGGCCGCGAAGTAATGGAACTGGCTGCATGGGATGTGGAAGAAGGACCTGAAAGTTACACAGAACGACCGCGTCCGGCCGGTGTTGTGGATTATTCGAAATACGATATTATCGATTTTGGAAATCATTTAAAAAAGAACCTGGTTTGTATGCCTTTTCAGGAAGAAAACAGAGTTTTATTGGTTCCTGTAAAAATGGGAGATGAATATGAATTTCTTTTCAAACATAATTACGACTACCTAAGTAAAACATGGATTTCCTTTGATTTCGAAGGGCAGGTTTCGGTGCATATTTCACGCAAAGATTATTTGGACTACAAAGATGATTTGGCATTTGACCATCTGTGTGAATCTTTAGGCCAATTGATGATAACCTTTGCCGATTTTTATATGCGTGGGGACAAGGTTAGGATAATGGACAGATTGAATTCGGTTAAAACAGGACTATTTTCATAATTATGAAGTTTGAAGAAGCAGCCAAATTTGGCACATATATTTCGAAAAGTTTTGCAAAGGACATATTCCGTCTTTTAAACAATTACCGTGACATTTCGGCATCGGAAGCAGCCTCGCGACTAGGAATGCATATTCAAACCGTTCAGGATTTTCTGGAAGCAATGGCCGATTTAGGAATACTTTCCAAAAAGGAAGCCATTGAACGTAAACGTCCCTATTATCGGTACACACTTGAAAAAAAGAAAATTGCTTTTGAAATTAATTTACAAGAGGAGTTGGATATTTCAGGAGAAGATAAACTTGAAAACTCAAAAATTAGGGAAAAGAAAAATGCCGGTGTTCGATTCTCGCTGGCCCGTAACGGCCAATACTTTAGTAACGTTACCATCTGGGTTGGAAAAGGCCGCGAACGTTCCGAAAAAAAAATAAACCTTACTACTGCACAGGGGAAGTTCCTCTATAATTTGCCATTCCCCGATGGCGAATATTTATCGCTCGAAGAAATCCGCATAAAAGCCGGAATCGAAAGTGACGACATGCCTGAAATTAAGGATTTGGTGGAAGAACTGATTCATTATAAGGTGATTGAGTTATTGAATTAGTCGCAGTCACAGTTGCAGTTTACTGAACTATGACCTACTGTCCACTGAGACTGAGACGGTAAACTTTCTTCTAAGAAATGTAGTTTTTTCAAAAGTTTTGCGACCAACGTTTCAGAAAAACTAAAATGAAGCAAAAGCAAAATAAAAAAGCCTTTAGCGAACTGATTCAAAAGAACCAGGCGATCATTCATAAAATAACCCGGGTTTATGAAAACAGCTGGGCCGACCGCGAAGACCTTTTTCAGGAAATTTGCCTGCAGCTTTGGAAGTCTTATCCCAATTTTAGGGAGGAAGCAAAATTCAGTACCTGGATGTACCGCGTGGCATTAAACACGGCAATCAGCAATATCAGAAAAAGGAGTAAAAACCTGTCGTTTGAACCACTGCGGGAAACAGACCGGATTCCTGATGAATCAAACACTGAAAAAGAAAATGTACAACTGTTGTACCGTGCAATTTCGAAACTAAACAGAATAGACAAGGCTATTATTTTACTTTGGTTGGAGGAGAAGAACTATGAAGAAATCGCAACAATTATGGGAACAACGAAATCAAATGTTAGTGTAAAATTGGTGCGAATTAAACGGAAATTAGAGGAGTTGGTAAGTAACACTGTAAATCAAGAGTCATGAGCGACAAGGATAGAAATTTAAAAGAGATGTGGGCCAAAGCAGACCATTTTATGGAAACCACAAACTATGAGAGCAAAACAATTGAGCAATTTATTTCAAAACGTTCGACCTCAACTGCAGAGTATATTAAAAAAATGATTTTTCTGGACATTGCATTAAAATCGCTTGGTGTTATAATTCTTGGAATCGACATTTTTCTCTATTATGGAACAATAAATGTAACGTCGGTTTGTGTTACCGGAATAGCCTTGCTTATTATACTTGTACTATTTCAATTCAAACTGTTAAATCAATTCTCACAAATTGCCGACTACGGACAAACACCCAAAGAAAAACTGGCATCGATGCTTACCTATTTAAGAAACAGGTTTTATACCACGTTGCTCGCTATTTCTTCAACCTACCTTTTTATTTTTATTTCCGGCTCACTACTCTATTTTTACGCAACTTACGGACAAGTTCGACCGCTGGACGGTCAGGATATTATCGTCTTTTCGATGTTTATCCTATTGGGAATTGTATTCAATTTTATAGTCAATTACAAACAAGTTGCTTTTCAAATAAAACACATCGAAGCCTGCCTGTCGGACTTAAACGACAGCACTTTGCCCCTGGTTTTAAGCAACATTGAAATTCAACGTAAACAGGACAGAACAAATAAATTATTGCTTATGCTGGTACTTCTTATTGGTTTTGTTTTACTAATTGCAATATTTAAGAATATTGGGTTTTTAATCCGATAAAAACTAAAAAACAAACCCCATTTACAACCTTAAATTTTTAATGCCATGAAAACAATTTTTAAACTATCATTAGCGCTAGCTGTGTCCGCACTTTTATGGACATCAGCGGCCGGGCAGTCGTTAAACGACCTGCCAAAATCGTGGAACTTCGCAGTGGAAATTAACGGTGTACTCTGCGGTTTCTCCGAATCAGAAATCACAACAACCATAAAAGATGGTAAAGAATTATTGAGCCTGAATGAAGAAGTATTGGTAAAACAATCTGCACTAGGGGGAAAAGTGGATCTGATTATATCAAATAATGCCCTAATTGAGCCATCCACAGAACTACCGGTTTTTATTGAACAACGGTTAAGAACTACTGCCGAAGTTTATTCATCTGCCAAATTCAGTAATGGTGTTGCTTATTTCACATCCGTTGAAGGTGGAGCAATAAAACAGATTGAACTTTCGGATGATGTGATATTGGAAAATACAATAACTTACCCTCATTTAATGAAAGATTTCATTTTAGGAGATGAAAAGGAGAAAAAGTATCGGATTTTCGACAACCAAAAAGGTGAAATCGTTACAAAAAGTTACACCCGTATTGGAGAAGAAAAATTGGAATTGGCGGGAGCAAATTTTAATTCAATTGTTTTAGAGGAATTCAATGAAAATTCAGGAATAACTACAAAATTATGGTTGAACAAAGCAAACAGTTGTCCTTTAAAAATAAATGTTTCGAACCGTGTAATTTATCTGGCAGATAAATCCGCAAAAAAAAGCATTCAGGTAGTAAATCTCGACAACGTGCTTTATGCCCGTGTAAACAAAATTATCTCCAATATCCACGATATTTCTTCAATGAAGATAGAAGCAACTATTTCATCAGGAGGAGAACGAATAACTCCCGAAAGCCTGAATTTCCCCGGACAAAAATTTGAAGGCACAGTTACCAACAATTTAATTGAAGGAGTTTTTGAAATTAAAAAGCAGCAATACAACGGAGAAAATGCTCCTGCTTTTCCTCCTGATTTCACTCAGGAAAACTTAAAAAAATACCTTGAACCTGAACGTCTAATTGAATCGGATCATCCTGTTTTGATTGAAGAAGCAAAACAAATCACCGAAGGCTCAAAAGACGCATGGGAAGCTGCCGTAAAACTTAGCACATGGGTTGGAGAAAATATAATGGGAGCACTTCCGGGTGGAACATCAGCAATAAATACTTACAAT
>JBFFMM010000074.1:0-12821 GCA_041554075.1 Draconibacterium sp. | reverse complement strand
GTTTTCGCAAAATTCAACCCACTGTTTATACATTTCAATCTCAACCGGATTCTGTGGTGGCTGGGTTACAACAAAGTTGGCTTTATGTGCATAAAGTTTCGAAAGCAAAATAAATTCGCCAATATTTTTTCGCTGAATAACACGAACAGGGTAAGTGACAAGTAATTTGTCTGAATCCAAATTCAGTGATTTACAAATTTCAGTTTTTGCACTTCCTTTATCAAGGCCATCCTCCGACACTTTAATGGAAACCGGATTGGGTAACCATTCAATTCTTTCAACATCAACGCCATAAGAGATCAAACGTTCGTAATCGGAAGAATTTATCACTCCAAACTGATAGTTGGGCAGTTGAGGATACAAAACTTCATTCATATCCTGTAAAAAAATATCGCTTAAAATTTCTTTTAAAAACTGAAGATTTGTCGGACGGTCTTCAGCAAAATCGTGTGCATGATTAAAAACAGGCAAACCCTCTTTCGCAAGTAAATAAACGGCATAAGTTACAATTGGATTTTTACCCAAATTTAAATTATGAAAATGCAGTACACAATCACGGCTTATGTATGCACGTAATTCGCGATGTATTTTATGTAGCATTTCCATCGCTTCTTGGTCGGTGTATTTTCGTCTTTCTAAATAGTTAAGATCTTCAATTATATGAAGTTCTGCACCTCTCGAAGTTATCGAGTCGGGTTCGGGGCAAGCACCTACCAATACTTTAATTTCATCGTCGGAAAGACTTTCAATCTGCGATTCAATTATTCGTGTAACTCCGCCCGGATTTAAATGACTGTGTGCAATCAGTATTTGCATAATTCTAGTTTGTTGTTAAAATTAGGAAATCATTGTTAAAATAGCAGGAAGATTCTATTTTTATAGAAAGTTTAACTAAAACCTAAAATCGATGAAACATTTTGCTTCCTTTTTATTCGTGTTCACAATTACCTTTACATCCTTTGCTCAGAATTTATCGTATCGATTAGAAGAATTGACTGCTCCTGACTATGTTCAAGCTGTTGAGAAAAGTTCTAAAACCTGTATAATTCCAATTGGTGTGATGGAAAAACATGGTCCACATTTGCCTTTGGGAACCGATTTGTTTTTGGCACGAGAATATTCTTTGCGAGCTGCTGAACAAGAATATACCGTAATTTTTCCGTGGTACTATTTTAGCCAGATAAATGAAGCGCGTCAGCAACCCGGAACCATTGCCTATTCGCCAGAGCTTATTTGGAAAATTCTTCAGGAAACGTTGGATGAGCTCAACCGAAATGGTTTTGATAAAATAATTATAGTGAATGGTCACGGTGGAAACAATGCTTTTCTGAACTATTTTGGAATGGCACAGCTTTCAGAACCACGCAATTATTCATTGTATTGGTTTCGTCCACAAGATAATCCTGAAGTGAATAAAAAGGCTGAAGAGCTTACAAAAGTTGATCCTTATGATGCACACGCCGGAAATAGCGAATCATCAACCTTGTTAGCTGCACAGCCCGATTTGGTGCACATTGACAGAGCCGCACAGCAATCAGGAGAAAATCTTGATCGTATGAAACATTTAAAATATGTGTATACCGGAATTTGGTGGTATGCAAGTTATCCAAATCATTATGGGGGTGAAGCATCGCAAGCCAACGCCGAAGCAGGAGAACTATTGGTAAACGAAACGGTAAAACAACTCGTTGAAATGATTAAGCTGGTAAAGGCCGATACCGTGGTTCCTGAGTTGCAAAAACAGTTTTCTGATGATGCTCAAAATCCCTTAAAAACAAAACAGTAAAAAAGTAGTCAGTTGCATTGCTCAGGTTGCTCCGGGGATGTCATCTTTCAAAAAAGATGACATCCCAAATCCGTTTATTTTCTGGTTAAGTTCTTTGTGTTTGGCTGCCTAATTTATTTCTACGTTAGGGGAATACACTGTTTTAAAAACATTTTTCTATTTCAGACAAAATTATCCTTTCTTTGTAGCAAAATTTTAAAAGATGGCGAAAAAGAGGGTAAATGTGGTGACAATGGGTTGTTCGAAAAACCTGGTTGATTCTGAAGTTTTATTAAATCAATTGGAGCGTGGAAAATTCGAAGTTGTGCACGATTCAAACGAAACGGGTTTTGATGCCGTTTTTATTAATACCTGTGGTTTTATTCACGATGCCAAAGAAGAATCGATTAATATGATTCTGGATTATGCAGAGGCAAAAAAGAGGGGCGAGATCGAAAAGTTGTATGTGATGGGCTGCTTGTCAGAACGTTATCAAAATGATTTGGAAAAAGAATTGCCCGAAGTAGATAAGTATTTTGGCAAGTTTGATATGAAAGCCATGGTGGATGAGTTAAAAGTAACTTATCAGCCCGAATACATTTACGAACGAAAAATCACCACTCCTTCACATTTTGCCTACCTTAAAATATCGGAAGGCTGCAACCGTTCGTGTTCATTTTGTGCTATTCCAAAAATGACCGGTCGTCATCAATCACGAAGTATTGATAGTTTGGTAAAAGAAGCGCGTTATCTGGCAAAAAAAGGAGTGAAGGAATTACTTTTGATAGCGCAGGATTTATCGTATTACGGAATTGATTTATACGGGAAAAGTCAGTTGGCAGAATTGATATCTCAAATTTCGGAAGTGGAAGGGATTGAGTGGATTCGATTGCATTATTTGTATCCCACAAAATTTCCAATGGATATTTTGCCAATTATGCGCGAGAATCCCAAAGTGTGTAAATACCTGGATATGCCCTTGCAACACATTGCCAATCCTGTGTTAAAAAATATGCTACGTCATGTTACCCGCGAGGAAACAGAAGCGCTGCTTGCAAAAATTAAAGAAGAGGTACCCGGAGTTATTATTCGCACTACTATGTTGGTTGGTTTCCCTGGCGAAACGGAAGCCGATTTTGAAGAATTGAAAGAATTTATTGAGGAAGCTAAATTTGAGCGCCTTGGTGTTTTTCCTTATTCAAAAGAAGATGGTACTTATGCCGGCGATAAATTTAACGATGAATTATCGGACGAGGAAAAACAAGAGCGTGCCGATGAAATAATGGAAATTCAACAATACATTTCGGCTGAATTAAATCAGCAAAAAATAGGGAAGGAGTTTAAGGTTATTATCGACGACACCGAAGGTGAATTTGTTGTGGGACGCACCGAATTTGACTCGCCCGAAGTAGATGGTGAAGTTTTAATCTCAACCGAGAAAGAATTGCAAAAAGGTGATATTGTAACCGTGAAAATTACTGGCGCCGAGGATTATGATGTGTATGGTGAGTTAGTTTAGGGTTCAGAGTTCAGAGTTGAGATGCCATCCGTGTTTACTGAAAATAACACGGATGGCATCTTTTTTTGAATCACACCTTCAAAACAGTTTTACATTCTGGCAATTTTCTATTCATAAATCCGAATAATTTCGCCAGTACGTTTGCCTTCTATGCTTCGCACATAACCATTGGCCACTTTGTGCATGGGAACCGGTATGTGACCGGGGAAAACATTTCCAAGTCTTTCGGCAGAATCTTCTACCAGTCCCGGGGCAACCGCATTTATTCGTAATCCGTTTTTAAACTCTTGCGACACGGCGAGTACAAAACCATGAATGGCATTATTTACCATGGCAGAGTTTGTTGCTCCTACTACCGGATCATCGGCGAGAATTCCAGTCGTTAAGGTGAACGAAGCTTCGGGATTTACAAAATCTTTTCCAATACGAACCAGGTTGACTTGTCCCATCAGTTTGCTTTTTATACCCACATAATAATCCTCCTCAGTCAGGTCTTCAAATGCTCCCCACTTGGCAGCGCCACTGCACGATACTACAGCATCCAGCTTACCTGTTTTTTCAAACATGGCTTTTATCGATTCAATATTTTCAATGTCAACATGTACATCACCGCCGGTTCTTCCTGCAATAATTACTTCGTGTTTTTCTTTTAATCGATTGGCCACACAACTGCCAATGGTTCCGTTTCCTCCTATTACTAAAATCTTCATAAAATGAATAAAAAATAAAATTGATTATTGTTCATCATTGAATGAATTTTTCTGGTTGGCTTGCAAATATGTGGTTAAACATCAATATTATGTATTCTACAGGAAAGTTTGTTTTCAAATTTAAACATTATTAAAACTTAAAAATTGTATTTAATACAATTTAGTCTTAAATTGTGAATGGTAGTATAAGTTATTCATTTTTAAAATATTATGTTATGGGATTAGTAATTGTGCCAATAAAAGAAGATAAAGTGGAAGCCTGGAAAAATTGGAGTAAAAAACTAACAGGAAAACAAAAAGCAGAGTTTGATGACATGAACCAACGACATGGATTAACTCGACATAGTGCATGGTTGGCAGAAACTCCTACCGGATCGGTAGCCGTTGTTCTACATGAAGGTCCGGGGGCAGAAACTTTTATGCAAAATGTTGCTAACTCGGATAATAGCTTTGATGTTTGGATGAAAGAGAGTATTGAAGATTTTCATGGTATGGAATTAGGTGCACCACCAACAGTGCCAATGCCTGTTAAAATGATTTGATTCTTACACATTTTAAGTACTTCTCATAAAAAATTCAGAAGTAATTTCTTATTTCTTTTCATCGATATGATAGAATGATTTAAATCTTGTTAAAAATGAAAAACAGGGTAGAGAAGAATTCGATATTGATTCTAAATTTGTGCTGAATACAAAGGATTTTAATTATGAGAATTGAAAATGACATTAAACTTGGTTTTAAAGATGTTATGTTCCGGCCAAAACGTTCGACACTTAAAAGTCGTTCCTTAGTGAGTTTGGAACGTACCTTTAAATTTATGCACAGCAATACAACCTGGACAGGAATTCCGATTATGGCAGCCAACATGGATACCGTTGGTACGTTTGAAATGGCGCTTGCTTTGCACAAACAACAATTGTTTACGGCTTTGCACAAACATTATACTTTAGAACAATGGAATCAGTTTTTAGCTTCGGCTCCGGCAGAAATTGAAAACAGCATTGCGGTGAGTACCGGGACTGGTGAACAAGATACAGTGAAAGTCGACGAGGTTTTTAAACAAAATCCACATTTGAAATTTTTGTGTATTGATGTGGCCAATGGTTATTCCGAACATTTTGTTCATTATGTTGCTGAAGCCCGAAATCGTTTTCCAGACAAAGTTATAATTGCCGGAAATGTGGTAACCGGCGAAATGGTAGAAGAATTGCTATTGGCAGGTGCCGATGCGGTAAAAGTCGGCATTGGCCCCGGATCGGTTTGTACCACTCGCGTTAAAACCGGGGTAGGGTACCCGCAATTGTCAGCAGTGATTGAATGTGCCGATGCAGCGCACGGACTGGGCGGACAAATTATTAGTGATGGTGGTTGTAAAACTCCTGGTGATGTTTCGAAAGCCTTTGGCGGAGGTGCCGATTTTGTAATGTTGGGCGGAATGTTGGCCGGTCACGATGAAAGTGGCGGCGATACTATTGAGCGGGGTGGTAAAAAATACCGACAGTTTTATGGAATGAGCTCGGCAACAGCTATGGACAAACATGTTGGTGGTGTGGCAAATTATCGAGCCAGCGAAGGTAAAACCGTTCAGATTCCTTATCGCGGTGCTGTTGAAGATACTGTTCTCGACATATTAGGCGGAATACGAAGTACATGCACTTATGTTGGTGCTTCAGCGTTAAAGGAACTTACAAAACGAACTACCTTTATTCGGGTTGAAGAACAGGAGAATCAGGTTTATAACGATTAGAACTGATTGGTTTTGTAGATTATCTTGCAAAGATATTTCGCGAAAATAAAAGCCGGATGAATTAGAATTTAACTATCCATTCGGCTTTTTATGTATTTATTATTTTTTCATCAGATTACAGGAAACATGATTTATTTTCCAGTTAATAGTTAAAACCCTGCAATTTCATTGCAGCTACTTTAGTTTCTATAAGTGTATAATCTTATTGTCTGGAGCCCGAAGTTTTAAAATGGCGATTACCGAATCGTTTTGCTTCTGTCTTCCGTCTTCTGACTTCAAGCCATGGGACTATTATTTTATCGAATTTCATTCAAATTTTTAACCTATGTATTTTTAATGTATAGTGGTTGAGTTAAACTTTTAAAACAACCCTGTACCTGGCTTTACCACTTTGTAAATGCTCAATCGCCTCGTTAACTTTTTCAAGTGGGAACTCTTCTACCATTGGGTAAATATCGTGACGAACACAGAACTCGAGCATAGTGCGGGCTAATGCCGGGCTTCCTATTGGACTACTTCCAACTGTTTTTTCACCTACTAAAAGTGTAAACGTAGGTATCGCCATTGGTTCAAGTACTGCACCAACATTATGAAATCTGCCTTTGGGCGCGAGAGTAACTAAATAGGAATTCCAGTCGAGTGTTACATTTGTTGTATTTAAAATAAAGTTTAAACTACCTGCAATGCTTTCGAGTTGTTGAGGATCTCTTGAATTGATCACTTTGGTGGCACCCATTGCAATAATTTGCTCGGTTTTATCGGGATTGGAGCTAAAAGCAATAACTTCACATCCCCATTTTTTGAGAAATTTTAATGCCATGTGACCCAAACCACCAATACCAATTACTCCCACTTTATCGGTTGGTTTTACACCTGCCAAAATAATTGGACTGAAAACAGTTATTCCACCACAAAGAAGTGGCCCGGCTTTCTGCACATCAATACCTTCTGGAAGCTGAATCGCACATGACCAATGACATCGTACAGAATCGGCAAATCCACCGTGTCGTCCAATAATAGTTCCCTCGAGGCTTTCGCACAAGTGGTGGCTTCCGTCCATGCACTGTTTACAATGCATGCACGAACCTGAATTCCAGCCAAGTCCAACTAGGTCGTGCGGTTTAATGTTTTTTACTTCACTTCCTATCGACACAACCTCGCCGATAACTTCATGGCCCGGAACAATCGGATATTGCGTCATTCCCCATTCGTTATTAATCATGCTTAAATCAGAGTGGCATAAACCACAATAGTGTACTTTAATATCTACCTGATCTGCACCAATGTCAGGTAGTTCATACTGAAAGGGACTTAATTTTCCTCCTAATTCAGTTGCTGCGTAGGCATTTACTGTTGTCATAATATTTTCATTTTATTTTTTGATTTGATATACAAGTTAAACCATTTTAAATAAAAATACTAATTTGTATTAAAATATTGATTGTTTATAGGATTGATTATAAATAAGTTGTATATTCGGACAAACAGGTATTTATCTTTAACGATACAACTTACATTTATGAAATTATTTACCTCAATTCGCAAACAAACCCTGATTTTTTTAGTCATTCTATTTTTAGCCAGAATTGGATATGCACAGATTCAGGGCTCAGTACATAATTTGGACAATACACCACTTTCGTTTGCCAACGTAATGTTGTTAGATCAGAAAGATTCTTCGGTAGTAACGGGTATGATGGCAACTGACGAAGGAATTTACAGTATCACTAATTTCAAGCCGGGTACTTACATTATTGGGGTTAGCATGCTTGGTTACAAATCTACTTATTCGGCACCTTTTGTAATAAAAACCACCAACGATCATCATCATAACGATCCCATCTTTGTAGAGGAAGAATCGCATCAGATTCAGGATGTTAATGTTGTGGCAAAAAAACCTTTGTACGAAATGAAAATTGACCGAATGGTAGTAAATGTTGAAAACAGCATTACATCTTCGGGGAATACAGCGCTCGAAGTGCTGGAAAAATCACCCGGTGTTGTGGTTGACCGGCAAAATAATGGAATTTCGCTGGCTGGCAAGGGAGGGGTAACGGTGATGATTAACGGAAAACAAACCCGAATGCCACTGGAAGCTGCCGTGCAAATGCTGGATGGGATGAGCGCAGATAACGTAAAACGAATTGAACTGATAACAACTCCACCCGCAAAATACGATGCGGAAGGTGATGCGGGAATAATTAATATCGTGCTAAAAAAGAATGAGGATTTTGGAACAAACGGATCTTTTACATTGGGTGCCGGGGTTTCTGCACGCGAAAAAATGAACGGCAGCCTGAATTTGAATCATCATGTTGAAAAGGTAAATTATTATGGAACTTATAGTGCGAATTTTAATAACATGCGGCAAAATATTCAGTCCTTTCGTCGTTATTCACAAGCGGGATCGGTTCTTGAATCGGATGCAAACAGTGTCCGGGAAGCACTGTTGCTTTTTCAGAATATTAGAATGGGCCTTGATTACACCATAACAAGTAAAACAGTGTTGAGTATTTTGGGAGCCGGTTATGTGCGCGATTGGGAAGCGAATGCTCTTAACACCATTATATATTCAAAAGATATGTTGCCCGATGGTCGTTCAAATTTAGAAATGGACGAATTAAGTAAGTGGATTCATGGTATGGGAAACGTTAACCTGCAACATCATTTTAAGGAAGAGGAGGTTTTGGATATAAATTTGGATTACCTGAATTATTATAACGATAATCCTTCGGATTATACGGTAGAGAAACTGGATAATTCGGGTCAGTTACAAACCGGCGAAGATATAGAAGTTACTAAAATTACTCCAATTAACATCGCGGTTGGAATGGTTGACTACACGAATCAAATTAATTCGAAATTGAAGGTGGAAGCCGGCGTAAAGGGCACATTTACCTTTTTTAAAAATAAAGTGGGGGTTAGTTATTTTACTTCTGGAAAGTGGACCCCCGATCCGGAGCTAACCAACAATTATTCCTTAAATGAAAACATCAGTGCTTTATACTCTTCGGTTAGTTATAGTTTTAGCGATAATACCAGCTTAGTTGCCGGATTACGATACGAATACATGAATTCGGTACTGGATTCGGAAACCGAAAAAGGTATTGTTGATTTGCATTATGGTGAATTTTTTCCCAGTATTTATTTTTCGCAGAAATTAAATAAAAATAATACCTGGCAATTTTCGTACAGCAGGCGAATCGATAGGCCAACATTTAATGAACTGGCTCCTTTTATTGTTTTTATGACTCCCGAGACTTTTGTTTCGGGTAACGAAAATTTATTGCCGGCTTTTAGCAATATTTTCAAAACCGATTATCAGTATAAAATGTTTATGTTGTCATTCAGTTTTACCGACACCAAAAATTCCATTGCACGTTTTCAACCAAAATTCAGCGAAGATCAAACAAAGCAGTATTTTATTTCGCGGAATTTCGATAATGCCAAAACCCTGAATGTAATGCTTGCTTTCCCAGTAACAATTACCGATTGGTGGAAAATGCAAAACAATTTTAACTGGATTAAAAACATAACTAAAACATCGTATGATGGAGTTGATTTAGAACTTAGCAGAAGTAATTACCGGGCAAACAGCATTCAAAGTATCCGTTTTAGTAAAAGGATTTCGGCTGAAGTTTCAGGAAATTATCAATCGAAATCCATCTGGGGAATTTATGAGCGGAAAGCGCGTGGCCGTGTGGATTTAGGTATCCAAATGAAATTAAAAAATGAAAACAGCCGTTTTGATCTGAACCTTACCGATGCGTTTAAGACAAATATTGGCAGGAGTACTGCAAGTGTTCCTGAACTGAATATTTACACCCAATGGCGGTTGGATTTTGAACCACGTGTACTTCGGCTTTCTTTTACCCACAATTTTGGAAATTCAACGGTTAAAGCCAGAAAACGCAATACGGCATCAGATGAAGAGCAAAAAAGAATTAGTAATTAGTTACCTTCGGGCAACACATTCCGAATGACAGCGATTATCCACCTGTCTTCTTTATAAATCACAACAAAAGTACTCCATATTTTTCGGGTTGTGTTGTCGGCATTTTTTATTTCATATCAGGCATCCACAATGGCACATTCCGGATTTAAAAATCGTATATTTTCAATTCTAATTGTCCTGTCGCCAGGATTACTTGTTGAACTCCGCACCATGCCATTCATAGCACCCTCAATGTCAATTCTCCATTCACCGGAAGAAATCAGTTGGTTGATACCAGGAGTTAAAATACTTTTCAGTAAGATCGTATCCTTTGTTTCTATTGATTTTGTGTAATGTTCAATGTTTGTGATTCAAATAATGCGATTTTAAAATATCCTCTCCAAAATCGTTTCCCTTTTCGCGCCAGATGGAGTGAATGTGATTTCCGTCTTTCTGAAAACCAAAGTTGTCATATTCGATGATAAAATCAGGTCCGTTAATAATATAATAATGTGGTTTTTGGGCAACATAACTGCCTGTCCAGGCAAACCAGATATTGTCAATTCCTGAAGCTTCTATTTTGTGCAGGTACTCGTGTGCTTTTTCTTTTTCGAGGTTAAAGATATATTCCTGAATTATCCATTTCAGAATTTCTTTCTGTACCGGGCTAAAATCCGCAGTTTTAATTCCTTTATATTCTGTAATTCGTTGCGAACTATTGGGGTTGGTTAAAATGTCATTGGGAACAACCATGTGTAAATCAGCTTCTTTCTTTTGTTCTTCGGAAAGTGAATTAATTAACAGAAATCCATAATCTTCTTCTTTACTCAGAACTCTTAATCCTGCATATTTGGTCGTATGAACTTCAGCCGGATCGGTACCCATAAAAACCGGAGTGAGTGAAAATTCATCTTCTTTAGCCGAAAGGTTAAGCGAGATGTGGTGGCCTTCAAATTTTAGTCCCCACGGGTCTGTTTCATCAGGTTTTCCATAAATTGAGATAAAGTAATGGGTATAATCCCATTTTAAATCTCTATGCTCTTTTATTGCATCGTTATTAATTTCTTTGTTTTTGTATGCGGTTTCATACACTTCGTTTAATATATCATCCAGTTTCATAATGCTTGTGGTTTTTAAATAACCCTGCGAACTTAAAAGTGTGGTCAAAATATGATGAAACTGAATTTTACTCTCTGCAGATAAATCGCCGTATTTTATTCCAGGGCGGGGTGCCAGACCAACCGGAAGATTTGTCCATTTCGTTCTGGCCGAATCACTAAAGTGGTAACATACTTGTTGAAGTTGCTCTTCGTTTAAGGTAAGCAGAAAATTGTTGGTAACTGTTCTTATTTGGTCGAGTGTTTGACCTCTTACATAGCCAGTTGCAAATAACAGAACGACATATACTAAAACTACTTTTTTCATGATTTACATATTTTTATAAACGACAATAGTTTTAAGGAGGAAGCGAACCAGTAAAGTGTTTAGTAATAAACAAAAATGATGTAAAAGACGCACATATGAACAATAAATCCGATTGTCGCAATTAAATAGGGCTTGTATTCTTTGTTATTGAATTTATCGTATATAATAAGCGTCAGCAGTATCAGAAATGTTATGGTGTATTGGATAAATTGAGTTAAAACATCATTCCATCCCAGCAAATGAGGTCCAATGCGACCGATGGTTGGCCCTAAAAAGACGATAGCCATAGCAATCATATATCTCATGTGTTTTGTGGGCGTTTTTCTGTTGTAAATGGCTAACGAATAAAACAGGATTAACAAAATACAGTCGGCCAAAGGATAAAAAATAATCCAGCTATCTTCGGCCTGGCTCATTGTAATCATTCGCGGAATGAAGGATAAAATAAGTAAGGGAAAAACAACAAATGAAAGTTTGCCAATTCTTCGGTGTATCAAATATTTTTTATTCAGAATAAGAACAGGCTGAGCTATCAGCATAAAAATCCAAATTGTAGCGATAAAAGCATGCAAATGTACATATACATCTATTGTTACACCAAAATTTGGAAATTGACTAAAATAGGTTTTGTAAAATCCGGCAAACATTAAAGGTATAAGAACGATTAAAACGTATCCCGAATATGTAAGTGTAACTCTGTCTTATATTTGTCATCCTCAAAATTGAAATCATTTACATCTGATCGGGAGGGACAGGGGCTGGCACAACATTTTTAACGGGTTTAATACTCTTCAGGTATGCGAATATTGCACTCACATCTTCATCTTTTAATTCCGTTAGATTAAACCAGGGCATTGGCGGTAATAGCATGCGTGTGCCTTCCAATCCTTTAAATTTACCCTCTGTTAATGCTTTTTTGAATTGTTCCTCTGACCAGGTTCCAATTCCTGTTGGATCGGGTGTTAAATTACCTGCAAATGATACACCCCATGGTCCGGCTCCTGCTGTTAGGTCAGGATAAAACATGGCAAAACCTTCTTTAATCATCGGGTCACTAAATTTAACAATTGGTCTGTCGGAAGGGTATCCCGATAGCATCAGTTCAGGAATAATTTCAGGTCCGTTTGGCCCCATCTTTTTGGGTGAATGACAGTCATGACATCCCATTGTTTCTACAAGGTATTTACCACGAACAATAATATCTTCCTGCGTTGCTGTTGTTACTTCCAATTTGTTTTCGGTAGTATTTTTTGTGCTGTTTGAACAAGAGGAAAGACTGATTGTAAAGCACAACACAACAAAAAATAATAGGTATAAGTGTTTCATTTTATAGAATTTATGGATTACTAATAGCAGAGCCTCTCGGATAGAAATCGTGTTCGATTTGCACCCGGGAGGCTGTATACTAATTTCAGATAAAATTGTTTATATGCCAAAATAGTAGAACGGATTTAGAAGTTTTATTTTATTTCTTTCCGGCAAATGTCATTAGATGAAGATGAAATCAGGCTGGAGTATTCTTTCTGAAGCTCTTTTACCTTTTCTTCAGAACCGAGTTGTTGTATTAGAACTTTTCTCCATTTAATGTTATCTTCACTACGACTCCACTCCATATCAGATGGACCATTGTCCATTTTCCAAATCAGCATTAAATCGTATTGTCCGGTTTCGAACCAAAATTTCTCCGGTCCCTGAGTTCCTGCTTCTGCACCTGCGGTTTC
>JBFFMM010000073.1:0-12995 GCA_041554075.1 Draconibacterium sp. | reverse complement strand
TTTGTATTGCTTTGTAAATGGAATTCAAAGTGTGTTTGTTGATATTTTTTGTTTGTTCCTGTGACAGGAATTTTACCTTTATAGGAAATGTTTACGTCCCGTTCACAAAAAAAATATTGGAGGTAACAAGCAAGTCAAATCATTTAATTTCTGTAATCATTCAATTGTTGTTAAGATAAGCCTGAGGTTTTCTTATAAATCCTTGAAAGAATTTTCAAAGCGATTAAGAGAGAAAAGGAGTACTTTTTTTCCATTCTGTTTTGTTTTTGGATTGAAAAATGGTCCTCCTCCGGTTTTATCAAACAACAGATCTGTTGATTCGCAATAGAAAAGTTACGTAAATGAGTTAATTTTAACAATCCTCAAAACAGCCAATCTCTCTGGCTGAATAGCCAAGCAAACTAAATAAACTGTTGATCGTATCTAAACGCAGTGAATATTTTTGTAACTTGTAGATAGAATTATTAGTAATGATGCATCAGAAAACAATCAAAATACTAATCGCTTATGACGAACAGTTGGTTGCTGATGGTTTGAAATGTATTTTATCAAAGCATGATTCTTTTGATGTTATGGAATTACTGAGAAATGATGAGAATATATTTCAATGGATTCCTGAACATGATCCCGATATAGTTATTTTTGAATTTTCAATGTGGGTGAGGAATAATTTGAAATTAATGGCGGACCTTCGATCAATATTTCCCGAAATAAGAATTTTGATTATTTCCGAATCTGTTTCACCTGAAATTGTAAGGGATTTAATGCCTTTAATTAATGGGTACATCGTAAGAACATGTTCTTCTGGAAAAGTGATTTTAGCTATTCATGAGATAATCGAGTCAGGGAAATATCTTTGCCCTAAAGTAGTGGATGAATACTTTACTTGCTCCACTACTGTCAAAAGTGATTCAATATTGACAATTAGGGAAAAGGAAGTTTTATGCAACTGGATTGAGTCAAATAACAATGATGAAATTGCAGATATTTTGAATATTAGCAGATCAACAGTACGTACACATTTGAATAATATTCGTCAGAAACTTGGAAATTTAAACCACCTGCAATTAATGATTTATGCCTGCAGGCAAAATATTCTGAATCGAAAATTTAAACCCGTTTGTCCCAATTGCAGATCATTCTGTAATTAATATTATACCCGCAAAATATTGCAATAGTCATTTCATTTTTTGCTTTTATTTTCTCCAAATAGCATCATCTTATTGTTGTATCATTAAAAAAACTTCTATTTTATATACATCTATCTGTTTATTGAGCAGAAAGTATAAATTTGTATCCACAAAATTTGACAGATTAACAGCCAATGGCTGAGATATTAAAAAGAACATCATGAAACGTTTGAAAATTAAAGACATCCTAAAAGAAGGAAAGGCAGGTAGCGAAGTAGTTGCCAAAGGTTGGGTACGAACAAAACGAGGAAGTAAAAATGTAAATTTTATTGCCTTAAATGATGGTTCTACAATCAATAATTTACAAGTAGTAGTTGATGTTGAAAGTTTCGAAACTGTATTGCGCGATATAAATACGGGAGCTGCCATTTCGGTAAAAGGCGAGTTGGTAGAATCGGCTGGTAGTGGTCAGAATATTGAACTTAATGCAAAAGAATTGATCCTTTTGGGTGGTTCCGATCCGGATAAATATCCTATTCAGCCGAAAAAACATTCATTAGAATTTTTGCGAGAGAATGCTCACTTACGTTTTCGTACCAATACATTTAGTGCTGTTTTTCGCATTCGTCATGCCATGGCTTTTGCCATTCATAAATATTTTAACGAAAAAGGATTTAACTACCTGCATACGCCGATTATTACTGCAAGTGATGCGGAGGGCGCCGGACAAATGTTTCGCGTTTCAACTTTAGATCCTCAAAATCTACCACTAACGGAGGAGGGAACAGTTGATTATACCAAAGATTTTTTTGGAAAAGCAACCAACTTAACCGTTTCCGGGCAGTTGGAAGGCGAATTGGGAGCTTTGGCTTTGGGTGAAATTTACACCTTTGGACCAACCTTCCGTGCCGAAAATTCAAATACCACTCGTCACTTGGCCGAGTTTTGGATGATTGAGCCAGAAATGGCTTTCTACGATTTGAAAGACAA
Source organism: Draconibacterium sp. (assembly GCA_041554075.1). Lineage (GTDB taxonomy): Bacteria > Bacteroidota > Bacteroidia > Bacteroidales > Prolixibacteraceae > Draconibacterium. The sequence goes on along the minus strand of JBFFMM010000073.1, from coordinate 10,875 downwards.
CATGGATTTGGCCGAAGAGTTTCTGAAGTCGTGTATTAAATACGCGTTGGAAAACTGCATGGATGATCTGAAATTTTTGGCTGAGCGTTTAAAACAAGAAGAAAAAAGCAAACCGCAAGACCAGCGTTCAATGGATTTGATTGAAAAACTGGAGTTTGTTTTGAATAACGATTTTGTTAGAATAACATACACTGAGGCAATCGACATTCTAATGAACTCGAAGCCTTATAAGAAAAAGAAATTCCAGTTTCCGGTTGATTGGGGAACCGACCTGCAAAGCGAACACGAACGCTTTCTGGTTGAAAAGCACTTTAAATGTCCGGTAATTTTAACCGATTATCCGAAAGACATTAAAGCTTTTTATATGAAACAAAACGGCGACGGCAAAACCGTTGGGGCAATGGACGTTCTATTTCCGGGAATTGGTGAAATTATTGGAGGCTCGCAGCGTGAAGAAAATCTTGAAAAGCTGGAAACCAGAATGAAAGAAATGGATATTCCGGCTGAAGAAATGGATTGGTATTTAGATACAAGACGTTTTGGTTCGGTTGAGCACAGTGGTTTTGGACTTGGTTTCGAGCGTTTTATTTTATTTGTTACAGGCATGGGTAATATTCGCGATGTTATTGCTTTCCCACGTACACCGAAAAATGCAGAGTTCTAAAATTATTATTCGAAGCATGCTCCAAAAAAAATATTAAATTTACGGAGTTAACATTTGGGATATGGAGCAAAAACTAACATTACAACAGAAACTGCTTCAGAAGCTTTCGCCTCAACAAATACAGGTGATTAAGCTTTTGGAAATCCCAACTATGCAACTCGAGCAACGCATAAAAAAGGAACTCGAAGAAAATCCTGTGTTGGAATTGGAATCGGATAATCCCTCATCGCTTGAAGATTCGGCGAATCAGGAGGGTGATGATAATAAGGATGTGGATAACGAGGAGTTTACCGTTGACGATTATTATGAAGATGAAGACATTCCGACTTATAAATTAAATACCAACAACTATTCAAAAGACGATAAATACGTCGATGTTCCTTTTTCGGTGGGGACAACATTTCACGAGTTTTTGTATGAACAGCTGGGAATGGTGAGTCTTTCGGAAGAAGAGCAGGAGCTGGCCGAATACATTATTGGGAATATTGACGACGATGGTTATTTGCGCCGTGATTTAATGGCTATAAGCGACGATTTGGCTTTTAACATGAACCTTGATGTTCCGGAAGAAAAGCTCGAGAAAATATTAAAAGACATTCAGGAATTGGATCCTCCGGGTATTGGTGCCCGCGATTTACGCGAATGTTTAATGCTTCAACTTAGCCGAAAAGAAGGGAGAATATATGATCTGGCAAAAGCTATTGTAAAAGATTATTTTATAGAATTTACAAAAAAGCATTACGATAAAATTCAGGCCAAACTTGAGCTTTCAGAAGAAGAATTAAAGGCCGGAATTGATCAGGTATTAAAACTGAATCCAAAGCCCGGAAGTTCGTACAATAATCCTTTAAATAGGTCGAACCAGCACATTGTCCCCGACTTTACTTTGGATAATCTCGACGGAGAGCTCAATCTTTCTTTGAATCAGCGAAACGTTCCAAATTTAATTATCAATGATACGTACCAGGACATGTTGCGTAATTTAAGTGCAAGTCAGAAAGAACAAAAAAGCAGCAAAGAGGCGGCAATGTTTGTAAAGCAAAAGATTGATTCGGCGAAATGGTTTATTGATGCCATTCAGCAAAGGCAAACTACCTTGCTGCTTACCATGTCCGAAATAATTAACTTTCAAAAAGAGTATTTTCAAGATGGCGACGAAACCAAGCTTCGCCCCATGATATTAAAAGATATTGCTGAACGTACAAATCTTGATATATCAACTATTTCCAGAGTTTCGAACAGTAAATACATTCAAACTCATTTCGGAATTTACGCCTTAAAATATTTTTTCTCGGAAGGGATGCAAAAAGATGATGGCGAGGAAGTTTCAACCCGTGAGATTAAGAAAATTTTGCAAGAATGTATTGGAAATGAGAACAAACACAAACCATTAACCGACGAAAAGCTGGCGCTTATTTTAAAAGAAAAATCGTATAATATTGCCCGACGTACTGTGGCTAAATATCGCGAGCAGCTGGGGATTCCAGTGGCACGTTTACGAAAAGAATTGTAGGATGTCGGAAAAAATAGCCAAAGTAATATCCATTGTTTTTCACCCGGTTTTAGTTCCAACTTTAGGGTTATTGTTGTTGCTGAATTCAGGTTTTTATTTTACAATGTTATCATGGGAAGCCAAACGTTTTGTGTTATTGGTGGTGTTTTTTTCAACTTGTATTTTGCCTTTATTGTCGGTGGCGATTATGGCACTTAATCCAAAATTCGACATTCTGATGCCGGGCAGTCGCGACCGGGTCATGCCACTTTTGTCGAGTTCAATATTTTATTATTTGGGATATATGTTGCTAAGTAAAGCCCGTGCTTTCCCCGAGTTTAAGTTGTTTTTACTGGCCTCGGTTTTGGTAATTGTTGCTTTGCTTGTTATATCGTTTAAATGGAAAATTAGCAACCACATGGCTGCAATTGGTGGTTTGTCGGGCACTTTGTTTGCTCTTTCGTTTCGCAGCGGAATGAATCCGGTTTATTCCTTGCTAATTGTTGTATTAATTTCGGGACTTGTAGGAACAGCACGATTAATATTGGAGAAACATACTATTGGGCAAATAATTGCAGGTTACGGCCTGGGTTTTTCGGTTTTGTATGCAATTATCTATTTTTCTTAAAAATCTATTCACTTCGCTTTCGTTTAGACAAAAAAAATGGGGCCCATTGGCCCCAAATATATTTGCAAAAATCTTTTTTCTTAATCAACAAACTTATAACCAATACCTTTTAAGGTTTTGATGTGATCGTTGCCAATTTTTTCGCGCAATTTGCGAATATGAACATCGATGGTACGATCTCCAACAACCACATTTTCGCCCCAAACCGAGAAATAAATTTCTTCGCGGGTAAACACTTTACCTGGTTTAGAGACCAATAACGAAAGCAACTCAAACTCTTTTCGCGGAAGAATCATTTCGTTATCGCTTATACGAATCAGATAACGTTCTTTGTCAATTAAAAGGTCGCCAATGGTAATTATATTCGTATCTATTACTTCAACCGGCTGTGTTGCTTCTCCAGTTCTTTTTAACAAGGCTTTTACGCGGCTAACCAAAACTTTTGGGCGAACGGGTTTTGTAATGTAATCGTCGGCTCCGGCTTCAAACCCTGCAATTTGTGAGTAATCTTCGCCACGGGCAGTTAAAAATGCAATTACAGTGCTACTTAACGACGGCATTTTCCGAAGTTCTTCGCAAGCCGCAATTCCATCCATTTCCGGCATCATCACATCCAAAATAATCAGGTGTGGTGTTTCTTTTTCAGCCACTTTAAGGGCTTCAACACCATTTTTTGCTGTATATACTATGTATCCTGCTTTTTCGAGGTTGTAACTTAAGAATTCAAGAATATCCAACTCATCGTCTACCAAGAGAACTTTAAATTCATTTTCACTCATAATCGTATAATAAATTGCGATGAAGGTAGTAGCTGCTTATTAAAAAACAGTTAACCTTTTTTTAAACTTACAATAAATACAAAGTTAGGTTATTATTTGGCTTTTTCAAGGGTAAAGTTAAAGGTTGTTCCCTGATCAACAACACTACGAACATTTATCGATTGGTTGTGTGCTTCAATAATATGTTTTACAATGGACAGTCCAAGTCCGGTTCCACCCTGTTCGCGTGAGCGCGATTTATCGACACGGAAGAAACGTTCAAAAATACGTGGCAAATCTTTTTTCTCCATACCAATACCATTGTCGGCAACCTCTACAATAATATTGTCTTCTAAATCGTGGAAGCTAATGTTAACATAGCCTTTCTTTTTACCGTATTTAATCGCGTTAACAATCAGATTTGTAATTACTTCCAGTATTCGTTTTTTGTCTGCCCGCACAAAAATTGGCTTTTCCGGCCTGTTTAGTATCTGAACCTTAATTTTACTTTCTGAAGCTTGCCAGTGCTCCATTTCTATTACTTCAGCAACGGTTTTAACAATGTCAAATTTGATGAAGTTAAGCTTTAGTTCTCCCGATTCCAGTTTTGTAATCGATTCCAAATCTTCCACAATCGATACCATTCGGTCAATACTTTTTTCCGTACGTTTTAGGTACAGCTTATTTATTTTTGGATCATCTAATCCCCCTTCTAATAAGGTTAAAACATAGCCCTGAATATTGAAAATTGGGGTTTTTAATTCGTGCGATACGTTTCCAACAAAGTCTTTTCTGTATTTTTCAAGTTCTTTTAATCGTTCTATTTCTTTCAATTGAGTTTTGGCCCATTCTTCAACCTCATTCTTAACGTTGAATAATAAACTATTGGTATTCAGTTTTTTTTCTTCCAGTTTTTTCCCACTTAAAGGTAAGTCGCGAATGGTATTGTAAATAGGTTTTATGCGGTCTATAATATATTTTTGCATGATAAAAGCAATGGCGTAATATGCTGCCATAAAAAACAAAAGTGTAAGCACTATTATAATCCAAAAATAATCGGAGTAATAATGAGCCAAAAGAGCAATTGCCAAAGCCAGAATACTTAGTGTAACCGAAACAATTACCGCAAGAAACTTTGAAGAATACGTTTTCATAAAAAAAATGTTTGCGCAAAAGTATAAAAATTCCACTACTTGTTGAGTAACAGTAATTTTACGGTTTATTAATATTTTATTAATATTACAAAACAATTAAACTTTTTACTTCGCTTATATTTGCCGACCTTGATTAAAACTAAATAAATGGAAAAATTTTACTTGATTTTAGTCGTCGTTCTTTTTGCCTTGGCAATCTCAGACTTGATTGTGGGCGTTAGTAACGATGCAGTGAACTTTCTGAACTCTGCAATAGGTTCGAAAGCAGCACCTAAATGGCTTATTTTCTTAATGGCGAGTTTGGGTGTTCTCATTGGTGCAACATTCTCAAATGGAATGATGGAAGTGGCTCGAAAGGGTATTTTCCATCCTGAAATGTTCTACTTCTCCGAAATCATGATCATATTTTTGGCAGTAATGATTACCGATGTAATCCTGCTGGATATGTTTAATACCTTCGGAATGCCAACGTCTACAACCGTTTCAATAGTTTTTGAATTGCTGGGTGCAGCAGTGGCTGTATCAATAGTGAAGATTAAGACTGCCGGTGGTTCAGTTGTGATGGAATTGGCACAGTACATAAATTCGAGTAAGGCATTGGCCATAATTACCGGAATATTGATATCTGTCTTTATCGCCTTCTCGGTGGGGGCAATTGTGCAATACATCACGCGCTTACTCTTTACGTTTAAGTATCGCGATACAATGAAATATTTTGGCGCAATTTTCGGTGGTCTGGCTATTACGGCAATAACTTATTTCATTTTTATTAAAGGAATGAAAGGTTCTTCCTATGCTGATTTAGAGTTGAGTAATGGCGAAACTTTACAAGGTTGGTTTACTTCAAATTCAGGATTGGTTCTATTATACAGTTTTGGCTTTTGGGTTGTGTTTATTCAACTGTTAAAATGGGTATTTAACATTAAAATATTAAAGGTGGTAGTTTTGGCCGGTACTTTTGCTTTAGCCATGGCTTTTGCCGGAAACGATTTGGTGAACTTTATTGGAGTGCCACTTGCAGGATATAACTCGTTCCAGGCTTGGATGGCTGAAGGTGCAACAAATCCGGATACATTTGGAATGGCAATGCTTGCCGGTAAAGTTGGAACTCCTGCTTATATGCTGCTGATAGCCGGTTTGGTAATGATTATTACACTGATTATGTCGAAAAAGGCAAAAACGGTAATTGCAACTTCACTCGATCTTTCTCGCCAGAGCGAAGGAGAAGAACGCTTTGGTTCGTCGTTTGGAGCAAGGGTAATTGTGCGTGGAGCCACAAAATTTAATAAAAAACTGGTGCGTTTAATGCCTGCTGCCGTTTCCAACGGAATTCAGTCAAGGTTTGCAGCACATTCATATGTAGCCGATGATGATCCTGATGCCCCGTCTTTCGATAAAGTACGTGCATCAGTAAACCTGGTTGTGGCCAGTATTCTTATTGCTATCGGTACTTCACTCAAACTTCCTTTATCAACAACTTATGTAACATTTATGGTGGCCATGGGTACTTCTTTGTCCGATAGAGCATGGGACCGTGAAAGTGCTGTTTACCGTATTTCAGGTGTGTTTGCAGTAATTGGTGGATGGTTTTTAACCGCCTTAATCGCATTTTCTGTTTCCGGAATTATTGCTCTGTTAATTGCTCTTAGTGGAAAATTTATGATTTTTGTTTTCGTTGGAGTAGCTTTGTTTATGGTGGTACGTACACATACAGTACTTAAAAAACGTAAAGCGTTAAAAATTGTTGATGAAGAAGATTCAATCGAAGATGAAGATGCTTACGAGGAGATTATTGGAAAAAGTTCGAAGCAAGTTGTAAAGGCAATTGTTTCGTGTAATCAAATTATTTCGTTGTTGGTTGAGAGCTTTTTTAACGAAGATCGAAATGGCCTGAAAAAAGCACACGAAGATTCCAAAACATTTTCGAGAAAGGCAAAAAGGAATCGCGATAAGGTGTATTCAATTGTTTCGAAACTTACTGAAGGATCGCTGGAGACCAGCCATTTTTATGTGCAAATGATGGAGCATAAAAGAGAAATGGCACACGCCATTCATTTTATGTTGGAGCCAATGATTGTTCATGTAGAAAATAACCATAAACCATTTACCGAAGATCAACATCAGGAATTGATAGCTTTTACTTCACAAGTTGATGCCTTCTTTAATCATGTTTTGCATGTGGTAAAAGATGAGAAGTTTGAAAAACTGGATGACTTGGTTGTTCAGCGCGACAAAATTTTGGAGGATCTACATAAATTAGAGAAAAATCAGATTAAACGCATTAAAAGTAAAGCGGTTAATACCCGTAATTCTCAACTGTTTTTTAAAGTAATTTCAGAAATGGAACACCTGTTATTGCATACCGTAAATTTGGTAAAATCGGAACGCGACTTTATTACATTTACACGAAAGTCGAAATAGAAAATTATCAAAAAATATTTCAAGGTCGGGCAATTTGTCCGGCCTTTTTTTATTGTTACAAATTTGTTACACTCTTTTTTATTTAACTTAAACCCTTTTTATCAGTGTGTTAAATGGTCTCGCGATTAATAATTTAATCGTTTTGTAACATTATTGTAACTTGGGTGTAATAGCAATACTACACTTTTGCTGCCGTAAAAAGACAAAAAATTCAATCTTAAGTAAAATGAAAAAATCAATTTTTTTATTGTTGGCTATGGTAAGTATGCTGTCAACAAGCTTTTCACAAAATTCAACTGATGAATTTGAGCCAAATGGAAAACCTCTCGCTTTGATATTCACAAACTTTAATACCGCATTCAGCAATGGAGAAACACATCCTTCGTTTGAAAATACCCGTGCGTATTTAGGTTACGAATACAATTTCAGCAAAGAATTTTATGCGAAAGTTGTATTTGACGTTGGTAATCCAAAAGATGGTGGAGGTCACGAACTATCGGCATACCTGAAAAACGCCTACATGGAATACAACAAAGGCAAATTAAAAGTCTATTTCGGAATGATTTCTACCACTCAGTTTAAAGTTTCTGAAAAACTTTGGGGAAATCGTTATATGATGAAATCGTATCAGGATGAGTACAAATTTAACTCAAGTGCCGATCTTGGTTTTAATATCGATTACAAATTTGCCGATTTTATTAGCGTTGACTTCTCGGTAATTAATGGTGAAGGATACAAAAAAGTACAAAGCGACGATTTTTTACGTCCGGGAATTGGAGCAACAATTAAACCGGTAAAAGGACTTCTTGCCCGCGTGTTTGTTGATCAAATGGGCGATGAGGTTAAGCAACAATCGTTGGCAACGTTAGTAGCTTATACCACTGACAAATTGGTTTTGGCCGGTGAGTACAATTACCAGACAAATTATAAAATGGTTGATGGACAAGACATGTATGGTACATCGTTTTACGCCACCTATAAAGCAAAGAAAAATGTAAAATTGTTTGCGCGCTATGACGATTTGAATTCTAAAAAATTAGATGGAGAATCGGAACCATGGCAAATTGCAAAAGACGGTCAGTTAATGTTGGCAGGCGTTGAATACTCGCCGGTGAAAGGGGTGAAAATTACACCTAACGTTCGTTTCTGGAATCCTGATGCAAACGGCGCAGAAAACACCACTTTCCTTTATTTGAGTGCAGAATTGAAATTCTAAGACCAGATTCATTAAATAAAAATCAGAAATTAAAATTTAGAAAAATGAAACAATTAGTAGTTATAGTTTTAGCAGTATTCTTTCTGGGAGCCTGTTCTAATTCATCAAATAAAAAAGGTGAAGAAAAATCGGCAAGCAGCTCGAAAGTAACATTAACGGCAGCAGGAGCAACTTTCCCAATGCCTTATTATAACATGGTTTTTAAAGCTTATACTTCCGAAACCGGTACACTTTTAACTTACGGTGGAATTGGCTCAGGCGGAGGTATTCGCAGTTTAACCGATAAAGTAGTTGATTTTGGTGCAACCGATGCTTATTTGAGCGACGATAAATTGGCCGCAATGCCAGCTGATGTTGTTCATATTCCTACTGTTTTGGGAGCGGTGGTAATTGCATACAATCTTCCCGGTGTTGAGGATCTTAAATTGTCGAACGTGTTGTTGGAGAAAATCTTCATGGGTGAAATTACCAAATGGAACGACCCTGCCTTAAAAGCAAATAATGAAGGAGTTGCTTTGCCTGATCAGGACATCACCTTTATACATCGCTCTGATGGCAGTGGAACAACTTATATTTTCAGCGACTACATGACTAAAATCAGCACAAAATGGGCAGATGCTGTTGGTGCTGGAAAATCGTTACAGTGGCCTGTTGGAATGGGTGCCAAAGGAAATCCCGGTGTTGCCGGAACCATCAAACAAACTGAGGGAGCGATTGGATACATTGGTTCAGAATATGCGTTTGCACAAAAAATACAAACTGCTAAAGTTCAAAACAGTTCAGGAAATTACATTGTGCCTTCAATTGCATCGGTTAGTGCTGCAGCAAAAGGCGAAATTCCAACTGATACAAGAATTATGCTGACCAATTCTGATGATGCAGATGCGTATCCAATTAGCGGATTTACCTGGATCATTCTTTACAAAGAGCAGAATTACAATGGCCGCTCGAAAGAACAAGCCTTGGCAACCGTTACTTTCCTCGATTGGTTAGTAAGTGCCGAAGCGCAGGGACAAGCCGAAAAAGTTCATTATGCACCGCTTCCTGATGGAGCTGCAGAAAAAGCAAAAACAATTTTACGCTCAGTTACGTTTGACGGTGAGGTTTTGTTGAAATAAGAAAATTTAATCCAGAGGATTTATATGTTTATAGGAATTACAATTAAAACGGAAATGCGACCCCGGCTGGGGTCGAACAGATTTCAGACTATCTTTTCTATAAACATATGATACCTCTGGTATCAACTATTGTCTCACTATTCATATCTCATTGTCTTTAGGTCTATAAATGAACAGCGATAAAATCACAAAAGCGGTACTTCTTCTTTCTTCCTTCGTCATACTTTTTGTGGCAGGAGGAATGATTTTCTCTTTGGTTGAAGGGGCTATTCCTGCCTTTAAAAGTTTTGGGTTGAAATTTATTTATTCAAACACCTGGAACCCAACTGAAGGCAAAGAAAACTACGGAGCATTACCTTTTATTGCCGGTACGCTTATTACTGCTGTTGCAGCATTGTTAATTAGTTTGCCACTTTCGTTTTCAGCTTCGCTTTTTATAGGCGAATATTACCGCGGCACAAAATTGGCAAAAGTGCTGGGTACCATGGTTGATTTGCTTGCAGGTATCCCATCAATTGTTTATGGTCTTTGGGGATTTTATGTGCTTCGGCCTTTGTTAATTGATTTGGGTTTGCCAAATCAGGGTTTTGGGATTTTCACCGCAAGTGTTATTCTGGCGATAATGATTATTCCTTATGCAACTTCGTTAAGCACCGAGATTATTTCAATGGTTCCGAATGAACTAAAAGAAGCGGCTTACTCCCTGGGAGCTACAAAATCAGAAGTAATTTTTAATGTGGTTGTTCCCTCGGCAAGGTCGGGAATTGTTGCCGGATATATTTTATCGTTTGGACGTGCGCTTGGCGAAACCATGGCGGTAACCATGCTTATTGGAAATGCGAATGTTATTCCCGATGGATTTTTCAGCACCGGAAATACAATGGCATCAGTCATTGCAAACCAGTTTGGTGAAGCCGATGGTTTAAAACTTAGTTCACTTATTGCAATTGGTTTGTTACTGTTTCTGATGACTGGGATCATCAATACCATTGGAAAATTCATCATTAAAAAAATGGCTTAAAATGAGTAGTTCTGCAAAATTAATGGTTGATAATCTCGGGCGAAGAACTTTAAAAGATAAGTTTTATAAAGTACTGGTGGTACTACTTTCTATTGTCACTATTTCGCCTATTGTACTTATAATTTACCAACTTGTTGCAAAGGGTTATCGCCAAATAAGTTTCGATTTTATACTAAAAACTCCGCCCGACACTTTTGAGGCAATGACTGCTTTAAGCAATGGCGAGTTAATTCCGGGAGGGATTGCAAATGGTATAACCGGAACACTATTGATGGTTGCATTGGCATCGTTAATTGCCATTCCGGTGGGTGTAATTACAGGCATTTATTTGTACGAAAATCCTGGAAAATTTCTAGCTAATTTAACACGAAATGTTTCTGATATTTTGCAAGGTGTACCATCT
>JBFFMM010000072.1:0-13477 GCA_041554075.1 Draconibacterium sp. | reverse complement strand
AGTACCAATTAACTCTTTAAATTTCCGGTTGTGTTCATCCTAAAGTTCCAAAAGTGTTGGGTTTTTATTTTCGTCAGGGTCGGGGAGACCTTTGTAACGGGCTTTGATGAATCCGGCCGTTACTTCTTTACCTTCAACTAAAAGTTCTTTACGAATTTCGTTTAAATCACTTTTTATAATTGTAATAAATTCGTTGGTGAGTCGTGCTTCTTTGGTCTTTCCTGGACACCATTGAGATTTGGGATTAAAAAGTCCTGATGATACATCTCTTCCGAGGCTGATTTCTAACCTTTCACCACCTACTGTAATACGTGCATACAGTTTTTCACTTTGTTGTTTTGCGTTCCTTTTTGCCCTTGGCACAATTAGAACATTAAACGTTGCGTGTTTTGCCATCTTTTAAATGTTAAATTAATACTTCAAAACTATCGCAAACGGAAAGGAACATGAAATGCAAAACGGTGCATATAAGAGCATTAGGTTCAAATTCGGGAGTCATTTGAAAAAATGGGATGACTCCCGAATTGCCCCCTTTGCATATGCGTATTTATGCATTAATTTGCAGAAGCTAAAAATAAAAAACTCCTGTAAATGTGACACTTACAGGAGTTTGCTTTTACTTGCGTATTGAAAGAGTGGAGCTGCCGGGAATCGAACCCGGGTCCAAACGAGGAAGCTATAAGCTTTCTACATGTTTATCTCTGATTTAATTTTCGAATAGCACCCGGATCAAAGCCACCAACTACTACCTTATCTCTTTTATTTCGCCGAAATGCCAGAGCCTCATTTCAACTAGCTTCGATTTACTTGCACCGCCGAACCGGACCGCTTCAAAGCAATAGCATCCGGGCGATGTCTCGTTCTGGCACCTAGTGCCGGAATAAAGTGTAACCTACTTGATTCGGTTACGCAGCAAGAGCGTAATTGTTTTCGCCAATTATGGTTTTGATCATTAAGATTTACGGGCCAACGATCAAAGCCCGACATGCTTACTTATCTCTTCTACCCGCTGTCAAAACCAGTCAGCCCCGTAGAAGTGGTGCAAAAGTACAAAATAATAGGAACTTCTGCTAAAAAGAAAAGACCAAAACTCAAACTGTAAAAATTTAAGTTTTAGTCTTCACCAAGTTTATAAAAGTTCATTATAAACCTTTGGCAAATTCTTTAATCCATGTTTTTATTTCTTCTCCAATCTCGGGGTCTTCTAATCCAAACTCTATATTGGTTTTCAGAAAACCCATTTTATCTCCGATGTCATAACGTTTCCCTTTAAATTTCATTCCAAACATCGGATGCGATTTTACCATTTCTCGCATGGCATCGGTTAATTGAATTTCATTGTTCTTTCCCGGAGTTGTTTTTTCGAGGTAATCAAAAATGTCGGAAGTAAAAATGTATCGACTCGCGATGGCTAGATTTGATGGAGCTTCTTCTTTTGACGGTTTTTCGATCCAGTTATTGGCTTTAAGAACGTTCTCGTCGATAGCAGTTCCATCGAGTATTCCGTAACGGCTTACCAAATCGGGTTGGACTTCTTCCATGGCAACAACCGACCCCTTGTATTTTTCGTAAACATCAATTAGCTGTTTGGTTATTGGTTCACCTTCTCCTTTAACCAAAGTATCTCCCAGCAATACTGCAAATGGTTCGTTTCCTACATGGTATTTGGCATGTAGAATTGCATCGCCTAATCCGTTCATCTCTTTTTGCCATACAAAATGAATGTTTGCCATATTTGAAATATTACGTATCTGATCGAGCATTTTCAGATTCTGCTTTTTTAGCAACGATTCTTCTAAAATCGGACTTCTGTCGAAATGCTCTTCGATGGCACGTTTCCCTTTACCAATAATCATTAAAATATCGGTGATACCACTGGCAACTGCTTCTTCAACAACATATTGAATAACAGGAGTGTCTATTATCGGAATCATTTCTTTGGGCTGCGATTTTGTGGCAGGCAGAAAACGCGTACCATAACCTGCAGCAGGAATAACTGCTTTTTTTACTATCATTTTAATTGTTTACTATGTTGGGTTTTATTACTTCAATATTATAATCACTTAGTGTTCCTTTGAGTTTGCTGAACATCATTTCGTTTTTGTAAGTTCCGATTATGGCTCCTCCCGAACCTGTAAATTTTGCACTTGCACCAGTCGAACGTGCCAGTTCAACCATTTTTATGTTGCCTTTGCTAATGGGAATTAAAGATTTGCGTAAATCAAAATTCTCGTTCATTAAATCGTGCATGATATCGTAATTGTTGCTACTCAGTGCCTCTTTAAATTCTTCGGTAATTTGTCCCCAGCGTTGCATTGCATCGAGTACTTTTTGCTCACCAATATCGAAACGGGCGCGTAAATTATTATGTACTATTTCAGTTCCAGAAGAAAGACTTTTACTAAATGCAATGTAAAAGTTAGGGAGATTGTTTGCATTTAATACTTCGTAATTTCCAAATCCCTGTTTTTCCATGGTTTCTTTATCGAAATCCATAAAAACAGGTTTTTCAAAAGCCTGGGCAACACGGTCTTGCAGGCCCGCAGAAATACCCAGTTCGTTATTTTCAACCGAAAGAACCAGATTGGCAAAAGTAGCCGGTGCTATGTAAACTTCGTAAAACAGGCACATGGCTTTTAAAAATGAAGATAAAATAGCGCTCGATCCGGCTAAACCTAATCGTAATGGAATATTTGAATCGTAACGGATTGTAAAATTTTTGCTGGCCAGTTGAATGTTATTGGTAACACAATATTCGTAAAATACTTTTATCATTCCTTTTAACAGGCGCATTCCACCGTAATACCCGGCAAAATTAATGTCGTTAACCAATGCCTTCATATTTTTATACGAGGTGGTGTCGAGGCGTTGTGGTTTGATCTCTAATTCCGGAGTTTGATACAATTGCACTTTGGCCACAAAATTAGAAAATACAAAGGCAATGGTTTTACCAAAATAACCATCAGAAGGATTGCCAATTACAGCTGCCCTGGGGTAAGAATATGTTTCAATAATCATTTTTGAATATTTTGCGCGGCAAAGCTACAAATTTATACCGCAGGGTTCAAACTTCATTTTTAAAGTTTCAATCCGAATACAACATTCAGAGTTCAGAGTTCAGAGTTCAATGTTTAGTGTTCAGTCTCAGTCTTGGTTTCTGTATTTTCTTTGCTTTTTATTTATTCCACTCTTTTAAGGCCTCTAAATTCATTTCGTTTACAATGTTTTTAGCTTCTGGCGAATAAAGAAATCCCAGTTCTTTGGCGAACTGTTCGGTAACTTGTCCTCGCACCATTTTCATGGTCGCATTCAACATCTTATTTTCGGTACTAAATGCATAGGGTAGAAGTGAAACAGCTGTGGGTAGCCAACGTTCCGGAAATTCTTCTTCGAATTTGCCCCCTTTCTTGTAGGCGTTAATTTCCCCTTGAATAATATTTAATGTTTCTTTGTTACCTTCTTCTGAGCCTTTTTCAATTCCACGGTTTTTAAGTTCCCGGTTAATGGCTTCAATCTCCGGTACAATCATTCCCACAGTATATGGATTCTGATTGTTGTAAAGCATGGCTTGCTGAATGTATGGCGACTGATCAACCAGAGCTTCTTCAATTCCTTCCGGGCTATATTTTTCTCCATCGTTTCCAATAAGTAAACTTTTAAAACGTCCAAGCACATACAGAAATCCGTCTTCACCCATGTATCCCATATCACCGGTATGCAACCAGCCATTTTTTAATGTTTCGGCAGTTGCTGTTGGATTGTTCCAATAGCCCAACATCACGTTGTCGCCTTTTATAACAATTTCGCCTTTTTGTCCGGAAGGAAGTTCATTCCCGTCGTCGTCGAGAATTTTAAGTTCCAGATTTTTTACCAGTTTTCCTGATGATCCGAATTTTACATCGTGAGGTACGTTTGAGGAAATTACCGGAGCTGCTTCAGTTAGACCATAACCCTGACAAATGGGCAAGCCAATGGCATAAAAGAAACGTTGCAACTCAACATCGAGTAGGGCACCACCTCCAACAAAAAATTCAAGATTACCACCAAAACCATCCCGAACTTTTGAAAAAAGTATTTTATCGAACAACCAGTAAAGTGGTTTTAAAAAGAAACGAAATCCTTTACCACGATTGTTTCCATATCCATTGTGCGCATAAGCAACTTTTAAGGCAAATTGGAATAATTTATACAGCACTTCTCCCTTTTTACGAATCCCGGCTTCAATATTTTTTCTGAACGTTTTTGAGTAGGCAGGAACACTCATCATTAACGATGGTTTAATTTCCTGAATGTTTTTTGGAATATTTCGCAAGGTTTCCATTGGAGATTTACCAATTTCAACAGAAGCAATGCTCGCTCCTTTGTACATAAAAACATACAAACAAGTAGTGTGTGCAAAGGCATGGTCCCACGGTAAAATAGCGAGGGTAATCCATTCGGTTTTTAAATCCAGTAAAGAATTCGATTGAACAACATTAGCTGCATAATTTAGGTGGGTAAGCATAATCCCTTTCGGATCGGCGGTGGTTCCCGATGTATACGAAATATTGGCTACATCGTTTGGCTCAATTGCTTTCCATCTGGCTTCAACTTCTTCAGCGTGTTCTTTTCTATATTTGGCGCCATCTTTTAAAAGCTGTCGGTAGTCAATGTTTTTGTCGTCAGGCGATTCTGTTCCGTCAATATAAACTACTTTCTCAAGCTCTGGCAACTGATCTCTGATAGCATCAACTTTTTGTTCGTGTTGTTTCGATACAAATATATATTTACTGCCGCTGTGTTTTAGCCGGAAAGCAAGTTCGTTATCTTGTAAGCGAATGGAAAGTGGTACGTTCGTACCTCCGGCATAAATAATTCCCAGTTCACTAATAATCCAGTCGTTTCTGCCATCGGCAACTAATCCTGCCCGATCTCCTTTTCGAAAACCCATTTGAATTAATCCGGCAGCAAGATTGAGTACCTGTTCTCTTGTCTCTTTGTACGTAGTCGGTTCGTATTCACTTTTTGTCTTTTCCCACAGATAAACATTATCAGGGTAATTCACTACCGCCGTTTCAAATAACTCAATAATGGTTTTCATATTTTTTTTGTCTGTTTTAGTTCAAGTCAGAAATCAAAAATAGAAAAAAAACTTGAAGGAGTGATTTATGTGTCCCTGAAACAAAAAATGCCCTTTCGGGCATTCTCTGATTTATTCTGTAATAAATTTGTATACTGTCTTTTCATCGTAAATTTCTCCGGGTTTTAAAAGCGTAGTGGGGAATTTCGCTTGATTTACCGAATCAGGGTAGTGTTGCGTCTCAAGTGCGATCCCCGAGAAACTACCAAATTTCTTTTGTCCGTTAATTACTAATTCAGGATTCCAGTAGCCGGTATATACTTGCATTCCCGGCTGGGTAGTGTAAACTTCAATTTTCCTACCACTTTTTGCTTCACTTAAACAACCGGCTAATTCCAATTCTCCATCTTCGTTGTCTAAAACAAAATTATCGTCGTAGCCCATTTCAAGTCCGGCGGCATTTAATTTTTTAGCAGATGTAAAATCGTAAGCCGTTCCAACAACCGGAATTATTTTACCTGTTGGAATTTGTTCCACCATTTCGGTCATTTTGGTAGCTGTTAATTCCAATTCGTGATTTAATACATTCTCTTTCTGACCGGTTAAATTAAAATAACTGTGATTGGTAAGGTTTACTACCGTAGTTTTATCGGTTTCAGCATAATATTGAATACCCAACTCATTGTCCTCATTTAAGGTATAAATGCAGGTAACCTTTAAATTTCCCGGATAGTTTTCTTCGCCATCGGGACTTAAATAAGTTAGTTTTACACCTACTTCAGTTTCATTTTTAATGATTTCAGCGTCAAACAATTTGCGGTCGAAACCAACGGCTCCACCATGTAAATGGTTTGGACCGTTGTTGATTGCCATGTCGTACGTTTTTCCTTCAATTTCTAAATGGCCTTTGGCAATGCGGTTTCCGAAACGCCCAATAATAGCTCCAAAATAAGGATAGCTTCCCAGATACTCGTCACTTAAATAGGTTTCAAGTTTTTCGAATCCACAAACCACATTTTCAATGCTGCCGTTTTTGTTTGGCATATCAATGGCTGTAATTATTGCTCCGTAGTTTAAAATTTTAACGGTAATTTCGTTGTTTGAGAGTGTAAAGAGTTCAACACTGCTACCATCCTGTAATTGTCCGAATTTTGCTGAATTTATTTTCATCTTAAATCTATTTGAATTTATATTATGTATGTCGTTAAAATAGTCTTGTAAATCAGATATTTTATTCAAGCAATAAAAATACGCTTTAAATCCTGATTTGAAGAGCCGTAAATCAAGTAAATCACAAAAGTGCAAAATTTGATTTTTAACTGGTAGGTACTGGTAGTGTTTTAAAACATCATTTTGTTAAAAAAAACGATTAATTTTGTCTTAATCAATAAACTTATGCCAAAACGAAGAATAATATTTATCGATCCCAGGTCATCAATACCAAAATACAAGCAAATAATTGAATCGGTTTATATTGGTATTGAAAAGAGGACACTTAAAAAAGGAGACAAAGTACCATCCATTAATCAAATTTGTTTAGATTATAACTTAAGCCGCGATACGGTGATGTTGGCTTTCAATTCATTAAAAGAACAGGGAATATTATTGAGTCGCCCAGGTAAAGGATATTATATCGATTCGATAGAGATTCATAATCAAGAAAAGATTTTTGTATTGTTCGACGAGTTGAATGCTTTTAAAGAGGATTTGTACAATTCACTCATTACTCATTTGAAAGGTAAGGCCAATGTGGAAGTGTATTTTCATCATTTTAATTACAAAGTTTATAAAAACTTAATTAGCGAAAGTATTGGAAATTATACCTCCTATATTATAATGCCCGCCACGTTTGAGAATACAAGTAATTTAATCTCGAAAATTCCCAAAGAAAAAGTATTTATACTCGATCGTTTAAAGCCCGACTTAAAAAATTATTCGGTGGTTTATCAGGATTTTGAGTTGGATTTTTACGATGCTTTGGTAGAAGGAATGCCCTATTTGCAAAAATACCGAAAACTAATTTTTGTAAATCCGGGAGGAAAGGAGCCAGTGGAAAGAGTTGCAGGTTTCAAAAGCTTTTGTGTTGAGAATAATTTTCAATTTGCAGAAATAAAATCGTTGCAAGGAATTAAGCCGTCCATTTACGAAGCCTACTTTCTAATTTCCGACGACGATTTGGTTGAATTGGTTAAAATAGCCAAGTATTATAAAATGAAACTCGGTAAAAAATTTGGAATTGTTTCGTTTAACGATACCAAGTTGAAAGAAGTCGTTGCCGGTGGAATAACAACTATTTCTACTGACTTTAAGGAGATGGGTAAGACATTGGCTAATATGTT
Organism: Draconibacterium sp.; assembly: GCA_041554075.1. Taxonomy (GTDB): domain Bacteria; phylum Bacteroidota; class Bacteroidia; order Bacteroidales; family Prolixibacteraceae; genus Draconibacterium. The sequence goes on along the minus strand of JBFFMM010000072.1, from coordinate 6,079 downwards.
GTTAGATAGAAAAAAAGAACAGGTTAGGAATACTTCAAGAATTATTATTAGAAATAGTTTATAAATGTTAAATCTGTTTTGTAACATGATTTTTGCATTCGTATACATGGCTTTAAAAATTATATTTGTACCCAACCAGTACCTACCAGTTGAGTAGGTGTAGTTTTAATACAGGTGTATAGTACGAAAACGATGTCAATAAATTAAAAATCAGTATAAAATTATTAAATCAAAAAAAACAATTATGACAAAAATTAATAGCTTAATTGAAAAAATTAACGGTGGAATGAATCCGTTGTTTGAAGAGTTGTATGGTGTTGATAAATCTGTATTAAAAGAGCAGGCGAACAGGTATGCAGACCTTATGAGCGAATTTGAAAAAACATTTGGTGCAGACGATGTGTCGTTGTTCAGTTCGCCGGGGCGAACCGAAATTGGCGGTAATCACACCGATCATAATTATGGTCGAGTTTTAGCAGGTGCTGTAAACCTTGATAATATTGCAGTAGCTGCTTCAAACGGAACAAACACCGTTCGTATTAAATCTGCAGGTTATCCCGAATTTCAGGTTGAACTTTCTGATTTTGAACCCAATGAAGCAGAATTTTATACCTCTACCTCATTGGTAAAAGGTATTGCCGCAAAAATGAAAGAAAACGGATACACAATTGGTGGTTTCGATGCTTGTATTGAAGGTCGTGTGCCAAAAGGTTCTGGTTTGAGTTCGTCGGCTTCGTTCGAAGTGTTGATTGGCGCTATTATAAGTGAGCTGTTCAACGATGGTAAAATGGATGCAGTAGAAAATGCAATCATTGGCCAGTGGAGTGAAAACAATTATTTCGGAAAACCTTGTGGATTAATGGATCAAACAGCTTGCTCGGTAGGTGGTTTAATTACCATCGATTTTAAAGATCCTGCCAACCCGATTGTAAAAGAGGTTGATTTTGATTTTGTATCAACCGGATTTTCACTAGTAATTACCGATGTGGGTGGAGGTCACGACGATCCCGCTTCTCAGGCAGAATATGCATCGTTGCCAACCGAAATGAAATCGGTAGCAGCTGAGATGGGCGCAACTGTACTGAGAGAAGTTACTTTAGAACAAATTGTAGAGAAGATTCCTGAACTGCGCAGTAAAAACATAAGTGATCGGGCAATTCTTCGATCGTACCATTTCCAAGGTGATAATGCACGGGTGGTAAAACAAGTTGAAGCCTTGGAAAACAACGATTTTCAGGCATTCTTACAAATGGTTGTTGAATCGGGTTACAGTTCTTATATGTACAATCAAAACATTTTCGATGTGGTTCATAAAGACGAACAAGTGGTTTCTTTAGGACTTGCATTAAGCGAAATGATTTTGAAAGGTTCGGGTGCATGGCGTGTTCACGGTGGTGGATTTGGTGGTACAATTCAGGCTTTTGTTCCTCAAGATAAATTGGATGAGTACGTGAAAACGTTAGAACATGTTTACGGAGAAGGTAAATGCCATAAGTTGTTCATCAGGGCCAAAGGATCTGTAAAGCTTGATTTGTAAGCAAAAAAAATAGTAAAGTAAGCAGGATTCATACCGATACTTTTAAAAATAGATTTATAGCGGCAGAAGAAAAAAACACTTCGAAAAGTTCGCTATTACAGATGATATTTTAACTTTGAGGCGGAAATATTAAACTTATCTCGATTAATGATCGGGATAAGTTGCTTTATTTTCGACCTAAATTATAACTGACATACTATTTCTGATGAGTTTTAACATTGAAGACCATCCCCATAAAAGATATAACCCATTAACCGGCGATTGGATTTTGGTGTCTCCACACCGTTCAAAACGTCCGTGGCAAGGGCAGGTCGAAAAAACAGTAGTTGCCGAACGCCCAAAATACGATCCAGATTGTTATTTGTGTGCGGGTAACGAAAGAGCAGGCGGCAAGTTTAATCCTGATTATAAAGGAACTTTTGTTTTTACCAACGATTTTAGTGCACTGTTAACCGATACTCCCGATGGCGGAATTGACGAAGGTGAACTGTTTCAGGCGCAAAGCGAAAGTGGTATTTGTAAAGTAATTTGTTTTAGCGAAGACCACAGTCTTACTATTCCTGAAATGGAAGTGGAAGACATTCGGAAAGTGGTTGACGTTTGGTGCGAACAGTTTAACGAACTGGGTAGCAATCCAACTATTAATTACGTTCAGATATTTGAAAATAAAGGTGCAATTATGGGTTGTTCAAACCCACATCCACACGGACAAATCTGGTCGTCGAAAGGAATTCCTACTGAGCCTGCAAAAGAATGCGAAACGCAAAAAGCATATTTGGTAAAACATGGCCGCACTCTCCTTGAAGACTATGTAAATGCTGAATTGGAAAAGGAAGTTCGCTTACTTGATCAAAACGATTCGTTTGTGGCTTTAATCCCGTTTTGGGCAGTTTGGCCATTTGAAGCAATGATTGTAAGTAAACGTCCGGTGCAGAATATTCTGCAATTAACGGATGCCGAAAAAACGGATCTGGCAGATATTTACAAAAAACTAACGGTTATGTACGATAACCTGTTTGAAACATCGTTTGCTTATTCAGCCGGATTGCATCAGGCTCCATGCGACGGAGAAGATCATCCGGAGTGGCACTTGCACATGCACTTTTATCCGCCTTTATTACGATCGGCAACGGTTAAAAAGTTTATGGTAGGATATGAAATGCTGGCCACACCACAACGCGACATTACTGCTGAGGGAGCGGCAAAACGTTTACGGGATTTGCCTAAAAATCATTTTAAGAAATAATTTTAACTACTAAAATTCAATAAAAATTAATTATGGAGACTAAAAATCAAAATTACACGGTACCTATTATTATGATGATCTTACTTTTTGGTATGATCGCATTTGTTACCAATTTAGCCGCACCTATGGGGGTAGTGTTAAAATCTCAGTTTAACGTTGGTAACTTCCAAGGTATGTTGGGTAATGCCGCAAACTTTATCGCCTATGCTGTGATGGGAATTCCAGGTGGTCTTTTACTTCAACGAGTTGGTTATAAAAAGACTGCATTAATTGCAATTGCAGTTGGATTTGTTGGCGTTGGAATTCAATATTTATCGGGTCATGCAAGTGAAACTTCTGCATTTACTGTTTATCTGATTGGTGCATTTGTTGCAGGTTTTTCAATGACATTATTAAACACAGTTGTAAACCCAATGCTTAATACCCTTGGTGGTGAAGGAAATAAAGGAAACCAGTTAATTCAGGTTGGAGGTTCATTCAATTCTGTTATGGCCACTTTTACTCCTGCTTTTGTAGGTATTTTAATTGGAGAACAAATAGCGAAAGCGCGAATTACTGATATTTTTCCGGTGATGTACATCGCACTTGGTATTTTTGCTTTGGCTTTCTTTGTTCTGTTGGCGGTTAATATTCCAGAGCCTAATGTTAAATCTGCATCAGATTCACTCAAAAGCCTTATGGCAGGTGCTATGAAATTCCGTCACTTCATTTTTGGAGCTATCGGCATTTTTGTGTACGTTGGTATTGAAGTAGGAGTACCGGGAACACTCATTTTTTGGTTGACAGATCCATCTCTTGGTATAGGTGCAGGCACGGCAGGTTCTGTTGCCGGAACTTATTGGCTGCTAATGCTTGCTGGCCGTTTGATTGGAGCATCTATTGGTGGCAAAGTGTCGAGTAAAACCATGTTAACAGTTGCTTCATTTGTTGGTATGGTATTAGTTCTTTTAGCTATCCTTCTGCCTATATCAACTGTGGTAAGTATGCCGGCATTCCAGGTTCAAGGTGGTACATTTTCATTTGTGTTCGCTCAAGTACCGATTAATGCGATGTTCCTTGTTCTGGTCGGTTTGTGTACATCAATTATGTGGGGTGGTATATTTAATCTTGCTGTTGAAGGTTTGGGTAAATATGTTGCTGCCGCTTCCGGAATTTTTATGACACTTGTTGTGGGTGGCGGATTGCTTCCTTTGGCACAAAACGCTGTTGCCGACGGTATAGGGTTCCAACCTTCGTACTGGGTGCCATTCTTAGGATTGGCTTACCTGTTCTTTTATGCAACAATTGGTAGTAAAGTACATAAACGTGCCGAAAGTGTTAAGATTTAAAAGAAATTAAAACCTGACTTGTTCAGGATTTAAATATCAATTCGGGATTATCCCATAAAGCCACTTGTGTAAGCAAGTGGCTTTTTTGTATCCCGGCGTTTACAAGCGTTCAACTTTGATTATGCATTATGGTTGTAATGAGCATTGAAAATAGGATAAAGCAAGTGAGTAAACACTTTGTTTTGAAGTAGTTTCATTGCGCAATAGACTTTTAATGTTATTCCGGGTTTAATTAACAACTACATTCAACAATACACAAATCAGTAATAATTAGTCGTGTATTTAAATTGTTTAGAATTTTCGACACATAAAAAGAAATCTTATTTTCGAGGTGATTAAATAAGAATTCGAACTAAAATTTGAAGTATGAGCACGTTAATATGCTCTATTCAGTTCTCCTTTCTCACAACTGATTCCATTAAGAAATTTACTTTTTTATTCTTGTAATTATTTCAATGCTGGTAATAAGTTGCTTTACCAAACGAAAAGATCCGGAAACAATTGTTAGTCTTACCATGGGGCGGCAAAATAAGATCAACGCGCCGAATTACGCGAATCTTATAATTACTGTGGTAATGTTTATTCGGTAATTTTTATTGCAATAATTATCGTATTTTATGCCTACTTCCGGCAGATAATAAATACAGATAAGAAATTTTCTGTTTGAGTTATTTTTGGTTGGCTATTTTTTTTATTTTCGCTTTACTTAGATTTGAATATGTACGATATAATTGGTGATGTTCACGGTCATGCCTCCTTGTTGAAAAAGCTTCTGCTTAAGATGGGGTATGAAAAAACAAATGGAAGTTTTTCTCATCCTTCGCGTAAGGCTGTTTTTGTTGGCGATTTTATTAATCGTGGTCCAGAAATCAGGAAAACCATTAAAATAATACGTTCGATGGTGAAAGGGGGGCATGCATTGGCTGTATTGGGAAATCATGAGATCAATGCAATTATTTTTCATTTAAAAGATAAGCAGGGTGTTCAATTGGTTAATAAACCAAGCAAATATTTTCTATCGCTTTTCAAAACCATTAACGAATATTCATCGGGATCATTAACCTGGAAGGAAGATTTGAAATGGATGAGAAGTTTACCGTTGTATCTTGATTTAGGCGAAATCCGGATTGTACATGCATGTTGGTCAGAAGAAGCAATAAAAGTGGCGGATTCTATCTATGAAGACGGAAAAATTAGTAAAAAGACATTTCGTACTATTTATAAAAAATCGGGGTCTGAAATTGCAAAAAGTGTTTGGTTACTTACAAAAGGCGTAAATCTGAAAATGCCCGGCGATTTGCGTGTGGTAAACAATAAAGGCGTTTCTCCGCGCTCAATTCGAATGCGGTGGTGGGATAAATCAGAAAATGTAACATTTAAGCAACTATCGTTTGAAAGTAAGTTTACTTTACCCAATTATACCGTTCCTCCCGAAATTATTTCCGAAACGTATCCATACCCAGATGATGCTCCCCCTGTTTTCTTCGGACATTATTGCAGAGGTAATGGTCCACACCTAATAAAATCGAATGTTTGTTGTGTCGATTCGTGTGTTACAGACGCCGGAAAGTTACTTGCTTATCGCTGGGATGGAGAAAAAGTGCTCAATATGAGTAATTTAGTGTTTGTTTAGTAATTTATTTGGATGTAAGTTGTTGATATAGAGAATAGTGCGAAATATTTCAAAAATATTATTTTTTGTATTGCAGGAAAAAAAAGAAAGTATATATTTGCAGCACCTTTTGAAACGGTAACACGATGACAAAGGAAGTTCATTAGAATAGAAAATAGGGTGGCGTAGTTCAGTTGGTTAGAATATCGGCCTGTCACGCCGAGGGTCGCGAGTTCGAGTCTCGTCGTCACCGCTTTTTTTTCTTTATTTAATGAACATCATATAACAATGGTGGCGTAGTTCAGTTGGTTAGAATATCGGCCTGTCACGCCGAGGGTCGCGAGTTCGAGTCTCGT